>CAIWHR010000047.1 GCA_903912485.1 uncultured beta proteobacterium | reverse complement strand
CTGCTCTGATCCCGCGCCGGCGAACGTGCCGTCGCCCGGGGCGGGTCTTGGGCCGGGGACGCCCCCGGGCATCGCGGGCGTCCGGTTTGGGTTGCGTTCGATGCGGTGCCCGCGATGCCCGGGCTACGGACGGGGCGGTGCCGGTGAAACCCGGTACGGCGCGGTCAGAAGCCCGCGGCGTGCCCGTCGCGCCGCGGGTCCGACGCGGCGACGTAGCCGCTCGCGGTGCGGACGATGAACTGACCGGCGCCGAAGTCCATGTAGGAATCGGGAACCGACTCGAAGTGGTGCCCCAGCGCGGCGAGGCCGGCGCGCAACTCGGGCGCGGCCGACGCTTCGAGGTCGAGCGACAGTCCGCCGTTCACCTTCCACCGCGGGGCGTCGAGTGCCGACTGCGGATTCATGCCGTAGGTCAGCATCCGCACCAGCGTCTGCACGTGGCCCGGAGGCTGGATAGGCCCGCCCATCACGCCGAACGCCGCCAGCGGCGCGCCGTGGTCGGTGAGGAACCCCGGGATGATCGTGTGGAAAGGGCGCTTGCCGCCGCCGATCTCGTTCGGATGGCCCGCCGTCAGCGAAAAGCCCGCGCCGCGGTTCTGCAGGCTGATGCCGGTCCCGGGCACGACCACGCCCGATCCGAAGCCCATGTAATTCGACTGGATCAGCGACACCATCATGCCGCTCTCGTCGGCCGCACAGAGGTAGACGGTGCCGCCCTTCGGCGGCTTGCCCGGGCCGAAATCCTGCGCTCGCGACCGGTCGATGAGTGCCGCGCGCGCCGCGAGATAGCCGCGATCGAGCAGCGCGGCGGGGGGCAGTTCCATCGTCCGCGGGTCGCTGACGTAGCGGTGGGCGTCGGCGAAGGCGAGCTTCATCGCCTCGATCTGCAGGTGCTGGCTCGCCACCGAATCCGGCGGCAGCGCGCCGAGGTCGAAATTGGCCAGGACGCCCAGCGCCATCTGCGCGGCGATGCCCTGGCCGTTGGGCGGGATTTCGTGGACGTGGACGCCCCGATAGTCGAGCGCCAGCGGCGCGACCCAGTCCGCGGCGTGATCCGCGAAATCGGCGAGTGCGTGCGCCGCGCCGTGCGCGCCTGCGTGCGCGACCATCGCTGCGGCCAGTTCGCCGCGGTAGAAAGCCTCGCCCGACGTCGCCGCGATCTTCTCCATCGTCGCCGCCATCGCCGGGCAGGCGAAAGTCTCGCCGGTCACCGGCGCGCGGCCGCGCGGCAGGAAGTGCTCGGCGAAGCCCAGATCCAGCGGCATCAGCGGCGCGGCCAGCGCCCACTTGCCGGCGACGACCGGCGACACCGGGAAGCCGTCGCGCGCGTAGCGGATCGCCGGCGCGAAGAGGTCGGCGAACGGCAGTCGGCCGTGGCGCTGCGACAGCGCGACCCAGCCCGACACCGCGCCGGGGATCGTCACCGCTTCCCAGCCTCGGGGCCCGATCTGCTTCAGCCCGGCGTAGCGCTGCGGCGTCACCGCCGCCGGCGCGCGGCCCGAGGCGTTGAGGCCGACGAGTTCGCTGCCGGTCCAGACGATCGCGAACAGGTCGCTGCCCAGCCCGTTGCTGCAGGGCTCGACGATGGTCAGCGCGATCGCGGTCGCGAGCGCCGCGTCGACGGCGTTGCCGCCTCGGGCGAGCATCGCCATTCCCGCCTGCACCGCCAGCGGTTGCGACGTGGCGACGGCGTTGCGCGCGAGGATCGGCTGGCGGCGCGAAGGGTAGGGCGTGGACCAGTCGAATTTCATCAGACTTCCTCCTGGAAGGCTTCCTCGCGCTTCCTGCGGATGTTCGGAGCGACGATGATGAGGAGGAGCGCCGCTGCCATCAGCAGCATGACGAGCGACAGCGGGCGGGTGAAGAACACCGTCGGATCGCCGCGCGAGAGCAGCAGCGCACGGCGCAGGTTTTCCTCCATCATCGGACCGAGAACGAAGCCGAGCAGCAGCGGCGCCGGCTCGCATTCGAGCTTCATGAACACGACGCCGAGGAACCCGAACGCCACCGTCTGCATGATGTCGAAATTCGTGTTGTTGATCGTGAACACGCCGATCGAGCAGAACAGCAGGATCGCCGGGTAGAGCACGCGGTAGGGCACCGTCAGCAGCTTGATCCAGACACCGATCAGCGGCAGGTTCAGGATGACCAGGAACAGGTTGCCGATCCACATCGAGGCGATCAGGCCCCAGAACAGCTTGGGGTTGCTGGTCATCACCTGCGGACCCGGCTGGATGTTGTGGATCATCATCGCCGCGACCATCAGCGCCAGCACCGGCGTCGTCGGGAT
>CAIWHR010000046.1 GCA_903912485.1 uncultured beta proteobacterium | reverse complement strand
GTCAGCGTGTAGTCGCGGCCCCAGGTCTCGACGAAGCCGCCGACCAGCGCCATCGCGTAGATGACCAGCGTCAGCAGCGACCACGGCAGCGCGATGCCGTAGCAGAAGCGGCGCGCGGCGTCGGGAAGCTGCGTCGGCAGACCCGAGTCGCCCTTGCCGGCCAGCGACGTGTAGACCTTGCGCCCCAGCAGCCGGCGCTGCGCGAAAAACGCGCCCAGCGCGAACAGCAGCAGCACGATGCCCAGCGTCGCCGCACGCCCCTGGTCGAGCTGCGCGCCGACGACGGAGAAGAAGATCTCGGTCGACAGCACGCCGAAGTTGCCGCCGAGCAGGATCGGGTTGCCGAAGTCGGCGATCGACTCGATGAAGCTCACCAGGAAGGCGTTGGCGAGCCCGGGGCGCATCAGCGGCAGCGAGATGTCGGCGAACACGCGCCAGCGGCCGGCGCGCAGCGTCTGCGCGGCTTCCTCCATGCTGGGCGAAACCCCCTCGACGACGCCGATCAGCACCAGGAACGCGATCGGCGTGAACGCGAACATCTGCGCGACCAGCACGCCCTGCATGCCGTAGATCCAGCGCCCCGGCACGACGCCGAACGCCCATTCGAGCAGCTGGTTGACGAGGCCGGAGCGGCCGAAGATCAGGATCAGCCCGAGGCCGATCACGAACGGCGGCGTGATGATCGGCAGCACCGTCAGGATCCGCAGCAGGCGCTTGTAGCGGAAGCTGGTGCGGTTGGCGATCAGCGCGAACGCGAGGCCCAGCGCCGTGCAGCCGGTCGCGCACAGGAGCGCCAGCAGCAGCGTGTTCCAGGCGACACCGCAGCGCGTGCCGCCATTGATGCAACCCAGGCCCCAGACCTTCCCGGTGGCGACGCGGGCGACGAACGCGGGCGGCGAGAACGCGCCGGCGCCGTCCTGGAACGCCGAGACGAGGATGGTCACCACCGGGAAGAACGTGAACGTTGCCAGCAGCACGGCGACGCCGACGACGCTGCCGGCGACGAAGGCGTCGCCCCTGAAATAGCCGCGGCCGGCGAGCCCCAGCGCAAACAGCATGGCGAAGGCGGCGGCGACGAGGAACGCGCCCAGCCCCATCCCGTACTGTGCGCCGGCGACGCCGCCGAACGCCGCACTGAGCGCGGCGAACGACCAGCCCGCGGGCCCGACGGCAAAGCCCTGCGCCAGCAGGTACGCGAAGCCGGCGGCGCCGGCCGCGATCAGCAGGTTGGCGCGCGCGGGGGGGGCGAGCCCCGGGACCAGCGCCAGCGCGCACGCCAGCAGCAGCGCGCCCGGCGGCGCGAGCCAGGCCCTGCCGTGCGCGGCGACCTGCAGCCACGCGGGTGCGGCGTCCTTGCCGCCGAACTGCGCCAGCCAGCCCAGCGTCCACACGCTGTCGGGCAGCGCGTACCAGGGCACCAGCGTGAAGCCGGCGGCGCCGACGGCGAGCCAGCCGAGGAGGGCGCGGCGCTGGACGGTCGTCATCGCCCGGCGCGTCCCCGTCCGGCGCTTGGCGGCGCCGGGAGCGAGTGCTGCGTCACTTCGCCCCGGCGTTGATGTCCTTTTCCCAGCGCGCGAGCAGGCGCCGGCGCGTCTCGCTCGACCCGTATTTCGCGAAGTCGTAGCGGATGACCTTGACGTCGTCGAGGCTCGGCACCATCGCCGGCAGCGGCACGTCCCGGTTGGTCGGGATCGCGTACTCCTTCAACTCCAGCCCGATCTTCTGCGCGTCGGGCGTGAGCGCCCAGTCGACGAACTTTCGCGCGGCGTCGGCGTTGCGCGCGCCCTTGACGATGGCCATCGAGCCGACTTCGTAGCCGACGCCCTCGCAGGGCAGCACCGGCTTCACCGGGAACCCCTGCGCGATCTCGGTGATCACGCCGTGCAGCACCGTGCTGCCGATGGCGACCTCGCCGCGCTTCACCGCGGTCAGCGGACCGCTGCCGGAGCGGGCGTACGACGCGACGTTGGCGTCGAGCGCCTTCATGTACCTGAACGCTTCGTCCTCGCCGAAGATCTGCACCAGCGACGCGAGCATCAGGTACGCGGTGCCCGAGGAATTCGGGTTGCCGAGCATCACCTCGCC
>CAIWHR010000045.1 GCA_903912485.1 uncultured beta proteobacterium | reverse complement strand
TTGAGCTGAGGCCACGTCGCGTGGCAGCGTGCAACCGCAGGGACAGAGGTGAACGCGCTCGGATAGATCTTTCTTCTGGCGCGCACCACACTTCGGACACGTCTGCGAGGGTTTGAGTTGTCGCGTCGGCGCTGTCATGAACCACCCACCAGTTTCCTGCACTTTGTAGGTGATCAACTGCATCAGCAGCGCTGGCGCGGTATCCAGCATCTCCCGGTTGAGGTTGCTTTGTTGCTGCACCCCGGTGCCGGGTTGTTCCACGGTGCCGGCGGCCGAAGCCGTCAGCGCCGCGATGTCGAGTTTCTCGGTGGCAAACAACGCCACCTCGCTGGCGAGTCGCGCTGCCAGCTTGTGATGATGGTCGAGCCGCTTGCGGGCCGACCGGCTGCGGTGTCCCGAGAGCCGGGCACAGGCACGGCGCCAACGGGTGGAACCCCGGTGCTTGCGTGAGACTGCTTGCGCCAGTGCCGTATCCGTGGCCTTGCGTTCTTGCCACCAGCGCGGGTTGTCGACGGTCTCCACGGTGCCGTTGGCGGCCACCAGCGTCAGCAGGTGCTCGGTGCCCCAGTCGGCGGCGACCGCGGCGGAACCCCCCTTGCGTACCGGAACACACTCGACGGTGAGCGACAGATGCCACTCGCCATATTTGTGCAGCAACTCGCAGGACTTGATCGTGCCGCCCTGTCGCGCCTCACCCCGGGCCTTGACCATGCCGATGCCCTGCAGGCGTAGCGTGCCGTGCTTCCAGTCCTTGCCGGGGGTGAAGCGCCAACCGTCGCCGTGGCTCTTGTAGCCGAAGCCCGGCATCCGGTGGATCGACTTGAATCGGGGGAAGCCCGGCGTCTGTCCGGCCCGGACGCGGCGGAAGAAGGCCACAAACGCCTTGTTCAGACGCCGCAGCGTGATCTGCTGTGACGAGCAGTTCATCGTCGCCCAGTCCTCCGGCAGCGCCGCGCGGATCAGGGTCAGGCTGGCGCACTGATCCTCGTAGCTGATCGAGTGGCGCGCTTTTCGCCACGCCTCGCTGCGCTCCTGCAGGGCCGCGTTCCACAGCACTTTGTGCGCGATCAGCAACTCCCGCAGGCGCTCGGCTTGCGCTGGCGTCGGGTACAAGCGATAGCTTATCTTGCGTCGATCCACCCCGCTATCGTACCATTGGTTATGGCAATACACCTACATACCCGGCAGCACTGTGTCTACGCGTTGACCTATCACTTGGTTATGGTGACAAAGTATCGCCGCCCGGTGTTGACCCCGGCGCTGCGCACCGAAGTCTTTGCATTGGCCCGCGAACGCGCGACGCAATGGAGCGGCGAAGTGCTCGAAGCCAACGGCGAAAGCGACCACATCCATCTGCTGCTGGCATTGCCTCCGCACCGCGCCGTCGCCGACTTCGTCAACGTGCTCAAGACCAATACCTCACGCCTGCTGCGCAAGAAGCATCCAGAGCACTTCGCCCGGTTCTACCGTGAACCCGTGCTCTGGAGCTTGAGCTACTGCATCCTGTCCGTCGGCGGTGCTTCACTCGATGTGCTCAAGCAGTACATCGAACAGCAAGACACGAGCTGACGCGCGGTCGCCGATTCCCCTACGCCCAATGCAGTGGCTTGGACGTAGCCCCC
>CAIWHR010000044.1 GCA_903912485.1 uncultured beta proteobacterium | reverse complement strand
CGCGGTCCCCGCGCCGCCCGCCGCCGCGGCCTCGCCCGTCCGCGGGCAGCTGCGCCCGCTGATGCGGCAGACGGGCCGTGCGATCGACTGGCAGGTCGACGACACCGCGACGGTCCTGCGCAAGATCCGCGCCGCCGACGGCTTTCCGGGGGTCGTCGACACGATCCGCGGCCTGCCCTGCCGGCTGTTCGACGCGCACCGCGAAGGCGCGCTGCGCGCAAGCGTTCCCGGCGCGCTGATCGCGCAGCGCGACGGCGCCGTCTGCCGCGCCACCGTCGACGGCGCGGTCTGGATCACGCATCTGAAGCCCGAGCGCGAGGGCGAGCCCGCGTTCAAGCTGCCCGCGGCGGCGGCGCTGGGCGCGGCTGCGGCCGACGTGCCCGAGGTGCCGCTCGCGCCCGCGGTGACGGTCGACCATCCGACCTGGCGCGCGATCCGCTACGAGGAGCGCGCCGGCGTGGGCTTCCTGCATTTCCCGTTCTACAACGGCGCGATGGGGACCGCGCACTGCGTCGCGCTCGCGGCCGCGTACGCCGCGGCGCGCGCGCGGCCGACGCGGGTCATCGTGCTGATGGGCGGCCCCGACTTCTGGTCCAACGGCATCCACCTCAACCTGATCGAGGCGTCGCCGCACCCGGCCGAGGAGTCGTGGCGCAACATCAATGCGATGGACGACCTCGTCCGCGAGATCCTGCTGACCGACCGGCAGATGACCGTCGCCGCGCTGCAGGGCAACGCCGGCGCCGGCGGCGTGTTCCTGGCGCTGGCCGCCGATCGCGTCTACGCCCGCGACGGCGTGATCCTGAATCCGCACTACAAGGCCATGGGCAACCTCTACGGCTCCGAGTACTGGACGTACGTGCTGCCCCGCCGCGTCGGCGCCGCCGCTGCCGCCGAGGTCACCCGGAGCCGGCTGCCGCTGGGCGTGCGGCAGGCGGCGCAACTCGGACTCGTCGACGAACACTTCGGCGCCGATCCGGCGGCGTTCGTCGCCGGCGTCGCGGCGCGGGCCGACGCGCTGGCGGCCGGCCCGGCCTTCGAGGGCCTGCTCGCGGCGAAGCGCGCGCAACGGCAGGCCGACGAGGCGGCCAAGCCGCTCGCGCGCTACCGGGCCGAGGAGCTCGAGCGGATGAAGCTCAACTTCTTCGGTTTCGACTCGAGTTACCACGTCGCGCGGTACAACTTCGTCCACAAGCTGCCGCGGTCGCGGACTCCGCTGTGGCTCGCGCCGCATCGCCGGCGCCCGGCGGGCGCGGCGCGTTCCTAGACGCCGGGTCGGTGCGCCGGCGGCGCCGGCCGGCCGTCCGGCGCCGGGCGGATCAGGGCCCGGCCGGATACGTGTTGGGCACCGTGAACGCTTCCTTCAGGTACTGGCTGACCGGGACCGTGAGTTCGCGCGTCGTGAACCACCGGGCGTAGATCCGCCGGATCTCGCCCGACTGGAACAGTTCGTTGAGCGCGCGGTTCACCACCCGCTCGAGCTGCGGCTCGTCCTTGCGCAGCATGATCGCGTAGGGCTCGACCGACAGGTACTTGCCGACGACGGCGAAGTCGTCGGGCTTCGTCGACCTCGAGATGAGGCCGTAGAGCAGCACGTCGTCCATCGGAAACGCGATCGCGCGCCCGTCCTCGACCGCCTTGAACGACTCGTTGTGGTCGGTCGTCTCGATCAGCGTGATCTTCAGCCGGCGCTCGTCGTTGAGCTGCTTCAGCATCTTTTCGCTGGTCGTGCCCTTGGTGACGACGACGGTCTTGCCGCGCAGGTCCTCGATGCCGTTGACGTTGGACGCCTTCATCGCCAGCATCTTGATGCCGGCGACGAACGTCGTGTAGGCGAAGCCGACCTGCTTCTGCCGGTCGCGCGTGTTGGTCGTCGAGCCGCACTCGAGGTCGATCCTGCCGTCGACGAGCGCGGGAATCCGGTTCGCCGAACTCACCGGAACGTACCTGACGTCGAGGCGCTTCAGCTTGAGGTCGCTCTTGATCGCGTCGGCCACGCGCAGGCACAGGTCGACCGAATAGCCCTGCGGCTCCTTCTGCGCATCGAAGAACGAGAACGGCACCGAGGCCTCGCGCACGCCGAGGAGGATCGTCCCGCTGTCGCGGATGCGCTTCAGCGTGTCGATGGGCGGCGCGGGGGCGGCGGCCGGGGCCGTCGAGGGAGCTGCCGGCATCGCCGCCGCGGGTGCCGCCGCCTTGTCCTGCGCGCAGGCGAGGCCCGCCGCCATCGCCGCGGCGAGCAGCGCGCCGCGCCAGGCCGCCGTCCGCCGTCGGCCGAAAGGGAGGGTCGTCACCGCCGTGGCTTCATCGTCCGGGGGCCTGCCGGCCGGCAGCCGCGGCGCCGTCATCCGAGCTTCGAGCGCGCGAGTTCGACGTCGAGCCGCTCCATGGCGTCGGCCGGCTTGCACGCCGCCGCCTCGCGGTAGAGCTTTTCGGCGTCGGCCTGCCGGCTCTTCCCGAACAGCAGCAGCAGCGCGTTCGCGTACTCGATGCGGGCGATCGCCGATTCGGGAAAGAGTTCGATCGCGGTCTGGAAGTGCTGGAGCGCCAGGTCCTTCTTGGCGCCGTAGGTCATGCTGGCGAGAATGCCGCCGACCTGCGCGACGACCTCGGCGTGGTACGAGCCGTGGGCGATGTTGGCGTCGGCGTGCTTCGGCGCCAGCTTGAGCGCCGTCTTCTGCGCGTC
The DNA here is from genome assembly GCA_903912485.1 of uncultured beta proteobacterium. GTDB lineage: Bacteria > Pseudomonadota > Gammaproteobacteria > Burkholderiales > Casimicrobiaceae > CAIWHR01. Next base: position 8,614 of record CAIWHR010000044.1, on the reverse strand, counting down.
GCGGATCTTGCCGATCGCACCCTGCGCGAGCGCGCTGGCGATCGAGATGCCCTGGCTGTAGCGCCCGAGCGCATACGAGTAGAAGTAGTGCGCGTTGGCGTCCTTCGGCGCCTCCTCGCGGCGCGCGTCCGCCCATGCGGCGGCTTCTTCCAGCAGCGCGAGCTTCGCCTTGTCCGACTTTTCCAGGTAGTTGGCGTAGATCATCTGCGCCTTCACCGCGGCGTTGATGCCCGCGCCGCCGGCGGCGAGCCCGGCAGCGACGGCCTGCGCGAAATCGCCGGCGTGATACGCGCGCCACGCGTCGCGCACCGCCGCGTCCTTCGGGTAGGGTTCGCAGTCGCCCTTGTGCAGTCGCGCCCAGTGCTTCTTGAGGCCGGCCTCGTCGTGGACGAAGCTCTTGTCGGGGTGCGGGAACTTCGTCCACTTGCGTGCCATCGGGAGACTCCGGAAGAGGTCAGAGATAGTCGCGGGAGAGGCGGTCGAGCAGCGCCCGGGCATCGCCGACCAGGAACGGAGCGATCAGCGCCAGCACCTGGTAGGCGCCGCGGCCGAGGTCGATGCCGGCGTCGTCGCCGCGCGCCGTATGGCAGAGCCGATGGAACGACATCCAGTAGGTCGACACCAGCACCACGTTGCGCGCCACCGCGGCGATTTCGCTCTCGGTCGCGTCCATCGAGCCTGCCGCGACCATGCCGCGGCACAACTCTATCATGGTCGCTTCGCTGTGCCGCAGCAGCGCGCCGACCCGCGTGCCGACCCTGCGGTTGCGCGACGCGATCTCGTCGAGGTCGCGGTAGAGGAAGCGGTACGCCCACATGTGCTCGAACAAGAGGTGCAGCAGCAGCCACAGGTCCTCGACGTCGACGCGGCGTTCGCCCGGGTCGACGACGAGCGGCAGCACGCGCGCCTCGTACGCCGACCAGAGCTCGCCGATGATGTCGTCCTTGTTGCGGAAGTGGTAGTAGAGGTTCCCCGGGCTGATGTTCATCTCGCCGGCGATGTCGGCGGTCGTGATGTGCGACTCGCCGCAGCGATTGAACAGCTCGAGGCTGGTCTCGAGAATGCGCTCTCGCGTGCGGCGGGGCCGTTTCTTCTCCGCCATGGCGGGAACCGTGGAAGTGGGGCGACACGCCGAGTGTAGAGCGCCCCCGCCGCACTGGCAAACCGCGCCGCGGCGCGGTGCCGCGCGCGAAGGACTCAGTGCGCGGCGGCGAGCCAGTGCTGGAGCTGGTCCAGCGTGTGCGCGAGGTCGCGCGTCGTCTGCCGCAGCACGCTCCGGCTCTCCTTGTCGGTGTGCAGCGGCCGGGCATCGGTGAGCGCGTCGACGACGACGCGCGCCGGGTCGAACAGCCGGTCGGCGGCGAACGTGACGCCGTGGCGGGCGAGTTGCGGCGCGAGGACCTCGGCGCGGCTGATCAGGTTCTGCCGCGTCTTCCGGTACGCCGCCGCGCACAGGTGCTTGCGTTGCGCGTAGCTGAAGATGTTGGCGAAGAACATGTCGGCGTCCTCGCGGTCGGGCTCGAACAGCACGACGTCGGCGTGCGGATACTGGCGCCGGTACTTCTCCATCCCGACCTTCATCCGCGAGTGGATGATCGCGCGAAACGTCTGCGACAGCACCAGCGGCAGCCCGAGCTGGTTCAGCTTCTCGACCGTCAGGCGGCCGTCGCGACGCGCCTTGCTGGCGTCGAACGGGACCAGCGGGTTGACGCACAGCAGCAGGTCGATGCCCTCGTCGAGCGCGACCGACGCGTGCAGCGTCTTGTTGAGCGCGCCGTCGACGTAGTACTCGCCGGCGATGTGGACGGGCGGGAACAGCCCCGGCAGCGCCGACGACGCCTCGATCGCGCGCGAGATCGACACGTGATCGTGACCCGGCGCGCCGAAAGTCACCGACGCGCCCGAGTCGAGATTGGTGGCGACGAGGAACAGCTTGCGGTCGAGCTTGCGGAAGTCGTTGGTCCTGCCCGGCGCCGAAAAGAGCCGGCTCAGGAAGACGTCGATGGCCGCGTTGTCGAAGATGCCCGTCGGCATCACGCGTCCCAGCGTGGCGAACGACTCCATCAGTCCGTGGTTGAACGGGTCGCGCAGGTACTGCATCGTGGCTCGCGCGGCGAGGCGAGGCAGCGTCCCGAATCGGCGCGCGAACTCGCCGAAGGCCGGGCGCAGGAAGACTTCCGGCGTCAGCGTCGAGTCGATGCCGTCGTCGATGAACAGCCGGTACATCTGCGCCGGCGACAGCCCGTTGGCCAGCGCCGCGGCGACGTAGCTGCCCGACGAGACGCCGACGTAGACGTCGAGGTCGTTGAAGGCGATGCCGTCGAGCGAGTCGGCCAGCGCGAGCAGCACGCCGACCTCGTAGATCCCGCCCAGCGGGCCGCCGCCCGCCAGCGCGAGGCCCATGCGCGGACGCGTACGTCCCTGCTTCCGGACGCGCGGGGCGCGCCCGGCCGCCGCACGTGTCGGCATGGGCCTCCGGGGGGGTTGTTATTGGCCGAGCAATTCTACCGCGGGACTACTCGGCCGCGACAACCTTGACCGCCGCGCGCTTCGTCCTGACGACCTTGGCGACCGCCTTGGGGGCTGCCTTGGGGGCCGCCTTCTTTGCGCGGGCAACCTTGACCGCGGCCTTCTTTGCCCTTGCCGGCTTGGCGGCGATCGGCAGTTCGATCCTCGGCAGCGACTTCGGCAGCGCGTTGTTGGCGAGCGTGACCGCCGCGTCGGCAGCCTGCTTGACGGTCGTCTCGACGGTCTGCCGGGTGTGCTTCCACGCGCGGTTGGCGCGGGTCATCGACACTTCGAGCTGGTCGCCGACGAACGACACCGCGCGCGATTCGACGACGGTGCCTTCCTTGACCAGCGTCTTGAACGTCCTGCTGGCTTCGGTCTGGACCCAGTCGCGGGTCACGGCAGCGGCGCCCAGGCTCGCGAGCCAGACCTGACGCGATGCGGCGAGCGCTTCCTCGCCGAACTGGAACGGACGGAAATTGGCGGTGGTTTGCTTGAGCATCGTGGACTCCTGAATGATCGGTTGAAGGTCTCGCGCACTGCGGCGATTGCATTCAATTTATCGTGATTGTCTAGAGCAAACACACTAAAGGCGGGGCCGCGTCGCCGGCCTCGGGCGCGGTGCGGCGGCGACGGCAGGCGGCGACGGACTACGACGCGGGCGCGAGAGTCGCCCTGATGCCGCTGGCGAGCCGGGCGGCGACGGCGAAGATCGACAGCTGCGGGTTGGCGCCGATCGACGTCGGAAACAGCGAGCCGTCGACCACGTACAGGTTGGCCAGATGGTGATGGCGGCCCTTGGGGTCGACGACGGCGTGCTGCGGATCGGCGCCGAGCGGGCAGCCGCCCATCACGTGCGCGCTGACCACCGGCGTGACCAGCGGGGCGAGCGTGAAGCCGTCGATCGCCGCGCGCGCCGCGCTCCAGCCGGCGTACCCGGTGCCGTCGCCGTGAATGGGCATCACCCGCTTCGCGCCGGCGGCGAACTGGATCTCGGCCATCACGCGGAACGCGCGTCGAGCGCCTTCCCAGAGGTAGGGCGTCAGCGGATAGTCGAGCACCGGCATCCCGGCGCCGTCGAGCGTCACCGTGCCGCCGGGGCTCGCCGGATGGAAGCCGTCGCGCATCAGCGCCAGCAGCACCTGCAGCTTCGGCAGCTGGCGCATCCAGCCGGCGTGCACCGCGCCGTGGTTCGGCAGCGTGATCGCGGCCAGCACCGGATGCAGCGGCGGCGCCTCGAGCTTGAAGCCGATCGGGCCGTCGAGCGGCAGCGTGTCGAGGAAGTGGTCGGAGTAGACGGTCTGCGGCGCGCCGTAATAGCCGGCCACCTCGTCGGGCATCAGCGCCGCGGACACCACGACCGGGTGCAGGAACGTCCGCCTGCCCAGCACCGAGTGCGGATCGGGGACGCGGCTGCGCAGCAGCAGTCCGGGCGTGCCGATGCCGCCGGCAGCGGCGACGAAGGTCCCGGCGCGCAGCGTGATCCGGCGCGACGTCGCGTGCACGCCGTCGCGGTCCATCGCCGCGCAGGTCAGCGCCGTCACGCGGTCGCCGTCGTGGACGAACGCCAGCGCCCGGGCGCGGGTCACCAGCGTCGCGCCGCGGCCGAGTGCCGCCGGAATGCTCGTCACCGACATCGACTGCCTGGCGTCCACGGGACAGCCCATGCCGCAGTAGCCGAGATTCACGCAGCCCTTCACGTTGCGCCGGATGGTTCCGGCGCGGATGCCGATCGCCGCGGCGCCGCGCGCCAGCACTTCGTTGTTGGCGTTGGGCGCCATGGCCCAGGGCCCGACCGACAGGCGCGTCTCCATCATCTCGAACCAGGGCGCGAGATCCTCGACCGCGAACCCGGGAAGCTGCAGCGCGCGCGCCCAGTAAGCGAGCGTCGCCGGCGGCGTGCGGAACGAACTCGTCCAGTTGACGGTCGTGCCGCCGCCGACGCAGCGGCCCTGCAGGATGTTGATCGCCTTGTCCTTGGTCTTGCGCGCCGCCGAATCCTGGTAGAGGTCCGGGTAGGCCTCGGCCTCGCTCATGCGGAAATCGCGCGCGGTGCGCAGCGGTCCTTCCTCGATCATCACCACGCGCAGCCCGGCGTCGGCGAGGATTTCGGCCGCGACGCCGCCGCCGGCGCCGGTGCCGACGATCACCACGTCGGCCTCGAGCGTGAGGTCGCGCAGGAGCGCCGAGGCGTCGATCAGCGTTCCCCCGCGGCCGAAGTCGTCGGTGCCGGGGCGCAGCAAGGAAAGGTCGGTTGGATCGCTCATCGTCCGATGGCCGGGGGCCCGGGGTATCCGATCGACGGCCACGACCGCGGGTTGCCGTACCACGCGGCGAGGACGAGCTGGTGCAGGCCGTCGTAGGCCGAACGCAGCAGCATCCAGCGGCTCGTCCGCCAGCGTTCGAGGAAGGCGGCTACGGCCGCCGGGCTCGCCTGCGCCCACGGCGTCGACACGCCCGCGAGCGCGATCCGCGCCGGCGCAAGGCCGAGCAGCGAGAAGAGTTCGGCCAGTTCCCTCTGCGCGGCCGGGCCTAGCCCGCTGACCGCGCGCGCGACGTTGGCGACCGTTTCGGTCACCGCCGCCTGGCGGGCAGCGGCATCCGCGGGCAGCGCGCCGTCGAGGATCACCGGCACGATCGCCGCGATGATCATCGGCGCGTCGGCGTCGAGCGCGTCCAGCGCCGCGTTCGGGCCGGAGGCGGGAGCGGGCTCGCGTGTTCCGCGCAGCCAGTAGGCGGCGGCCAACGCGGCGCCGCCGGCGATGCCCGCGACGAGAAAGCTGCGGCGTGTGGTCATGAGCCTGAGAGGGTGGGTCCTGCACCGGCCGCGCGCCGCGCATCCAACCCCGACCGCGGCTTGACGGTCAACGTTTTCAATCTAATGCGAGGGTTTAGACGAAACAATCTAATCGGCGGCGCACGGGTCGCGGCGCGCGCCGCGGTCGGCTAGACTGGCATTGTCGGCGCGATTTTCCGCGCGCCGCTTCGGCAGCGCGAGCGTTCCCGAAACATGTCGACCGCATCCGACTCTCCTCCTGCCGCCCAGGCTGCGCTGATGCGCGCGCTGGCCCACGTCACCCGGCTGCACGACGAACGGCGGGCGGATCCCGCGCTGGCACGCTCGCTCGAGCGCCTCGCCCGCTGGCAGGCGCTGCGCCTGCGGCAGACCTACGCGGACCTGGAGGCGCAGCCGCGCTACGCCGCCGCGGTCGATTTCTTCGAGGCCGACCTTTACGGCGGCGCGGATTTCGCGCAGCGCGATGCCGACGTCGCCAGGATCGCGCCGATCATGGCGATGATGCTGCCCGCGCGGGTGGTGGGCACCGTCGCCGTCGCGATGGAGGTCAACGCGCTGTCGCAGGAACTCGACCGCGCGCTGCTCGCGCAGCTGCCCCGCGCCGATGCACCGCTCACCGTCGCCGAGTACTGCAGCGCGTATCGGCGGATGAACGACCGGCCCGGTCGCGAACGGCAGATCCGATTGATCAACGAGATCGGCACGGCGCTGGACCGCTTCGTGCGCATGCCGCTGATCCACGGCGCGCTGGTGATGATGCGCCAGCCGGCGAAGCTCGCCGGCATGTCGGTGCTCCACGATTTCCTCGAACGCGGCTTCGACGCGTTCCGGACGATGAAGGGCGCCGACGAATTCCTGGCGACGATCGTCGGCCGCGAGACGGCGCTGATGGAGGCGATCCTCGGCGGCGCGACCGCGCCGTTCGCCGATCCGCAGCTCGCCGCGAAGGACTAGGCCGGATCAGGCCGGCTTGCCGAAGCGCTTGTCGAATTCCTTGTGGATGGCCGCCTCGAGCGTGGGCTTGAGCAGCGTCAGCATCAGGCCGAGTTGGCAGTCGAGGCGGACCTCGCTGCGGCCGACGTGCATTTCGCCGGTCAGACCGGAGCGCTGAAACGCGATCGAGTCGCCGCGCCACGCATAGCTGAGGTCGAACCGGTCCTTGAGGTCGTCGGCCACCTTCTGTGCCGCCGCCTTCGCTTCCTTGTGCGACAGGTGGTGCTTCTTCGCGATCGACATCGTCGTCATGACGGATCCTCCCGGGCTTCGGCGCAGTATAGCCAAACGCGCCCGCGGGCAGGCGTTCGGGCGTCCCCGCAGCGCCGGCGCGCGCCGGCGGACGCGCGTCACTGCGGCGGGTGTGGATCGCCGGCGCGGAAATCGGCAGAATCGGGCTGTGCGCGGCAGCGTCGACGGCAACGACGCCACGCGCCCGACGGGGGGGAGCATGGCCGGCAACATCGCCGATTTTCTCGGGAACCACCTGACGCGCCCCGATCGGGTGCTGTACCGGCATTTCGTCGCCGACGCATGGCGCGACGTCACGGCCGGCGAACTCGCCGTCGCCGTTTCGCGCTGGCAGGCGGCGTTCCGGCGCGAAGGCCTGGCTTCGGGCGACCGCATCGCGCTGTGCGTGCGCAACGGCGTCGACTGGGTCGCGATCGACCTGGCCGCACTCGGCCTTCAACTCGTCGTCGTGCCGCTGTTCGTCGACGACACCGTCGGCAGCGTCGCGTGGTGCGTCGCCGACGCCGACGTGCGGCTGCTGGTCGTCGACAGCGCGCGGCTCGCAGCGGGCCTCGCCCGGCCCGACGCCGGCGTCGCGCTGCCGCCGGTGGTGGTGATGCGCGGTGACGGCGGCGCCAACGCTGGCGCGGGCGCGGGAGTCACGCCGGCCGACCGCTTCCTGCCCGGCAGCGGCGGCGACGTCGAGATCCGGCCCTGTGCCGCCGGCACGCTGGCGACGATCTGCTACACGTCGGGAACGGCGGGGCGCCCCAAGGGCGTGATGCTGTCGCACGGCAACGTCATCGCCAACGTGACGGCGTGCCGCGAGACCGGCATGGCGCGCTCCGACGACGTCTTCCTGTCGATGCTGCCGCTGTCGCACATGTTCGAGCGCACCGGCGGCTACTACCTGCCGCTGGCGCTGGGCGCGCGGGTGGTCTTCGTCCGCGGCATCGCGCACGTGGCCGCCGACCTCGCGACGCAGGCGCCGACGGTCGTGTTCGCGGTGCCGCGGATCCTCGAGCGGCTGAAGGCCGGCATCGACAAGTCGCTGTCGGCATCGACGGCGAAGCGGATGCTGTTCCGGGCCTGCGTCGAGCGCGGCTGGCGCGTCGCCAACGGCCGCGCGTCGCTGGCGGATCGGGCGCTGCACCCCGCGCTGCAGGCGCTGGTGGCCAGGCCGATCCACGCCAGGCTCGGCGGCCGCCTGCGCCTCGCCGTGGTCGGCGGCGCGCCGCTCGACCCCTTGCTCGCGCGGATCTTCATCGGGCTCGGGCTCACCGTGCTGCAGGGTTACGGGATGACCGAGGCGTCGCCGGTGGTGTCGGTCAACGTCGAGGGCGACAACGATCCGGAATCGGTGGGGCCGCCGCTGCCCGGCGTCGAAGTCAGGCTCGGTACCGCCGGCGAGCTGCTGGTGCGCGGCGGCAATGTGATGCAGGGCTACTGGCGCAACCCCGAGGCGACGCGCGACGCGATCGACGGCGAGGGCTGGCTGCGCACCGGCGACCTGGCCGAGATCCGGGACGGCAGGATCTACATCCGCGGCCGGGTCAAGGACATCCTCGTGCTGTCGAACGGCGAGAAGCTGTCGCCGCACGACATTGAACTCGCGATCCTGCGCGACCCGGTGTTCGAGCAGGTGATGCTGATCGGCGAAGGCCGCCCGTTCCTGGTGCTGCTGGCGGTGAGCCGCGAAGCCGACGAGCAGGCGCTGGTCCGCCGCGCCAACGAGCAGTTGAAGATCCATCCGCGCTGGATCCGCGTGCGGCGCGTCGTCGTTTCGAAGGAGCCGTGGAGCGTCGAGAGCGGGCTCGCGACGCCGACGCTGAAGCTGAAACGACCGCGGGTGGTCGAGTTCTTCAAGGACCGGATCGACGCGATCTACGACGCGGCATCGTGACCGCGCCGAACGTCTTGCCCCGGGCTTTGCCGGTCGAGGTCGAGGGGCTGGCGGCGGGCGGTCGTGGCGGCGAAGCCCGGGCTACCGTCCGGGGCGGACGCGGAACTGCGCAGCGCCGTAGCCCGGGCTGCGCCGCCCCCGGCGTCGAACGCCAGCCCCCGACCTCAACCGGCGCAGCCCGG
>CAIWHR010000043.1 GCA_903912485.1 uncultured beta proteobacterium | reverse complement strand
GCGTGGTCGAGTGCGCCCGCGCGGCGGACGGCATGGGTGCGAGCCTCGCCTGCGGCGTGCGGGCATCCGCCGACGCGCAGGGCTGGGTCGTCGCGCTCGCCGACATGCCCTGGCTGCGGCCGGAGACGATCGCGCGGGTCGCCGAAGCCCTCCGCGCCGGCGCGCCGCTGGCCGCGCCGTTTCACGCCGGCGAGCGCGGCCATCCGGTCGGCTTCGGCCACGCCTGCCGCGCGGAACTGGCAGCACTCGCCGCCGACGCGGGGGCAAGAGCGGTGGTGGCCGCGCACCGCGACGCCATGCTGCGCATCGACGTCGACGACCCCGGCGTGCTCGCCGACGTCGACACGGCGCAGGATCTCGGTCGGGGGCGCTAGCCCGCCGGGCGTCAGGCGAGGCCGGTGTGGCGGTCGGCGTCGCGCAAGGCGTCGACCTGCAGCCGCCACCACGAGCGCAGGTGCGCGGCTTCCAGCGGGTGCGAAATGAGGAAGCCCTGCGCCTCGTCGCAGCCGTATTTCTTCAGCGCCTCGAACTGCGCGTCGGTCTCGACGCCCTCGGCGACGACGCGCAGCCCGAGCGAGTGCGACAGCGCGATGATCGCCTGCGTGATCGTGTCGTCGCTGCGCCGCTGGCCCAGCCCGCGGACGAAGCGCTGGTCGATCTTCACGCCCTTGAGCGGCAGCCGGGCGAGGTAAGACAGGCTGGAGTAGCCGGTGCCGAAGTCGTCGATGGTGATCGACAGCCCCATGTCCTGCAGCTTGATCAGCGTGGCCACCGCCCTCTCGGGGTGCGTGATGATCACGCTCTCGGTGATTTCGAGGTCGAGGCACGCCGGCGGCAGGCCGGAGCTGCGCAGCGCGTCGGCGACCGTCGACAGCCAGCGGTCGTTCTGCAGCTGCTGCACCGACAGGTTGACCGACAGCCGCATCGGCATGTCCTGCCGCTGCCATTGCACGACCTGCCGGCAGGCGTCGCCGAGCACGCGCGCGCCGAGCATCTGGATCATCCCCGACTCCTCGGCCACCGGGATGAACTCGGTCGGCTCGATGACGCCGCGCAGCGGGTCGCGCCAGCGCAGCAGCGCCTCGACGCCGACCGCGCGGCCGGTCCTGAGGTCGACCTGCGGCTGGTAGACGAGGAAGAACTCGTTGTCGACCATGCCGCGGCGCATGTCGGTCTCGATCTGCAGCCGCGCCTGGACGCGCGCGTTCATGTCGCTGGTGTAGAAGCGGTAGGCGTTGCGGCCGGCGTCCTTGGCCGCGTACATCGCGGTGTCGGCCTGCTTGATCAGCGTCACCGCGTCCTCGGCGTCGAGCGGGTACATCGCGATGCCGATCGAGCAGGTGAGCGTCGGCAGCTGGTCGGCGAGCCGGAACGGCGTGAGCAGCGACTCGCGGATCCGCGACAGCACCGTCATCGTCTCGAAGGTGACGTGCGCGGGGTCGAGTCCGGGCAGGATCACGATGAATTCGTCGCCGCCCAGCCGCGCCAGCATGTCCGACTCGCGCACCGCCCCCGACAGCCGCTCGGCGATCGCCTGCAGCAGCAGGTCGCCCGCGTCGTGACCCAGCGTGTCGTTGATGCGCTTGAAGTGGTCGAAGTCGAGAAAGAGGCACGCGGCGTGATGGCCGTCGCGCCGGGCGTGGGCGAGAACCTGCCCCAGCTGCTGGTTGAGCAGCGACCGGTTGGGCAGGCCGGTGAGGATGTCGTGCTGCGCCAGCCGGTAGGCGTGCGCGCTGGCGATCTCGAGCTCCTTGGTCCGCTGCGCGACCTTTTCCTCGAGCGTGTGCTGGTAGCTCGCGACTTCCTCCTGCGCCTGCCCGAGGCGCCGGATCATGTGGTTGAAGGTGTGCGTGAGCAGGCCGATTTCGTCGGTCGTCGCGACGGCAACCTGGACGTCGAGCTTGCCGGAGCCGACCGCCTTCAAGGCGCTCATCAGCTCGCGCATCGGCGCCACCAGCCTGCGGGTGAGCAGCAGCGTCGCCGCGATCGCCGCCAGCAGGATTCCGCCGACCACCGTCATCGCGCCGGTCAGCTGCGCGAGAAACTGCTGCGCCGTCCTCCCGGACACCATGCCGACGCGGACGTAGACGGCGGGCCCGCGCACGTCGGTGTCGTGCGCCACCGCCGGCATCGCCACGGCAGCGGCGGGCGGGTCGAACACCGGCGCGATGGTTTCCACGTAGCGGCGGCCGTGGATGGCGAGATTGACCACGCGGGTCGTGCCGGGCGCCGGCAGGCTCGCGCCGGCAGGCAACTGCGGCAGCGGGTCGCTCCCGAGCGTCGGGTCGAGGCGGCGCTCGCTCAGCACGTTCTGCCGCGCGTCCTGCACGGCGACGTAGGCGACGTCGGGATCGGCGGCGAGGCTGTCGAGGATCCGGTCGGTGTAGGCGTCGTTGGCCGGGTACAGGCCGCGCTCGGAAATGGCGGCGAGCATCTTGACGATCGCGCCGCCGCGCGCGCGCAGGTCGTCGTCCTCGTAGTACCACAGCCGCGCGAGGTAGAACCCGGAAGTCGCCAGCGCCGTCAGCACGATGAGCCCGACGGTGAGCAGGTTGAGCTTGGTCAGCAGGCCGACGCGCACCGGCGGCAGGTTCAGCGCCGTGACCGAGTCTGCCGCCAGCGGCGACAGGTACTTGCGCAGCTTCCTCATCCCCATCGAGGCACCTCGCTTGCGGATGCTGCGGCCGCGCCCGGCGCTACGCCGCGGCGGGCCGGGTCCGGCGGCTCAGGGGGACGGGATGGCCGCGGCCCGTCCCCGCAAGCTTCGGCCGGTCAGGCTGCGGCGACGGGGATCTTGCCGATCCGCTGCTGCCATTCGCGCGGTCCGGTCTGGTGGACCGAGGTGCCCTGCGCATCGACGGCGACGGTGACCGGCATGTCCTTGACGTCGAACTCGTAGATCGCTTCCATGCCGAGGTCGGCGAACGCGACCACGCGCGAATGCTTGATCGCCCTGGACACCAGGTACGCGGCTCCGCCGACGGCCATCAGGTACGCGGCGTGGTGCTTGCGGATCGCCTCGATCGCGACCGGGCCGCGCTCGGCCTTGCCGATCATTGCGATCAGCCCGGTGCGCGCGAGCATCATCTCGGTGAACTTGTCCATCCGCGTTGCCGTCGTCGGGCCGGCGGGGCCGACGATCTCGTCGCGCACCGGGTCGACCGGGCCGACGTAGTAGATGGCGCGGTTGGTGAAGTCGACGCCCGGCGGCAGCGGCTCGCCCTTCTCCAGCAGGTCGGCGATCCGCTTGTGCGCGGCGTCGCGGCCGGTCAGCATCCTGCCGTTGAGCAGCAGCTGCTCGCCCGGCTTCCACGTCGCGACCTCGGCCGGCGTCAGCGTGTCGAGGTCGACCCGCCGCGCGGCCGCCGACGGCGCCCATTCCACCTTCGGCCAGCGCGACAGGTCGGGCGGCTCGAGCTTCACCGCGCCGGAGCCGTCGAGCCTGAAGTGCGCGTGGCGCGTCGCGGCGCAGTTCGGGATCATCCCGACCGGCTTGGAAGCCGCGTGCGTCGGGTAGTCCAGGATCTTGACGTCGAGCACGGTGGACAACCCGCCCAGGCCCTGCGCGCCGATGCCCAGCGCGTTGACCTTCTCGAAGAGCTCCAGCCGCAGCTCCTCGATCGCGCTCGTCGGCCCGCGCTTCCTGAGCTGGTGCATGTCGATCGGCTCCATCAGCGATTCCTTCGCCATCAGCAGCGCCTTCTCGGCGGTGCCGCCGATGCCGATGCCCAGCATGCCCGGGGGGCACCAGCCGGCGCCCATGATCGGCACCGTCTTCAGCACCCAGTCGACGATCGAGTCGGAGGGATTGAGCATCACGAACTTCGACTTGTTCTCGGAGCCGCCACCCTTGGCCGCGAGCTTCACCTCGACGGTGTCGCCGGGGACGATCTCGCAGTGGACGACCGCGGGCGTGTTGTCCCGGGTGTTCCTGCGCGCACCCCCCGGATCCGACACGATCGAGGCGCGGAGCTTGTTGTCGGGGTTCAGGTAGGCGCGGCGCACGCCCTCGTCGACCATCTGCTGCAGCGTCATCGTCACGCCTTCCCAGCGGACGTCCATTCCGACCTTGACGAAGGCGACGACGATGCCGGTGTCCTGACAGAGCGGCCGCAGGCCCTCGGCGCACATCCGCGAGTTGGTGAGGATCTGCGCGATCGCGTCCTTCGCCGCCGGCGATTCCTCGGCCGCGTAGGCTTCGCCCAGCGCCTCGATGTAGTCGATCGGGTGGTAGTACGAGATGTACTGCAGCGCGTCGGCGACGCTCTGGATCAGGTCGTCCTGGCGGATGGCGGCCATGGAAATCCTCCGGGTTCGTGGGTCAGTGCGCAGCGCCGGTCGCCGCGGCGCGCGGCTTGCCCTGCGGCATGATGCGGTCGACCGCGGCGATCGCGATCGCCGAGATGAGGAACGTGATGTGGATCACGGTCTGCGCGATCAGCACCTTGGGGTCGTAGGCCTGCGCGTTGATGAACGTCTTGAGCAGATGGATCGAAGAGATGCCGATGATCGCCGTCGCCAGCTTGACCTTCAGCACGCTGGCGTTGACGTGCGACAGCCACTCCGGCAGGTCGGGATGCGATTCCAGCCGCATCCGCGACACGAAGGTCTCGTAGCCGCCGATGATGACCATCACCAGCAGGTTCGAGATCATCACGACGTCGATGAGGCCGAGCACGACCAGCATCACCACCGTCTCCGGCGGCGACTGGAACGAGGTCGCGCCGGCAGGGGTGACGTTGACCAGGATCTTGGCCAGCGCCGCCTGGCTGCCGAACGCTGCTTCGACCAGGTGGATGAGCTCGACCCAGAAGTAATAGACGTAGACGGCCTGCGCGACGATGAGGCCGAGATAGAGCGGCAGCTGCAGCCACCGCGTCATGAAGATCAGGCGGGGCAGCGGGTGGATCGGGGAACGGGACATGGGGAAAGGGCGCTCGGAGGGTTGTCCCAAGGGCTCATTATCGCATCATCGCCGACGCCGCGGGTTCGCCGGCCGGCGCCGAACCGGCATCCATCTTGCGGTGCATCAACGCGCGCGCGTTGCGCGGGAGGCGTCCAGTTGGTTAGACTGCATCAGTCGCGATCCGCCCGCCGGCAGGTGGCGGACGCTCTTCGCGCGGGCCCCGGGCCCACCGCGAATTCGACAACCAGGAGGAGAGCAGCGCATGTCCACGATCGAATCCGTAATGCACGAACACCGCCTTTTCGAGCCCGCGCCGGAATGGGTGGCGCAGGCGCACCTGTCCAAGGCGGACTATGCCGAAATGTGCGCCAGCGCCGAGGCCGACTACGCCGGCTACTGGGCCAAGCTCGCGCGCGACAACCTCGTGTGGCACAAGCCGTTCACGCAGACGCTCGACGAAACCAACGCGCCGTTCTACAAGTGGTTCGCCGACGGGCAGCTGAACGCTTCGTACAACTGCCTCGACCGGCACCTGGGCACCACGCCCAACCGGCTGGCGGTGATCTTCGAGGGCGACGACGGCAACGTCACCAAGGTCACGTACAAGGAGCTCTATCACCGCGTCTGCCAGTTCGCCAACGGCCTGAAGAGCCTCGGCATCAAGTCCGGCGACCGCGTCCTCATCTACCTGCCGATGTCGATCGAGGCCATCGTCGCGATGCAGGCCTGCGCGCGCATCGGCGCCATCCATTCGGTGGTGTTCGGCGGCTTTTCGGCCAAGAGCGTCAACGAGCGCATCGTCGACGCCGGCGCCAAGCTCGTCATCACCGCCGACGGCCAGTTCCGCGGCGGCAAGGAGATCTCGCTCAAGCCCGCCGTCGACGAAGCGCTGGCAATGGGCGGCTGCGAGGACCTGAAGGGCGTCATCGTCTACCGCCGGACCGGCGGCAACGTCGTCTGGGACGCCAAGCGCGACATGTGGTGGCACGACCTGGTTTCGGGCCTGCCGACCGATTGCGAGCCGACCTGGGTCGACGCCGAGCACCCGCTGTTCATCCTCTACACGTCGGGCTCGACCGGCAAGCCGAAGGGCGTCCAGCACTCGACCGGAGGCTTCCTGCTGCAGGCGCTGTGCTCGATGAAGTGGACCTTCGACATCAAGACCTCGGATGTGTTCTGGTGCACCGCCGACGTGGGCTGGATCACCGGCCACAGCTACGTCACCTACGGGCCGCTCGCCGCCGGTGCCACCGAGCTGATCTTCGAGGGCGTGCCGACGTATCCGCGCGCGTCGCGGTTCTGGGAGATGATCCAGCGGCACAAGGTGACGATCTTCTACACGGCGCCGACGGCGATCCGCTCGCTGATCAAGCTGGGCGCCGACCTGCCCAAGCAGTTCGACCTGTCCAGCCTGCGGCTGCTGGGTTCGGTCGGCGAGCCGATCAACCCCGAGGCGTGGATGTGGTACTACACGACCGTCGGCGGCTCGCGCTGTCCGATCGTCGACACCTGGTGGCAGACCGAGACCGGCGCGCACATGATCTCGCCGATGCCCGGCGCGACCGCGCTGAAGCCGGGTTCCTGCTCGTTCCCGCTGCCCGGGATCCAGGCGGCGATCGTCGACGAGACCGGCCACGACGTCGAGCTCGGCAAGGGCGGCTTCCTGGTCATCAAGCGCCCGTGGCCGGCGATGATCCGCACCATCTGGAACGACCCCGAGCGCTACAAGACCTCGTATTTCCCGGCGGATCTCGGCGGCAGGCTCTACCTCGCCGGCGACGGCGCCAATCGCGACCTCGACGGCTACTTCTGGATCATGGGCCGCATCGACGATGTGCTGAACGTCTCGGGCCACCGCCTGGGCACGATGGAGATCGAGTCGGCGCTGGTCGCCAACCCGCACGTCGCCGAAGCGGCGGTGGTCGGCCGGCCCGACGACCTGACGGGCGAGGCGGTCTGCGCCTTCGTCGTGCTGAAGCAGGCGCGCCCGACCGGCGCCGACGCCGACAAGATCGCCAAGGAGCTGCGCGATTGGGTGGCGAAGGAGATCGGCTCGATCGCCAAGCCGAAGGACATCCGCTTCGGCGAGAACCTGCCGAAGACGCGCTCGGGCAAGATCATGCGCCGGCTGCTGCGCTCGATCGCCAAGGACGAGGTCATCACGCAGGACGTCTCGACGCTGGAGAACCCGGGGATCCTCGATCAGCTGAAAGAGGTGAACTGAGGGCCCGCTCCCGTGCCAGCTCTGGAGGCCGGATCCGGCGAGCTCGACGCGCTGACCGCGTTGTCGCCGCTCGACGGCCGTTACGCGGCCAAGGTCGCTCCGCTGCGCGAGCACTTCAGCGAGTTCGGCCTCGTTCGCGCGCGGGTGCGCATCGAGATCGCCTGGCTCACCGCGCTGGCGGACGAGCCGGGCATCCCCGAGGTCGCGCCTTTCTCGGCCGCGGCGCGCGCGGCGCTGGCCGAGGCGGGCGCGGCGTTCGCTCCGGCCGACGCGCTGCGGGTGAAGGCGCTGGAGCGCACGACCAACCACGACGTCAAGGCGGTCGAGTACTGGCTGAAGGAGCGCCTGGCCGGCGTGCCCGAGGTCGCGGCGGTGACCGAGTTCATCCACTTCGCGTGCACGTCCGAGGACATCAACAACCTGGCACACGGGTTGATGCTGGCCGAGGCGCGGCGCACGATCCTGCTGCCGGCGCTGCGCGGCGTCGCCGCCGACCTGCGCTCGCTGGCGCACGCGCACGCCGGCGTGCCGATGCTCGCGCGCACGCACGGCCAGCCGGCGACGCCCACGACGCTCGGCAAGGAGATCGCCAACGTGGTCGCGCGCCTGGAGCGCGCGATCGCGGCCGTCGAGCGGGTGCCGATCAGGGGCAAGCTCAACGGCGCGGTCGGCAACTACAACGCGCACGCCGTCGCGTATCCGGACCTCGACTGGGAGCGGCTGGCGGCGGGCGTGGTCGCCGCTCTGGGGCTGGAGTTCAATCCGTACACGACGCAGATCGAGCCGCACGACTACATGGCCGAACTCTTCGACGCCGTCGCCCGGGCCAACACGGTGCTGGTCGATCTCGACCGCGACGTCTGGGGCTATGTGTCGCTCGGCTACTTCCGGCAGCGGCTGAAGGAAGGCGAGGTCGGCTCGTCGACGATGCCGCACAAGGTCAACCCCATCGACTTCGAGAATTCCGAGGGCAACCTGGGTCTCGCCAACGCCGTGCTGCGGCACCTGGCCGAGAAGCTGCCGATCTCGCGCTGGCAGCGCGACCTCACCGATTCGACGGTGCTGCGCAACATGGGCGTGGCGTTCGGCTACGCGCTGCTGGGATGGGTGTCGCTGCGCCAGGGGCTGGGCAAGCTCGAAGTCGAGCCGGCGCGGATCGCCGCCGATCTCGACGCCAACTGGGAGGTCTTGGCCGAGCCCATCCAGACGGTGATGCGGCGCTACGGGCTGCCGCAGCCCTACGAGCAGTTGAAGGAACTGACGCGCGGCCGGACCGGAATGACGCGCGAGCGCCTGCACGAATTCGTCGACGGCCTGGCGCTGCCCGACGACGCCAAGGCGCGGCTGAAGGCGCTGACGCCGGCGACGTACACCGGCAACGCCGAGGCGCTGGCCAGGCGCGTGTAGACCCGGCGCGCGATCGCGCCGATCGCGTCACGGCTGCCCCGGGCTTCGCGGGTGGACGGTGGGGCTCGCGGTCGGGGTTCGTGGCCGCGAAGCCCGGGCTACGGAGGCTGGCTCGGGCAGAGCATATGGGCAGGGGATGTCGTACTCGGGCAACGGCTATCGGCACGGGATGTGGCGTCGCGCGGAAGCCGTTTCCCGGTGTGTCGTACCGGCGGTGCCGTAGCCCGGCGTTGCGCGCCCGGGAACGGTCGCTGCGGGCCTCCCGCGCGTCCGCGCGCAACCCGGGTGGTTGCGGCCATGGGCACGGGGGACGCCTGCCCCGGGCTTCGCGGGTGGACGATGGGGCTCGCGGTCGGGGTTCGTGGCCGCGAAGCCCGGGCTACGGAGGCTGGCTCGGGCAGAGCAT
>CAIWHR010000042.1 GCA_903912485.1 uncultured beta proteobacterium | reverse complement strand
CGCTGCCGATCGCTCTCAGGCGGGCGCCGAATTCGGGCCAGCGCCCGGCCGCCCGCTCGGTGTAGGCGAGCGGCCCTTCGCTGGGACGACGCGGCAGCCCGGCGCGCGCGAGCTTCACGCCAAGCCTTTGCCACTGCGCCCGCGCGCGATCGCGGCGGTCGCGCTGCCACAGCATCCAGCCCAGCAGCAGCCCCACCCAGACGAAGGCGAACGCTCCGGCCAGCATCGCGATCTGCCATGCCGCCAGCCGGTCGACTTTCCAGTCCCGCCACAGCGAGCGCTGGCTCTCGTAGTTGAAACCGACGATCCGGCGGCGCCAGTCGTGGTTCACCGCGTCCCAGGTCAGTTCGAAAGTCTTGAGCCAGCCGACGTCGAGGCGCGCCAGCAGCGGCACGTCCTCGTTCCCCGGAAGCGCGCCGCCCAACCCCATCTCGACGCGCGACGGCGCGACCGCGGCAGTCGGGTCGTAGCGCCGCCACTCGCCGTCGACCAGCGCCTCCGCCCACGCGTGGGCGTCGGACTGGCGGACGATCATGTAGCCGCCGCGCGGATTGATCTCGCCCCCCTGATAGCCGGTGACGACGCGGGCGGGGATTCCCGCGGCGCGCGCGAGCACGACGAACGCGCTGGCGTAGTGCTCGCAGAAGCCGCGCTGCGCGTCGAACAGGAAACCGTCGACGGGATCGCGGTCGAGCAGCGGCGGCGCCAGCGTGTAGACGAAGGGCTCGCGCGTGAACCACGCCAGTACGCTGCGGAGGTAGTCGGCGTCGTCGGGGTGGTCGCCGCGCAGCGCCTGCGCGAACGCCAGCGTCTTCGGGTTGCCGTTGACGCGGCCTCGCGGCAGCCGCAGGTTCTGTTCGGCATCGAGCGCGGCGTCGGCCGGATAGCGGTCGCGCAGCACCGAGCTCTGGCGGTAGCGCAGCGGCTGCGTCACCGGCGTCCGCGCGATGAGCTGCTGGCTTCGCGTCAGGTCGGCGATCTCGCCGCGGCGCATTTCGCCGCCCGCTTCGGCGCCGGTTTCGACCTGCGGCAGGCCCGACGGCAGTTCGAGCGCGAACAGCCAGGCCTTGTCGTGCGGCTCCAGCGTCACCGTGTAGTCGAGCGGCGGCGTGCTCGCCCGAACCGGTGCGCCGTCGATCCGGGCGAGCTGCGGCGTCCACTCGCGGCCGTCGAAGCGCGACAGCACCGGACCGCGCCAGTAGCGCTGCCGAGGCGTCGGGACCGGCCCGTCGAAATCGACGCGGAACGCGATCGCGTCGGAGAGCGACAGGTCGCTGATCATCCCCGGCGCCATCCGGTCCGACAGCCCGGTCTTTGCCGCGTGGTCGGAGGGCAATCCCCACAGCGGCGCGGCCAGCCGCGGAAAGAGCAGGAACAGCAGCGCCGCCAGCGGCACGCCGTGCAGCAGCAGCCGCGACGAGCGCAGCAACGGAGCCTGCCACGGCGCGGCGTCCGCCGCCGCCCCCTGCCGGCGCGCCAGCACGTCGAGCGCGGCGCCGACCAGGACCACCGCCGGCAGCGCGGCGAGCGCCGCCAGCAGCGACTGGCTGTGGAAGAACGGCGTGACGACGAGAAAGCTCGACAGGCACGCCAGCAGCATGCCGTCGCGGGTGCCGCGGGCCTCGAGGAACTTGGCGGCGACGAGCAGGTGCAGCAGCGCGACGCAGGGCTCGCGGCCGAGCAGGTACCCGAACGTCATCCGGATCGCGCCGGCTGCCGCCGCGGCGCCGGCGACGAGCAGCCAGGCCGGAACCTGGGCCGGCGGCCGGTCGGGGTGCCTGAGGTCGCGTTGCAGCAGCAGCAGGCGCAGCGCGACCAGCGCCGCCGAGGCCGCCGAGACCCACGCCGGCACCGAGGGCAGATGCGGGAGCTGCGCGGCGACGACCAGCGCGGCGAGCCAGAGCAGCTGCGGCCGCGCGAGCGGCAGCGCGGGCGCGCGCTCGGGGCGGCCCTTCGCGCTCGCTGGTGCACCCTTGGCGCTGCGCGCCTTCCCTCCGGGAGGGAGCAATTCGCGCTCGGGGCGGCCCTTCGCGCTCATCGCCCGCCTGCCGGAAGCAGCGCCAGCGTCGTCAGCGCCGCGTGGCGGTGCTCGCGCCCCTTGCCTTCGGGAACGCCGGCGCCGGGCAGCGACAACGAGAACGGGCGCGCGGCGCGCTCGGCGGCGAGCACCCACGCCGCCAGCCGCGATATCCGCGCCTCGGCGTCGAGCGTGGCCGGCGTCGCCTGCCACGACAGATCGAGCGCGCGACCGCCGCCGGCGTGCTCGAACTCCTTGGTGTGCCAGCCGGCGCCGCGCGCCACCGCCTTCCACGCGATGCGCTGCATCGGGTCGCCGGCGCGGTAGGCGCGCAGTCCGGCGAGATCGTCGTCGTCGCCGCGCGCCGACGCGCTGGCTTCGTCGCCGGCGGCGCCCGCCGGCAGCGGCGGCGCGCCGGCCTCGGGCGCAGGAAACGCGATTCCCGCCAGCGGAAAATGGACGTAGGCCCAACCCCGCCAGAGGCCGAGCGGGTAGTCGGACGACAGCGTCACGCGCCCCAGCGGATGGCGGCCGCGGCGCGGGGCGGCGACGCCGATCGTCACCGGCAGCGCGCCGTCGG
>CAIWHR010000041.1 GCA_903912485.1 uncultured beta proteobacterium | reverse complement strand
GGCCCCAGTGCGGCAGCGATCTCGCGGTCGCGCGCGGTGAGCGGACGCGCGACGCCACGGCCACCGGCCGCGAGGTTGCCGCGCGTCTCTCCTGCCTTGGGGATGCGCGCCAGTGCGAACGGGACGGGCTCGCCGGCGATCAGCAGCACGCGCTTGTCGCCGTCGACGATCTCGGGCAGGTAGCGCTGCGCCATCACCGTGCGCTCGCCGTCGCGGCTGACCGTCTCGATGATGACGTTGCGGTTGGGGTCGTCGCTGCGGATCCGGAACACCGAAGCGCCGCCCATGCCGTCGAGCGGCTTCAGCACCGTGTCGCGGTGCCGGTCGATGAATTCCTGCACGCGGGCGCCGTCGCGGGTGACCAGCGTCGGCGCGATGAAGCGGGTGTAGCGGGTGATCGCCAGCTTTTCGTTGTGGTCGCGGATCGCGCGCGGCCGGTTGAACACGCGCGCGCCCTCGCGCTCGGCGGTCTCGAGCAGGTACGTCGTGTACACGTACTCCATGTCGAACGGCGGATCCTTGCGCATCAGCACCGCGGCGAAGTCCTTCAGCGCGCGCTCTTCGACGCCGCCTTCGCGGTACCAGTCGGCGTTGTCGCCCGAGAGCGTCAGCGCGACGGCGCGCGCGCGGGTGCCGTCGCCGCCCCAGAAGATGTCCTCCGGCTGCAGCGCGTAGATCCGATGGCCGCGCGCGGCGAGCGCGCGCATCATCGCGACGCTCGTGTCCTTGTAGGCCTTGAGCGAAAGCAGCGGGTCGAGAATGAAGGCGAAATCCATGATCGTGTTGGCCTCGCGC
The DNA here is from genome assembly GCA_903912485.1 of uncultured beta proteobacterium. GTDB lineage: Bacteria > Pseudomonadota > Gammaproteobacteria > Burkholderiales > Casimicrobiaceae > CAIWHR01. Next base: position 7,445 of record CAIWHR010000041.1, on the reverse strand, counting down.
AGTCGCTGCGCCGAGCCGCCATGCTACCGCATCCGCCGCCGTCGCAGCCCTCCCGCCGCGCCCGGCTATTTCCGCCTGGCCAGGATCGCCTCGATCTCGTCCATGATCGCGTTCATCTGCGCCACCACCGCCCGGTAGGGAGCCGGCGTCGCGAGGTCGACGCCCGCCGCCTTGACCAGTTCGTACGGATAGTCCGACCCGCCCGCGCGCAGCAGGGCGAGGTAGCGCTCGACCGCGCCCGGCTCGCCGCGCTGCACCCGCTGCGCGAACAGCGAGCTCGCGGCGATCGACGTCGCGTACTGGTAGACGTAGAACGGCATGTAGAAGTGCGGGATGTAGGCCCACTCGATGCAATAGGCGTCGTCGATCGCGACGACGCCCTGCTGCGCGCCGTGGTAGCGCTTCAGGATCTCGCAGTACGTCCTGGTCAGCGTGTCGCCGGTCAGCGGCCTGCCGCCGTCCACGCGCGCGTGGATGTCGCGCTCGAACTCGGCGAACATCGCCTGCCGGTAGAACGTGCCGCGCAGTCCCTCGAGCGCCGTTCCGAGGTAGAACAGGCGCTCGTCGTCGCCCTTCGCCGCCTCGAGCATCCGGTCGAGCAGCAGCCTCTCGTTCAACGTCGACGCGATCTCCGCGATGAAGGTGGCGTAGTGGGCGGTCACGAAGGGCTGCGCGCCGTGGGCCAGGTGCGAGTGCATCGCGTGGCCCCATTCGTGCGCCAGCGTCGTCACCGACTCGTAGTCGTCGTTGTAGTTCATCAGCACGTACGGATGCACGTCGTAGGCGTGCGACGCCATGTGCGCTCCGGACTGCTTGCGCGGACGCGGGTACGCGTCCATCCAGCGGCTGTCGAGACCGTTCCTCAGCGCATCGACGTAGTCGGCGCCGAGCGGCGCCGCGGCGCCCAGCACCAGCTCCCTTCCGCGCGCCAGCGGAAACCTGAAATCGCCGTGCACCAGCGGCGGGTAGATGTCGTAGTAGTGCAGCTGCGCGACGCCCAGCAGCTTCGCCCGCAGCCGGAAGTAGCGGTACAGCGTGGGCAGGCTGGCGTTCGTCTCGCCGATCAGCGTGTCGAGCACGGCGACCGGCACGCGGTTGCGGTCGAGGGCGCGCGCGATCGAGTCGGGGTACCTGCGCACCTTGCTGTAGACCGCGTCCTGCTTCAGCTGCGAATGGAGGTTGACGCCGAGCGTCCGCTCGTAGGTCTTGAAGGCGCCGAAGAACGCGTCCATCACGCGCTTGCGGTCGTCGCGGTTCGGCGCCTCGCGGTACTTCGTGTAGGCGGAGGCGTCGAGCCTCACTTCCTCCCCCGACGCCAGCCTGATCGTCGGCCACGGCAGGTCGGCGTTGGTCAGGATCGAATACGCCGAACGCCCGGCGTTGTTCATGAACCCGAAATTCGCGACCAGCGTCTCGCCTTCGTCGTTCAGCGTGTGCGGCGCAGCGCGCAGCGTCTGGTCGAGCGGAAAGCGATGGCTGGCGAGCGACGGCCTTTCTTTCAGGAACGTCGCGACCCTGTCCTTGCCCATGCGCAGGATCTCGGGGTCGACGAACGCCTCCGCTTCGTTGAGCCGGGTGCCGAGCACGTCGGTCCTCTGCTCCAGTTCGAGCGACGACGGCGAGCCGGTGTCCTCGGCCAGCTGCTCCCGGGCAAAGGTCGCCAGCCGGAAGTAGCGCTTGGTCATCTCCGCCTGCAGGTCGAGGCACTGCCCGAACCGCGCAGCGTCGTCGCCGAGGTGCCCCTTGCAGCCTGAAAATTCCGCGAACTGCGCTTCCAGCCTGGCGGCATCGGCGTTCCAGGCGGCGACCGAAGGATAGATGTCGGACAGATTCCAGCGATCGGCGGGCGAGTCGGCGACGGCGGGCGCGACCCACGCGGCGGCCAGGAGCACGAAGAGGCTGCGGCGCATGGCGGAGTTCCTGAAAGGGGAAGCGGATGGAAGGCAATTCTACGCGCGGGTCGGATGTACCATGCGCGAAAGCCCGCCGCGGCGTCCGCCCGCGAACCGACAGGAGGCATCATGACCGTCCCGACCGCCGCCCCGCCGTACCGCGGGATCTTCCCCGTGGCGCCGACGCCGTTCACCGGGTCGGGCGAACTCGACCTCGACGCACAGCGCCGCGTGCTCGACTGCATGATCGACCAAGGCGTCGACGGCATCTGCATCCTCGCCAACTATTCCGAGCAGTTCCTGCTGACCGACGACGAGCGCGACACGCTGCTGCGGGTCTGCCTCGCGCACGTGGCCGGGCGCGTCCCGGTGATCGTCACCTGCAGCCACTTCAGCACCCGGATCGCCTCCGACCGCGCGCGCGCCGCGGCCGCCGCCGGCGCCGCGATGCTGATGCTGATGCCGCCGTATCACGGCGCCGGCCTGCGCGCCGACGACAAGGGCGTCTTCGAACACTTCCAGCGCGTCGCCGACGCCACCCTGCTCCCGATCATGGTGCAGGACGCACCGCTCTCCGGCGTCACGCTGTCGGTGCCGCTGCTGGTTCGCCTCGCGCGCGAGCTGCCGTCGGTCCGCTACTTCAAGATCGAAACGCCCGGCGCGGCGGCCAAGCTGCGCGGCCTGATCGAAGCCGGAGGCGCGGCGATCCTCGGGCCTTTCGACGGCGAGGAGGCGATCACGCTGATGGCGGACCTCGACGCCGGCGCCACCGGGACGATGTCGAGCGCGCTGCTGCCCGACCTCATCAGGCCGGTGGTCCTGCACCATCGCGCCGGGCGCCGCGCCGAGGCCGCCGCGGCCTACGCCCGCATCCTGCCGCTGATCAATTACGAGAACCGGCAGTGCGGGCTGCGCGCGACCAAGGTCGTCATGGCCGAGGGCGGCGTGATCGGCAGCGACGCGGTGCGCCATCCGCTGGAGCCGCTGCACCCGGCGACTCGCGCCGGCCTGCTCGAGCTCGCGCGCGAAGCCGACCCGTTGGCGCTGCGCTGGGGGCGCTAGCCCGGGACGAGGCGGGTAGAGGCACACTGGCGGGCCTGCCGCCACCCCGAGACCCCCGTGCTCACCTGGTTCGAACGACTGGTCGACCCCTATCCCGACGCGCTGCCGGCCACGCCGCCGCGCGGATTCTTCGCGTTCGTCTGGTCGTGCTCGCAGGGCCTGCGCCGCTACCTGCTGGCGATGACGCTGCTCACCGCCGCCATCGGCGCGTTCGAGGCGCTGCTGTTCAGCATGATGGGCCGCATCGTCGACTGGCTGGCCGCGGTCGAGCCGGCGCGGCTGTGGATCGAGCAGCGCCGCACGCTGCTGCTGCTCCTGGCGGTGCTGATCATCAGCGTCGCGGTCGTGGCGCTGCAGTCCGCGATCAAGCAGCAGGCGCTGGCCGGCAACTTCCCGATGCGGCTGCGCTGGAACTTCCACCGCCTGATGCTGGCGCAGAGCATGGGCTTCTACCAGGACGAGTTCGCCGGCCGCATCGCCGCCAAGGTGATGCAGACGGCGCTGGCGGTGCGCGACGTGTGGGTCATCCTCGCCGAGCTCCTGGTGTTCGTGATCATCTACTTCGCGACGATGCTGGCGGTGCTGGGCGGCTTCGACGCCTGGCTGCTGGCGTCGTTCGTCGGCTGGCTGGCGCTGTACGTCGCCGCGCTCGCATTCTTCGTGCCGCGGCTGGGGCGCGTGGCGCGCGAGCAGGCCGACGCGCGCTCGATGATGACCGGACGCGTCACCGACGCCTATACCAACATCGCGACCGTCAAGCTGTTCTCGCACGCGCGGCGCGAAGCCGGCTTCGCCCGCGCCGCGATGCAGGAATTCCTGCTGACGGTGCACGCGCAGATGCGGCTGGTCACCGGCTTCGAGATCGTCAATCACGCGCTGTCGATGGCGCTGGTCGCGAGCACCGCCGGCGCGGTGCTGTGGCTGTGGATGCGCGGGCAGGTGGGCGTCGGCGCGGTGGCCGCCGCGACCGCGATGGCGCTGCGGCTCAACGGCATCTCGCACTGGGTGATGTGGGAGATGGCGGCGCTGTTCGAGCACATCGGCACCGTGCAGGACGGCATCAACACGCTGGCGCGAGCGCACGCCGTCGTCGACCGGCCCGACGCGCAGGCGCTGGCGGTGACCCGCGGCGACATCCGCTTCGAGAGCGTGAGCTTCGCCTACGGCGGCCGGCAGGCCGTGATCGACGGCCTGTCGCTCGCGATCCGCCCGGGCGAGAAGATCGGGCTGGTCGGACGCTCGGGCGCGGGCAAGTCGACGATCGTCAACCTGCTGCTGCGCTTCTACGACCCCGAGCGCGGGCGCATCCTCATCGACGGCCAGGACATCGCCGGCGTCACGCAGGAGAGCCTGCGCGCGCAGATCGGCATGGTCACGCAGGACACTTCGCTGCTGCACCGGTCGGTGCGCGACAACCTGCTCTACGGCCGACCCGACGCGACCGACGTCGACATGGCCGCCGCGGCGCGGCGCGCCGAGGCGCACGAGTTCATCGCGGTCCTCGCCGACCACCAGGGGCGCCGCGGCTTCGACGCGCACGTCGGCGAGCGCGGCGTCAAGCTGTCGGGAGGCCAGCGCCAGCGCATCGCCATCGCGCGCGTGATGCTGAAGGACGCGCCGATCCTGCTGCTCGACGAGGCCACCAGCGCGCTCGACTCGGAGGTCGAGGCGGTGATCCAGCAGAGCCTCTATCGCCTGATGGAAGGCAAGACGGTGATGGCGATCGCGCACCGGCTGTCGACGATCGCCGCGATGGATCGTCTGATCGTGCTCGACCGCGGGCGCGTCGTCGAGGAGGGCGACCACCGCAGCCTGCTGGCGCAGGGCGGCCTCTACGCCCGGCTGTGGGCGCACCAGAGCGGCGGCTTTCTCGGCGAGGAGGCGGACGACGCGGCGGGCGCCGCCGTTTCCGCGGCGCCGGACGAGGACGTCGCCGGCGTCGAGGCGGCAGCGCGGCGGCTGGAGCCCGTCCGCAGCGGGCACGACCGCCTGACGGGGTCGGAACCGGCAGGATCCTGACGCACCGGGGTTGGTCGCTCTCCCGCTTCGTCCGCGGGCGGCAAGAACGCGCCGAACGCTCCGGCGTCAGCCGCCCGACGGCGGCGCTTCGTTCGGCGCCGGCGTGCGCAGCATCGCCTTGCCGTGCAGCGCCAGCAGGCGCAGCGGAGCCCGCGCCGCCGCGCCTGCCTGGCGCGCGAGGTGCCACCGATAGCCGAGCGCTCCGGCGCCGGCGGCGGCGAGCGCCAGCGTCAGCATCGGCGCCCACAGCGCGAGCGCGGCGACGACGGTCACGGCGGCGAGACCCAGCCGCTCGGGCTGCATGAAGATCGCGTTGACGCGCTGCACCGCTTCGCTGCGCGCCAGCGCCCGCTGCGCGATCAGCGTGTGCACCGACAGCTTCTCGACGCCGAGGCGAAGCGCCTGGAATTCGGGATCGGCGTAGCCCAGGCCCAGCAGCTTCTGGCAGGCCTCCTGGAACGCGGCCAGCGCCTCGAACCGCATCGCCGTGGTCTCGGCGTCGTCGGCGGCGTCCTCGCCGGCGTCGAGCAGTCGCACGAGGTCGCGCAGCGCGAAGCGCAGGTCGGCGCGCGCCTCGTCGACGACCCGGTCGCGCGCCGCCTGCGTCGAGCCTTGCCGGCCGCGCTCCATCGCCGCGTCGTCGCGCGCGTGCGGCAGCATCTGCTGCGCGACCAGCGTTGCGACGGGATCGAGCGCGGTCTCGGCGCACAGCGCGTCGAACCAGGGACAGAAGCCCGCCACCTCCGCCTGCCCGGCGACGACTTCGCGCTGCAGCGCGCCGGCGATGTCGGCGTCGGACAGCGCCAGCAGCAGCACGCCGTTGATCCGCGCCTGCGGCGGCGGCGACAGCCACATCGGCGCCGAGAACGCGAGGTCGTCGAAGTGCGCGACGCGCGCCGACGCGGCGCCGGCCACCGCGCGCGGCGCCTTGCGCCACGCCTCCTCGGCGGCCTGCGCGCGCTTCCACAGCTCGACGAAGCGCGTCCAGCCGTCGCGCCAGCGGCGGTCGAAATCAGCGAGATCGCGATGGCCCGCGGCGGCGAATCGCGCCAGCACGCCCTCGGACGCGATCGAGCCGAGCCAGCGGAGCGCGGCGTCGTCGGCGCCCGCCGCCCGGTGCGCGGCGTCGAGCAGCGCGTCGACGCTCACCGGCTCGCCGCGCCACACCGGCGGCAGGTCGGGCGCGGCGGCGAGCGCGAAGCGCAACAGCCGCAGGTCGTCGGACGCGCCGCGCTCGTCGGCGATGTCGCGCCAGGCGCGCGCCAGATTGTGGTCGTTCAGGTCCTGCTCCAGCCAGCGCACGACCTGCCCGCGCGCGAGGTCCCGGGTGGCCGCCTGCCAGTGCCGCACCAGCGCCGGCGCCAGCTCGGCGGCGGTCGCGCAAAGGACGGCGCCGATCCGGTACGGGCGCACCGCGGTGGCCGAGCCTTGCGCGTCGTCGGGTGCGGACAGCGTCGCGTCGCCGCCGAGCCAGCGCGCCACTTCGGCGTCGCCCCAGCGCCGCTTGGGATCGCGCAGCAGCAGTCCCCGGCACAGCGTGCGCAGCGATTCGTCGCCGACCGCGCGCACGTCGACCGGCCGCGTCGCCAGGTGGTGGTTGATCACCTGCTCGGTCAGGCCCGCGAACGGGTGCCGGCCGGTCGCGGCCTCCAGCGCGATCATGCCCAGCGCCCACCAGTCGGCCTTTTCGTCGATGACGCCGGTCAGCGTCTCCGGCGCCGCGTACCTGGCCGTGCGTGCGCCGTCGGTGAAGTGCTGCGTCCCTTCGCGCACCGACGCGGCGCCGAAGTCGGTCAGCGCGAGCTCCAGCGGCGAGGGCGAGCGCACCAGCACGTTCTCCGGCTTGAGGTCGCGGTGCAGGATGCGCTGCGCGTGGATGCCGGCGAGCGCTTCGGCGATCTCCTCGACGATGCGCCGCACCTCGGCCGGCGCCAGCGGTCCCGCCGCCAGGCGCTGGCGCAGCGTGCCGTGGCGCAGGTATTCCTGGATCTCCCAGGCGACGCCGTCGGACACGCCGTAGGCCAGCAGCCGGACGAGGTGGTCGCCCTGCGCCTGCGCGACCATCGCCAGCAGCCTCGGGTCGGGCGCGAGGCCCGTCCGATAGAGCTTGGCGACGCACTGCTCGCCGGTGGCCAGCCGCTCGACCAGCAGCAGGTCGGCCTCGCTTCCCGTCGCCGCAAACGCGTCGAGCACGCGGTAGTCGCGGCGCAGCGCCGACGGCAGCGGCCGCGCTCCGGCGGCGGCGGTGGACGGGGCCGGAGCGTGCAGCGACCGGTTGCAGTAGACGCAGCGCTCGCGGTCGGCGGGGTTCGACGCGCCGCAGTCCGGATGCGGACAGGCGATCGTCGCGGCGGCGGCCGTCGGCACCGGTGGGGGCGGCTGGGGCGCAGGAGGCGGCGCGGCCGCGGGGACCGATGCGGCGCCGACCGCATCCTGCGCGCCGGCCCCCGCGGGCGCCTTCGCCGGCGCCGG
>CAIWHR010000040.1 GCA_903912485.1 uncultured beta proteobacterium | reverse complement strand
CCGACGGCGGCACAGGCGCCCGCCCCCGGCGCCGGCCGCCGCGCCGGGGGTGCCGGTGAGACATCACACCGGCCCGGGCTCCGCGGCGCAACACGCGGCGCAACACGGAGTTGACGGAGACCTCGTTATACCCCTATAATTACCCTCTTTTCGCCTTCCCGATCGCCCGAAATCGCGGCCGGAGAGGCGGCGTACCCGGTTGCAGGTCGGCCGTGGCGCAGAAAGGTGGCCCTAAGCTGCTGCGCGCGTCGCACGCTTGGGCCACTTTGATTTGTTGTACCGAGCAGTAGTTTCGCCAAGCGAAGAGCCCTGCGGCCGATCGACGCTAACGCCGCACGAAACGGACAATCAAGAATGCCAACCATCAATCAGCTCGTACGGAAGGGCCGTCAGCCCCCCGTGTCGAAAAGCAAGGTCCCTGCCCTCGGTCAGAGCCCGCAGAAGCGCGGAGTCTGCACGCGCGTGTACACGACGACGCCGAAGAAGCCGAATTCCGCGCTGCGGAAGGTCGCCAAGGTGCGCCTCACCAACGGCTTCGAGGTCATCAGCTACATCGGCGGCGAGGGCCACAACCTGCAGGAGCACTCGGTGGTGCTGATCCGCGGCGGCCGGGTGAAGGACCTCCCGGGCGTGCGCTACCACATGGTGCGCGGCAGCCTCGACACCGCAGGCGTCAAGGACCGCAAGCAGTCCCGGTCGAAGTACGGCGCGAAAAAGCCCAAGGCTGCGTAAGCACGCAACCGACAGAATTGAACTGAGGACGTTATGCCCAGACGCAGAGAAGTTCCCAAGCGCGAGATCCTGCCCGATCCCAAGTACGGCAGCGGCGACGTTGCGAAATTCGTCAACGTGCTGATGACCGCCGGCAAGAAGTCGGTCGCCGAGCGCATCCTTTACGGAGCGTTCGAGTCGATCGCCAAGAAAGGCGGCAAGGATCCGCTCGAGGTCTTCAACCAGGCGCTCGCCAATTCGCGGCCGATGGTCGAGGTCAAGAGCCGGCGCGTCGGCGGTGCCAACTTCCAGGTCCCGGTCGAAGTGCGCCCGGTGCGGCGGATGGCGCTGGCGATGCGGTGGCTGCGCGAAGCGGCGCGCAAGCGCGGCGAGAAGTCGATGGGCCAGCGCCTCGCGGCGGAACTGCTCGAAGCGGCGGAAAACCGCGGCGGCGCGGTGAAAAAACGCGAGGAAGTCCACCGCATGGCCGAGGCCAACAAGGCGTTCTCGCATTTCCGATTCTAAATGGCGGCGCCTCGGCCCGCGTGATCCCGCGCTTCGCGCCGGACAGCGGACGAGACACCCCAAAACGGTATCCACAAAGTGGCACGCGCAACCCCCATCGAACGGTATCGCAACATCGGCATCAGTGCGCACATTGACGCCGGCAAGACCACGACCACCGAACGCATCCTGTTCTACACGGGCGTCTCGCACAAGATAGGCGAGGTGCACGACGGCGCGACCGTCATGGACTGGATGGAACAGGAACGCGAGCGCGGGATCACGATTACCAGCGCGGCAACAACCTGTTTCTGGCGTGATCACCGCGTCAACATTATTGATACACCT
>CAIWHR010000039.1 GCA_903912485.1 uncultured beta proteobacterium | reverse complement strand
TGCGACACGAGCGGGCCGCGCGCAAGGTTGTCGAGCCGCTTCAGCTCGCGCGCCGCGGCGCGGAAGAAGCCCGTCACGTAGACGAAGGCGGCGAGCACGGGCAGCAGCGCGAGCGCAAAGGCGGGCAGCAGCCGCAGCGGGGCAGGGGACGCGATGGGGAGCACAGGCGCGATTATCGTCCATCGTCGCGGCATCGCGCCGGCGCGATGCCGGCAGCGCCTGCGCTGCGCCCGTTCGCCGACGGGGTGCAGCGGGATGGCGGATGCGCGATGCGGCGCCGGGCGCCGCGGCACGGAATCGATCGAACGAACGTACGATCGAACGTCGACAAATGCGGCCATACTTCTTATGTTACTTTCGTTAAATGTCCTAAGTCTATGTTTTAAATGATTGAAAAGGTTTTCACAACATCGCGGCTAAGTCCTTGATGGACCAACGGAAAGCCGTTGACCCGGCGCCGAAGATTCCCTTATAGTTGCTCCTGGTGGCGAGAAGTGGGAAAAAGTGGGTGAACGAGAGGGCGCTCGGAGCCGGTTTGCGGCGACATCGATGAGCGCTCACGGGGGGGGGGAGAAAGGGGGACGCGGTGACGCAGGGAGCGATGGTTTCGTCGGCCAGTGGCCCGGTATTTCGGGGGGTGACTCACCTCGCCCTCGATGCCAAGGGTCGCCTGGCGGTTCCCGCCAAGTACCGCGACGCGCTGCAGTCGGACGAAGCGGGCCAGCGTTCGCTGGTTCTCACCGTCGATCCCAGCCGCTGCCTGCTCCTGTATCCGCGCGCGGCGTGGGAACCGATCCAGGCGCACCTGATGCGCCTGTCGTCGTTCAACGAGCCGATTCGCCGCCTGCAGCGGCTGCTCGTCGGCCACGCCGACGACGTCGACCTCGACGGCGCCGGACGCATCCTGGTGTCGCCGGAGTTGCGCCAGTACGCGGGGCTCGAACACGACGTCGTGCTGGTCGGCCAGGGCAACAAGTTCGAGCTGTGGGACGCGCCGCGCTGGCAGGAACAGACGGCGCAGGCGATCACGTTTTCCGGCGGCGAGCTGCCGCCGGAACTCGACGGTTTCTCGCTCTGATGGGCAACGGCGGCGGCGGCCATGCCCCGGTGCTGCTCGAGGAGGCCGTCGCGGCGCTGGCGATCCGGCCCGACGGCACCTACGTCGACGGCACCTACGGCCGCGGCGGACACAGTCGCGCGATCCTCGCCGCGCTCGGCGGCTCCGGCCGCGTCGTTGCGCTCGACCGCGATCCCGAGGCCGAGGCGGCCGCGCAGGCGATCGACGACCGCCGCTTCAGCTTCCGCCGCGCGTGGTTTTCCGAGATGCCCGACGTGCTGCGCGAGCTTTCCGTCGCCGGCGCCGACGGCGTGCTGCTCGACCTGGGCATCTCCTCGCCGCAGATCGACGATCCCGAGCGCGGGTTCTCGTTCCGGTCGGACGGTCCGCTGGACATGCGGATGGACCCGACGCGCGGCGAATCCGCCGCGGCATTTCTCGCGCGTGCCGACGCACGCGAATTGACGGAGGTGATTCGCGACTATGGTGAAGAACGGTTTGCTCAATCGATTGCAGGAGCGATTGTTGCGGCTCGCACGGTCGCGCCCATCGTCAGGACCCGGCAGCTTGCCGCGCTCGTGGCCCAAGCCGTCCGCACGCGCCCGCGGGGGGATTGGGGGCAGGATCCGGCCACGCGGACCTTCCAGGCCCTTCGGATTTTCGTGAACCGCGAACTCGCCGAACTGGCGCTCGCGCTGCCGCGGATCGTGTCGCTGATGAACGCCGGCGGACGGATCGCGGTCATCAGCTTCCACTCGCTGGAGGACCGGATCGTCAAGCGCTTCTTCGCGCGCGCCTCGCAGCCCTTCGGCGGCGACCCGCGGCTCGCGCGGTTCGCGATCCGCACCGACGCGCTGCCGGCGGCGCCGCTCGAACTCGTCGGCCGGGCGGTCAGGCCCTCCGACCGCGAAGTCGCGGCCAATCCGCGCGCCCGCAGCGCGACGCTGCGCGTGGCCGAGCGCACCGCGCACCCGGTTCCTCCCGGCTTCGGCGACGCGCCGGCGACGGCGTAGCGCGACGGATTCCGCGATGCTGCGCCTCAACCTGCTGCTGCTCGCCGTGCTCGTCGCCTGCGCGCTGTCGCTGGTCACGTCGCGCCACCAGGCGCGGAAGCTGTTCGTCGAGCTCGGGCGCGAACAGGCCGCGGGGCGCGGCTTCGAGACCGAGTACGGCCAGCTGCAGCTCGAGCAGTCGACGTGGGCGATGCCCGCGCGCACCGAGAAGATCGCGCGCGAGCAGCTGAAGATGCAGCTGCCCGGCCCGGGCCG
>CAIWHR010000038.1 GCA_903912485.1 uncultured beta proteobacterium | reverse complement strand
CCGGCAGTTCAGCCTGCCAGCTTTGCGCTGGCCAACCGGTTCAGGCTGATGCCCTGCTCGGCGGCTTGCAGGGCAAGGGCGCGATGCACGTCGGGGGGAATGCGCACGCGGAACTGGCCGCTGTAGTGTTTGTCCGCCAATGGCGCCGGGCTCGCCTCGCCGGACGCGGCCATGTCGGCCACCGCATCGGCGACGACCTGCCGAATGCCCTTCAACGCGGCTGCCGGCGTGCGCGCCAGCCAGGACAGCGACGGAAATTCCGCGCACAGACCGACGTGCTCGTCGTCCTCGGGCGACCAGGTGACACGATATGTGTAGTGGTCAACGCTCATTGCCCAGTCTCCATCTTGTCGATTGCCAGCAGTGCCTGACGAACCTGATAGACCTTTGCTTTCCCTCTGTCGCTCTGGATATTGATCCGAGGATCGCCGACCCAGGGAGTCTTGAAGATTGCATGGCTGCTGCCCGCCTGGCGAGGCTTCCCGAAAAAATCTTCGCAAACCTTCCGAAGATCGCCGAATCGCACGTTCGCTGGTTCGCGCCGCATCTGGGCAAGAATCTTCGCCGAAGATGCCATGTCAATATGGTATCAATAGTGGAACCATTGCACAAGCGCGGATCCCGGGCCCGCACCAGCGGACCCGGCTCAGCGCTGCTGCGCCAGGATGTAGCGGACGATCGCCTGCGTGTCGGCGTCGGGGACTTCGGGCAGCGGCGGCATCGGCCACGGCCCGCCGCCGTGGACGCCCTTTTTTACCTCGGCGGCAAGGATCGCGGCGGCGCGGGCGTTGCCACGGTACCTGGCGGCGATGTCGACCCACGAGGGGCCGGCCATCGTCTCGCGGTCGCTGTGGCAGATGCCGCAGCCGTACTTCTCCATCATCGCGGGCACGTTCGGGTCGTCCGCGGCGGCGGCGAACCCGCTGACGGCGAGTGCCGCGAGCAACAGGGGACGAAAGTGCATCGGCTACCTACCAGTTATCGTGATTTTGCCAGGTCCGCTGTCCGGACTGGTCGATCTTGAGCCATCCGTCGCCGGCTTGAGTCGTTCCGGTGACGGGATCCGCGGTGAGGGTGAAGGTGGTGGCCGTGCCGGCGACCGAGACCGCGTACTTGCAGTCCGCCGTCCGCCCCGCCGCGCAGTTGGCGTACGACACGCCGAGGCCTCCGGTCGTGTGCCCATTGTAGGCGCTGGCGACCTTCGCGTTGTTCACCATGTATGCGCTGTCGTTGAGAAAGATCTTCTCCTGCAGGTTGGCCAGTTCGATCAGCTGCGACTGCGCCGCCTCGCGGCTGACCCGAATGACGTGCTGCCGGTAGCTGGGGTACGCGATGGCGGCCAGGATCGCGACGACGGCCACGACGATGAGGAGCTCGATGAGGCTGAAACCGCGGTGCTTTCGGTTCACGGCTGTTGGCTCCCTGGTTGCCGTCTGCCCGTCCGCGGCGGCCGGTCGTCCCGGACCGCCGCGGTGTTCGGGCGGGGATTTCACCTGATCAGCTGCTTCCACGACAGCCTGCCGGAGCGCTGCGTGCCGGCCTCGCCGCCGCCGCCGGTCGGGCCCGGGGTGCCTGCCGACACGCCATCCTTGGTGTAGGTCGTCGTGACGGTGATGAACTGGTTGGGGTTGCGCGTCATGCCCTGCACCACCACGGCGCCGTCGACGAAGCCCTGCTGCACCGTCGTCTGTCCGCCGCTGCCGCTGCCGCTGCCGCAATTGACGGTGCAGCCGCCGCTCTGGAAGTCGCCGCCTTTCGGGTCGGTGGACCCGGCCGCCGGGGTCTTCGAGCCGCCGACGTTGGTCATCGGAGGCGCGATCGCCGCGGTCGTCCCCCATCCCGAGTCGCCGTAGCAGAGCTTGTTGTCGTGATGCCAGAATATCGTGTATTCGGCCAGCAGGTTCTTCTGCGACGTCGCGTCGCTCTTGAGCCGATAGCCCATCGTCTTGTCGGGCGTGCCGAGCGTGCTCTCCAGCTGGATGGCGGAGTCGGGCGTCGTGTCCTTGATGACCTGGACCAGCAGCGCGCCGTTCATCCACAGCGAGCCGTAGGGATTCACCGAGCCACCCAGGTCGTTCCCCCGGACGCAGCCGGTCTGCGTCGGGATGAGTCCGACGCGGGAGTCGCCGATGCCCGCCCAGTCTTTCTGCGCGAACGCGTCGAGCGGCATGTTGAGCACGAAATGGGTGAGGTGCGTGCTGCCGGTCGCTCCGGCGCGGCTGTACACCGGCAGTGCATCGCTGAACGGCGTATTGGTCCCGAGCGTGCCGCCGGTGCCGAGCGTGGGCGGCACCGGGTTCGCGCGCGGCGTCAGGTACTTGAAGACCTCGATGTAATCGGCGTTCTCGCCGACCCAGAACCGGACGGCCGGCGACAGCCGCTGGTTCGCCATCAGGAGCTTGAACTTGGTCCCCGTTCCCGGTACCGCGTTGGCCAGGTTCATCCGCGCGTCGCTGGCGTTCTGCATGTCGACGCCGGTCACGTTGTACGCGTCGTCGTACTCGTGTACGTGGGTGTTGTTGCAGTTCTTGTCGCCGTCGAGGTTGGTGATCGCGCACGGCGTGCCGGACTTGGCCGGGTAGTAGATGTCGAAGTCGAAATGGCCGCCGGCCACGCCGCCGACGCTCGGCGGCGCCGCTTCGACGTCGGGATTCCAGTTGAAGTACGTTCTGCTCATGTTCGCCATCTGCGCGTCGACCGGCTGCGACAGCACGCCGTAGGTGATGAGCCGCGCGACGGGAATCCCCGTCGACGGGTTGACGGGGCTGGCGGCATCGGTCGCGACGAGGTCGCTGGCGTTGAGCGCGCCGTCGGCGTTGATGTCGAAGATGGGCGTCGTACCGCCGCCTCCGGTGTCGAACGCGACCTCGATCAGCCAGTTCTCGCCGTTGGGGATGACGTTGCCGCTGTTGTCCTTGGAGTGGACGATGGTCGGGTTGGTCGCGGTGAAGATGTAGCGGCCGTCCTTGATCAGGCCGCCGTCGCCGACGACGCGTTCGCCGGCGGGCAGCGCGAGCTTCCACCCCTGCTTGCCGCCGGTCGTCGAGTAGTCGACGCCGAGCGAGGAACTGGTCCGCACGCGGTAGCTGCCGGAAGCTTTTTCGGTCAGCGTCTGGGAGACGAGATTGGCGGCCTGGATCGTCGTTCCGTTGTCGCGCAGGCCGTAGGCGTAGAAGGTCGCCGTGTCGCAGTTGTCGGCCCCGGTGGACGGGCAGGTCGCCGCATTGGTGAACATGCGGCCGGTCGCGAAGTCGACCATGTAGCCGCCGCTGGAATGCGGCCAGATGCTCGGCGCGCCGGTGATCGCCTGCGCCGGGCTGGTCGTGTACAGCTTGGTCGCCGTCCACGATGCGCTGGACGAATTCGTCAGGTCGAACTTCCACAGGTTGCCGTCGATGTCGCCGGCGTAGACATAGTCGATGCTGCCGTTGCCGTCGGTGTCGACGCCGCGCGGCGCCGACAGGCCGGGGCCGGCGGAGGCGGTGATCGCCCGGATCAGGTGGCCATCGGCAAGATCGATCACGTACAGCACCGACTTCATGTTGGCGGCGACGCCGCCGTTGTTGTTGTAGCCGTTGGCGACGATGGCAACCCATGCCATCGTGGTGGCGCTGGTCTTCACTTTGCCGATCAGCGGCGGGCCGTAGCTGTTGCCCAGATCGGCGTAATCCGCGTCGCTGGCCGTTCCATTGTTGTAATTGCGCTTCGACGGCGTGATCTCCCAGAGAATGCGGTTCGCGGCCAGCGTTGCCTCGTCCCCTTCGGCGAGCGAAGGCGAGACGTCGAGCGCGTACAGTCCCGCACCGCCGGCGCCGAGCGAGCCGACCAGGACGGTCTTGCTGCCGGTGTTGGCGACGTTGGGCGAAGCGTCGACGAAATAGCGATGGACGACCGGATCCCCGTCCGTCGTCAGGTTGACCAGCGAGGGGATCACCATCGACGGGATGTACGCGAACTCCTCGGCGCCGGTGGTGGCGTTGAACGCGTGGAGCATGCCGTCGTTGGCGCCGACGTACACGCGCGGCTTCGACGCGTCGGGCACGTAGTAGGGGCGCGAATGGACGATGTCGCCGAGGACGAACGAGCGCTGGCGGAAGTTTCCGGTGCCGCCCGGGTAGTTGGACTCGTCCTCACGCTTGCCGCGGACGTAATTGAGGACCTTGAGCGCCGTCGCGGCGGTGGTCGACAGCGAGTTCTGCTGCGTCGCGTCGAGATAATTCCCTGGCACGGATGGCGTAGACCCCAGCAGGAACGAAATCCTGCGGCCGTCGTCGCCGCGCACGGTCACGATCTTGCGCCCGCTGTCGTAGCGCTGGTTGTTGACCTTCGCAGCGGCGCCGCCGCCCCAGCGCTCGTGCGCGAAGTCGACGACGCCGCTGCTGGAGACGGGAAACGCGAACAGGTTGCCGGACCAGTCGGACCGGGCGAAATAAGGCCGGTAGATGGTCTCGGTGTTGGACGAGAGGTTGTCGTTGCTCAACTCGACTTCCGCCACCCAGCCCGTCGGCTGGCTGTTGGGAACGAACGCGGCCGCGGCGTGGGCGGGCCCGCATGCGACGGCGAAAAAGAGCATCGAACCGAGGGTGAGGGCGAAGCGCTTGGATGGGGTCATGGTCGTGCCTCTTTCAGGTGCGGTGGCTGCCGGCAACTAGCAGCGGGGTGAGGACGTCGGCGCCGAAAAGGTGGTTTGAACGAACTTGACGGTGCCGGTCGCGGCGACGCCCCGCGCGGTGATGCGGTATACGTCCTGCCGGTTGCACGAGGTCTGGTGCGAGCCGGTCATCATGTCGTCCGGGTAGCGGATGTTGGTGGCGATCCGCTGGACGATGTAGCGCTCGCTGTCGTTGCCGCCGACGGCGAACGAATTGGCATCGGTCCAGCCTATCGCGAAAGGATCGACGGGCGGGTCGGCGATCGGGTAGAGATAGGCCTTCCCGGTCGCGTTGTACGTCGTGAACCCGGCGTCGTTGAAGTTCGTGTTCAGTTGCGCGGCGGCGGCAGCGGTCTCGGCGAGGTTGAACGCCACGTTCTCGAACTGCAGGTTGCCGGCGATCTTGTACTGCGAATTCCCCATCATCGCGCCGGTGATGCCCAGCATCATCACGATGACCAGCAGCACCAGCGTCACGAACAGCGACATCGCGCCTGCCTGCCCGCGGCTTCCCGGGGCTTTGAGGATGCGGGCCGATGACGGTGCGCGGGTCATGTCGCCTCAGTGCCGCACGCCGACGACCAGCGGGAAGAGCTGGCGCAGGTACGAGTCGCTCGATCCGCTCGCGGGATACGTCCTGTTGCCCATCGTGTAGCTGGCCGTGTTGGCGTAGCCGCCGCCTTCGGTGTCGGTGCTGCGCGCCAGCAGCCAGAGGCGCACCGACACGACCGTCGGCCATTCCGCCGCGGCCACCGCGTCGGCGTTCCTGAAGATGACGTCGGTGCCCGACCGCACGCCGTACTGGACCTGCATGTTCTCGATGCCCGTCGCGATCAGTTGCGGCGTGAACGTGGGTCCGGCACCGAGGCTCAGCCGGTAGAGCGCCGGAATGCCCGGCGATTCGCAGGGCGAGTTGGTGCAGCTGCTGATGTAGTAGACGTCCACCGCCAGCGGGTAGTACTCGGGCGTGTACGTTTCGCCGGCACGGGTCGCCGCGGAGAGCTGGGACTGGTCGGAGCCGAGGTAGACGGTCGCGTGGCTGGGATCGACGCGCAGGTAGAGCGTGGTGCCGCTGACCGTCGGCAGCGAGCCGGCGGTGGCCGGCACCGCATCGAGGCCGGCGCGGCGCAGCACCAGCACGTCGCCGCGCAGATAGTTGCCCATCGCCGTGCAGGACGGCATCTGCGCGTCGTCGACGCCCCAGACCGGCTGCTCGACCAGCGTGGCGAAGCCCGACGTTCCGCAACTGCCGTAGACCTGGCTGGCGATGCTGCCGAGCCGGGTGACGGCGGCCGGCGCCTTGTTGAACGAGTCGGTGTTCTGCATGCCGAGGAAACCGGCGAGCTGGACTTCGCGGCGAAGGTAGTCGATCGCGTAGCGGCCGTTGTTCTGCGTTTCGGCGAACCGCGCGTTGGTTTCGGTGGTCCACGACGCCGACAGGTAGGCGGTGAACATGCCGCCGATGATCAGCAGCCCCAGCGCCACGGCGACCATCAGCTCGACCAGCGTGAAGCCGGCGCCGCGCGGCCGCGAGGGCAGGTTCGGGACGAGGTGCGTTGCCATGACCGCCATCAGCCCGGGTTGATCGCCTTGATCGCCGTATACGTCAGCTGCTCGGGATCGGTCTTGGTCGTTGCGCGGAAGTCGCCGCGGTCGGTCCAGTTGATCGTGATCGTGTACGAGGGCGGCGTCGTTGCGCTGCCGGCGACGAACCCGATCGTCGCCGTGGCGCCCGGCAGCGTCGCCGTCTCCTTCACGCGTCTTCCCCATTCGGTGAGGTCGAACGCGGCGAGATTCGCTCCCGAGCACGCGCTGCTGACGCAGTTCGCCGTGCTGTCGACGTAGGAAGCCGAATCGTAGGGCCCGTAGGCGCCGCCGGCCGCCGCCGTGCTGTTGCCCTCCATCCGCTCGGCGATGTCGCTGGCGAGCAGGATCGCGGTGGTTCGGAACTGCGCCGCCTTGGTCAGCTTCACCGCCGACGACTGCGCGCCGGCGGTGCCGAGCAGCCAGAGCGTGATGATGAGCAGCGTCACCAGCACCTCGAGCATCGTCACGCCGCGTGCCGGGCGCGGGCGGAGGATGGGACGATGCCTGCACGTCGCCATGGTCAGCTCGACTTGCCCATCGTGATGCTGCCGGTTGCGGTCACCCTTCCGGTGTAGGTCCGGCTCGACCCGGACGCGGATAGCGTGAACGCCTGCGTGACGGCGTTCGTCGGGTCGCCCTGCGAGCCGTTGGCATTGAAACGCACCGGCGCCGAAGCCGTGGGAGCGAGAGCGAGCGACAGCGACGAATCGAGCGCCTTGCGGCTGCGGATCGGGTTGGGATTGGAGTTGTCGGCCGGCGGCGCGTCGCAGCTGCCGGCGCCCGGATTGAGCGTGTAGCAGACGTTCCATCCGGAAGACCACGCGGCGGCGCCGCTCCCTTTCGGGACGACGAGCACGGACATGTTGCGCTTGATCGCCTCGCGCCGCGCGAGCTGCAGGTCGGCCAGCAGCAGGTTCGCCGTCGTGGAGAGGCGGCTGTTGCGCATGAACGTCGACAGCGAAGGTCCGGCCAGGCCGGCGAGGATCGCGACGATGGAGATCGCGACCAGCAGTTCGACCATCGAGAAGCCGCGGAGGGAAGGGTTCGGTGACTTCACGGTTGCCGGGGATTCTCCAATACCTGTCCCGGAAATGGAACCGCGGACGCCGAATCTCAACACCCGCGTCGGGGCGGCGGCGACCAACGGCATGCATCCACCGACGTGCGGCAAGGCGCACGTATCCCGGGAACCCGCGGAAAACGTCGAGGCTCCGGGGAGGAGCGGCGCCGTCGGCAGGACACTTGCGACTGCGCGGCGGCTTTTGGATTCGCGCTTGGGGTCGAGCAGCATGGTGATCCGGGCAACCAGACAACCGAAATCCACAACTTCATTATAGGCCCGGAGACGCGCCGCTGCACGCCGGAATTGCTCGCTCGGAGGCGGCTGCACGCCGTTGGTCGGCCGGAGTTCGGCAGCATGCGGATCGCGGTGGCTTCGGGTCGCGTTTCACCCGCGCAGACCCGCGTGCGCCGGGCAGCCCCCGCGCGGGGGAGCATCGGGGGCATGGCCGGCGAGGCGCTCGGCTGCGGCACCGGCCGGACGACGGTCACCAGCAGCCCGGGGTCTTGGGCGCGCTCGCGCCGGCGTCGGTCTGAACGCCGGTATTGGACAGCGTCAGCCGTCCGCAGGGGTCGCCCACCTGACCGTTGGCCGGATCGGCCTGAATGATGAAAGTCGATGCGGTCGGCTGGCCGGTGGCAAAGCCGATGTTGTACTTGATGTCGCCCCCACTCGCGGTCGCGCCCTTCGGCGACACCGCCGACACCGCGGTCCCCGGCGTCGCCCCGGCGAACGTGTTGTGGGTGGTGAAGTAGCGCTCCATGTACTGCGCGCTTTCCATCAGCACCGCCTTGGCGTCGGCGCGGTTGCCCCTGAGGACCGCGGTGCGGTAGGTCGGAAGCGCGATCGCCGTCAGGATGGCGACGATCGCCACGACGATCATCACTTCGAGCAGCGTGAAGCCGTACGCCCGCCCGTCCGCCGGCCGGAACGAATCGCGCATCGTCATCGCCGCGGCTCGCGCCAGTTGATCCGGCCCAGGACCTCGGGCGGCGTCGTCACGCCGCCGGTGTCGATGCCTTCCTGGTTGACGACGCCGCCGGTGTCGATGCCCGGGATCGTCCAGGCGACGGTGCCGTTCGGCAGCGTCGTCTTGCTCGAGCCGTCGGCGTAGGTGATGACGACGGTGTTATCCGAGTAGGTCACGGTGACGGAGCCGTCGGGATTGCTGACCACGCGGACGACGGTGGGCGGCAGCGTCCCGCCCGTCCCGCCGAACGTTCCCTTCGGGTCCGACGATCCGACGGCCGGCGTGCCGGCCTTGGCGTCGGACGTGTTGTCCTCGGCCGGGTTCGGCACCCAGCTGCTGGCGCCGTAGCACAGCCCGTTCGGGTGGTGCCAGAACGTCGTGTATTCGGCGAGCACGTAATTGTTGATCTGCGCTGCCGTGACCCGCCAGCCGTACCGGTAATCGGGCACGCCGCTCACCACGGCATTGGGCTCGAGCGCACTTGCCGGTGTGTCGGCCTTGATCAGCTGGATCGTCAACGCGCCGTCGTACCGTTCGCCGTACTTGCCGATGAGCCCCTGCGCCTTCGAAGTATTGTTCACCATCGATCCATCGGCATTGACCTTGTTCACGCACCCCGTCTGCGTCGGAATCAAGCCGGCGCGCGCGGTTCCCCCGTCGCCCCACCAGTCCCTCGACTTGAATGCGTTCAGCGGCAGGTTGAACACGAAGCTCTTGATCGTCGCGCCGGTGAAGGTTTCCAGTCCCTGGAGGAGCGCCGCCGCGTCCGTCTGGCTCGCGAGGCTGCCGTAGGCTTTGATCGAGACGTAAGGCGGCGACTCGGTCGGCAGGGTGGTGGTCTTGCTGGTGGCGAGCAGCGCCGCGGGATTGAGGTACTGGTTCATCACCAGGATCTTGAACGCCGTGCCGGCGGTGAACGTCGTCGTGTACGCATTGGGCAGGTTGAACAGCGAGTCGCTCGCGGCCAGCATGTTGACGCCGGTGACGTCGTAGATGTCGTCGTATTCGTGCACGTGCTTCGCGTTGGCGTAGCTGGTGTTCGCCGACGTCTCGGTCCGGTGCGGGCTGCAGTAGATCGTCTGCAGATTGGTGCCGGCCTTATCGGTCCCGCACTTGGCGCCGGTGGTGTACTTCGTCATGTAGTCGTGGGCGGGGTTGGTCGGATAGCCCTTCGCCGCCGTGCAGTAGGTCGGCGACACGTTGCCCACTTCGTTGCCGACGTCGGTCGTCTTGAGGCAGAACGGGGAGTTCCCGTCCTCCTCGGTGCCGGTCGGCACGGCATAGCTCGTGCCGGCCTGGCCGTAGTAGACGTCGTAGTCGAAATGGCCGCCGGAAACGCCGCGGTCGAGGGTCGCGACCTCGCCGCTGTTCTTGTCGTAGTTGGCCTGGTAGACCTGGAACGTCTTGGCGTCGAGTGCCGTCAGCTGCGAGCGCACGCCGCCGCCCATGTTCCGCCCGACGGGGCTCGCGAGGTTGCCGTCGACGGTCACCTGGTCGGCCGAGGTGAAGCTGCTGTCGCCGTTGAGGTCGAAACGGATGGCGCCGTTGTCGCCGCCCGTCAGCGCGTTGAGCTGCATCCACCAGTTCTCGCCGGACGGCGCCGGCGGCCCCGGGGAGGGCACCGTCGGGTTGGTGCTCAGGAACATGAAGATCGCTCCGGTGACGAACGCGCCGTCGCCGACGACGCGCTCGCCGTCGATCGGCAACTGCGTCTGCCAGCCCTTGTGGTGACCGGGGCTCCAGTCGATGGTGGTGCCGGCGGTCGCGGGCGCTGCGGTGCGCACGCGGATGCCGGGCGCGGAGCTCCAGAGGTGCTCGGTCAGCGTCTGCGAGAACAGCGTCGTGTTGCCCGAGGGCGCCGCGTCCCAGATCCCGTAGGCATAGTGCCGTGCCGGGTCGCTGGCGTCGGCGGCGGCGAGCATCCTGCCGGTCACGAACGTCACGACGAAGCCGCCGTCCGGATGCTCGAACAGGCCGGGCGCCATCGTGATCGACTGCGCCGGACTGACCGTGTGGAGCTTCGTTGCCGTGTATGCCGTGAGGTCGAATTTCCACAGGTTGCCGTCGAGGTCGCCCGCGTACGCGTACTCGGCCTTGCCGTCGACGTTGGTGTCGACCAGCGTCGGCGACGACAGGCCGTTGCGGCTGGCGGTCGAGCCCGTACTCGTCGTGATCTCGGTCACGGTCCCCAGCGCCCCCGAAGCGTTCATCCTGATCAGGTACAGCGACGCCGTTCCGTCGCCGGCGTTGTTGTAGCCGTTGTTGACGACGGCCGCGATGCTGCCGTCGGGCAGCGTCGTGAGCACGGGCTGCCCGTAGGTGTAGCCGAGCCTGGAGAAGCCCGTCGTCGCGTTGGTGATTTCCCAGAGGATCTTGCCCTTCGCATCGTCCTCCGACGCCGGGGCGGCGTTGGTCACGTCCAGCGCGAACAGTCCGCGGCCGCCGCGCCCCAGCGCGCCGACCAGGATCGTCTTGCTCCCGAACTTGCGGATGTCCATGCGTCCGTCGACGAAGTACGTGTGCGTCCAGGTCTGGCTCGTCAGCTGCGCGAGGGGGCTGCCCGACGCTGCGGTGGTCGAGTCGCCGATCAGCATCGACGGCACGTAGGCGAAGCGCTCGCTGCCCGCGGTCGCGGGGTCGGTCGCAGCGTTGAACGCGTGCAGCATGCCGTCGTTGGCGCCGACGAAGACGGTCGCCGCGCCGCAGTCGGCCGCGTCGCAGTACACCGGAGTCGAGTGGATCATGTCGCCCAGCACCGTCGAGCGCACGCGGTACTTGCCGACGACGGTCCCCTCGTTGGTCCGATCGCCCCGAAGGTAACTGAAGACCGGGCTGCTCGCCTTGCCCTTGTTGGCGGAATCGATCCGGTTTTGCTGGTTGGCCGACAGGCTGCCCCACTGGAACCGGATGTTGGTCCCGGCGTCGGTGCGCGAGACGATCTTGCGCCCGGTCGCGACGCTGCCGTTGTTGAGGTTCGGGTTCTGAACGTCGGTCCTGGCGGCGGCGCCGCCGGTCCAGTCGTCGATCTTCACGACGGCGCCGGCAGCGGACAGCGGGTACGAATGCAGGTTGCCCGACCAGTCGGTGGCGTCGTAGTCGATCGCGTACAGCCGCGTCCGATTGGCCGCGGTGGTGCCGGTGTAGAGGATGTTGCTCGAGACCGCGGGCATTCCCACGTAGCCGACGGGGCCCTCGTTGGGATCGAAATCGGCCAGACCGGCGAAAACCCAGACGCCGCCGCCGACGATCGCCGCCAGCGACGCCGCGGCGAGGGACCACTTGACGCGCGCATTCATGATCTCGCTCCTGAGCGCTCAGTGAGAATTCAGCAT
This sequence comes from uncultured beta proteobacterium, assembly GCA_903912485.1. Taxonomy (GTDB): domain Bacteria; phylum Pseudomonadota; class Gammaproteobacteria; order Burkholderiales; family Casimicrobiaceae; genus CAIWHR01. Next base: position 3,449 of record CAIWHR010000038.1, on the reverse strand, counting down.
TTGGCCGGTCGCGCCGAATACAGGCTCTGGACGAAAGCCTCCGAGGAATCCTGGCCGACGCCACGCGCCGTTATCCGGTACACGACGGTTGGGCACAGGCCGCCGCCGGCGCCCGGGCTGATGATCGGCGTGTTCGCGACTTCGACGATGTACCGGGGCTGGCTCGCGACCAGCGACGTCGACAGGTTCGACGTCGTCGGGTTGGCAAAGCCGCGCGTCGCGGACGTCGACGTCCAGTCGACGGACTTCCACTTCGGCGTGGCACCCGTCGCGGCTCGAACGCAGAAGCCGCTGGCGCAGGCCGCGGTGAAGCCCGACGGCGTGAACGGGTCGAGCGGAAGCATGGCCGTCGAGAACAGCGAAACCTCGGCGTCGCGGAGAACGGCCTCCGCCGCCTGCAGCGCGATCTGTCGATTGCGAGCGTTCGCCGCCATGCGTTCTTCCAATGTACCGCCCAGCAGCAGCGCCAATGCGATCAGGGTCAATATCAGCATGAATATCAGCCCGGTGATCAGCACGACGCCGGCCTGCCCGGGCGCGATCCGCTGGAGAGCGCGGCGCGGCATCGCGTTCATTTGGCGTGGTTCCGCACGGTGAACGTCGACGTGTAGACCTGGCGGAGGTGCCCGTCGTTGGCGATCACGAATCCGGGATGGTTGTACGGCAAGGTCTGGCTGCCCGTGGCGACCCGCGGGGTCGGTCCCCTGACCAGCAGGCTCACCCGCACCGCGGTCACCTGGGCGGGCGTGAGTCCTGTCGCCCATTGATAGCTCTCGACGCTGCCGTCGCCGTTGGTGTCCACGCCGTAGGTGATCTGCATGTCCTCGATGTTGTCCATCACGACCTGCGCCGCGGCCTGCGCCGCCGCTCCGGTGGCGTTGGTGCATTTCAGCGTGGGCGGATCCGAAGTCCTGTCGACAAAGAACAGGTAGGTCACCGCCCCGCTCGCGACGGCAGTGCCGAGGCAATCCGCCTCGCCGCCGTCCTGCACGTCGTACCGGACCGTCAGACTGTCCGCGTCGCCGATCGCGCCTTCAGTTCCCCGTTCGGTTCCCTCGAGCGCCGGCAGCGCGCCGGCCGCGAAGGGCAGTTGGACGTTGCTGCGGGCGCCCGCCTGCCGGATCGCCCGCCCCATGACCTCCAGTGCCGTCCGGCCGCTCTCCTGCATCCGCGACACGTTGTCGTGGGTCCGGTTGACCTGCTTGCTGCCGAGCACGAAGTAGGCCACAGCGCCGAGGAGCATCAGGCCCGCCGTCAGGCCGACCATCACCTCGATCAGCCCCGCGCCACGCTGGCGCGACCAAAGCGGAATCGGGCGGGACGGCATCACAGGCGTGTCTCGATCGTCATCTGCTGGGCCTTCAGGGCATCTGGATCGCCGCTGCCCCGCGAATCGTCCCACTGCACGACGACGGTGACCTTGCGCGTAGCCGCGTCCATGCTCACGGAGCCGGTGCCGGTGTGCGGCGGAAACGTCGCATCCAGTTCGTCGCACCATTCCTGAAGGTCGTCGTGCGGAACCCCACTGCCCGCGAGTCGGTCGGGAAACGTGGGGCAAAGCGCCAGCGTGTAGGGCGAGGTCGCGGCTTCGGCGGTCGGCCGGTTCGCGCGCATGCGGTCGATGATGTCGCCGGCCAGCAGCACGGCCTGCGAGCGGAAATAGGCGCTCTGATCGTTCTTGAGGCTGACGCTGACCGCCCCGGCGATGCCGAGCAATGCGAAGCTGATGATCACCAGCGTGATCAGGAACTCGAGCAACGTGAATGCGCGGTGCCTACGCATGTTCGATTTGCGAAGTCGTGCCGGCGGCTCAACAGGTGGTTATCCTCGTCACTTGCGCGCGGCCGAGAACGACGCTCACCGATCTGCCGTCCACCGTTGCGCCGGAGGAGCATAGATGCAGCATCGCCTTGGGGGCTGCATCCAACTGGGACCGCCCGTCAGGCAGGAATGTGATGTAGTCCAGCGCGCCGATCTCGGTGTCGCCGGAATTCAGTCGCTTGCCTGTCAGTGTGCTTCCGGAACTGAGCGATCCGTGCACTCTCAGAATCGTGTCGGTAGCCGACTCGAACGTCCCGAATTGCGGGGGAGTCCCCGTGGCGACATCCGTGAAAACAAGCCATCCCTGCTGCCAGTTTCCCGTGCACGCAGTGCCGTTGCTGCTCTTGCACACGGTCACCGTGCCGTTGCGCTTGATCGCTTCCGAGCGGGCGAGAGTCAGGGCGGCGAGAAACTCGTTGGCCTCTTCGGTCATCCGGGTTTCCAGCACGAAGTCGCGATAACTGGGCGCCGCGATGCCGAGAAGCGCACCGAGAATCGCGATCAGAACCAGCAGTTCGGCGAGGGAGAATCCGCGTGAGTGGATGTTGTTCATCCAGTGTCCTCCCATCCTTTGCATGGGGGCACCACACTCGTCACAAGGTTATTGTGCTCCCATCGCGCCGCGCGTGCACGCCGCGCGCGCTGCGTGCCGACGGGAGGCGCATTTTCCGGAACGGGCGGAGGTAAAATTCACCGTCGGGGCTGGCGCAGGACAGGGGCAGCATCGCGGCCCGCGAATCCGGCCGGGCCGCTCGATTCTTCACGGTCTTCCCGCAAGGTCGCCTGAATGAAGACGCCGATTGCCGATCGCCCCAGTCCCTGGCGCAAGCGCGCCGCGCCTGCCGCAGCGGAGGGCGGCGCCGACAGCGACGCCAACCGGGCGACGCGACGCGTGCTCTACCTCGTCTTCACGCTGTCGGGCCTCACGGGCCTCGTCTACGAAGCCACGTGGACGCGGTACCTGCAGCTCTTTCTCGGTCACGCCGCGTATGCGCAGGTGCTGGTCCTGTCGCTGTACATGGGCGGGATGGCGGCCGGCGCGCTGCTCGCCAGCCGCCTCGCGCGCGGCCGGATCGCGCCGCTGGTCGGCTACGCGGCCATCGAGGCGCTGCTCGGCATCGCGGCGCTCGGCTTCCACCCGCTGTTCGACGGCATGACCGCGTACGCCTACGGGACGCTGCTGCCCGGCGCCGGCGGAGTGCGGACGGCGCTGGCGCTGCAATGGCTGCTGGCCTGTGCGTTCATCCTGCCGCAGTCGATCCTGCTGGGAGCGACGTTTCCGCTGATGAGCGCCGCCGTCCTGCGCCGCGGCGCGGGCGAGGGCGGGCGCGTGTTCGCGATGCTCTACTTCGCGAACAGCGCGGGGGCGGCGGTCGGCGTGCTGCTCGCCGGGTTCTGGCTGATCGAGGCGCAGGGTCTGCAGGCGACGATGACGCTCGCGGGCGCCGGCAATCTCGTCGTCGCCGCGGTGGCGTTCGGCGTCGCGCGGCGCCGCGCCGAAGTCGCCCCGGCGCGGGTGCGCCCGGCAGCGGTGCGGGGCATCGGCGGCTGGCTGCTCGCGTTCGCGTTCCTGACCGCGATGGCGTCCTTCCTGTACGAAATCGCGTGGCTGCGCATGCTGGCGCTGG
>CAIWHR010000037.1 GCA_903912485.1 uncultured beta proteobacterium | reverse complement strand
GGCCGACTTGTCGGCGGCGCGAAACAGCGTCGCGTGCCCGCCGTGCTGCTCGGCCCAGCCGCGCAGCCACGCGGCGTCGCTCCCGCCGCCGGCCACCCAGCGCACGCCGCCGCCCCACTCGATCAGCGTCGCGCCCAGTTCCCCGGCCTGCGGCGCGGTCGACTTGACCGCGAGCCGCCACAGCGGCGCGCCGGCCGCGGCCGCCGCCGCGAAGAACGGGAGCGTCTGGTCGCGCACGCCGCGCCAGAAGGCGCCGCCGGCGTCCGCATCGAGCAGCTCGTCGCCGCCGATCCTGGCCGCCGCCGCCACCACCGCCGACGGCGCGCCCGAAAGCCGGACCGACAGCAGACCGTCGTGAAAGCAGGTGGCCGACACCGGCAGCGGGCGGCCGCCCCACTCGTTCATCCTGCGGATCGCGTCGTCGGCGGAGACCTCGAACACACGCGTGCTCTCGATCCTGGGCGCCGGCAGGCACTTGAACGAGACGTCGAGCAGGACGCCGAGCGTGCCGAGCGAGCCCGTCATCAGGCGCGCGACGTCGAAGCCGGCGACGTTCTTCATCACCCGCCCGCCGAAGGTCAGGTCCTGGCCGCGGCCGTCGAGGATGCGCACGCCGAGGACGAGGTCGCGCACCGCACCCGCGTACGGACGCCGCGGCCCGGAAAGCCCGGCGGCGACGCAGCCGCCGACGGTCGCCGCCGAGGGATGGCGCGCGTCGAAGCGCGGCGGCTCGAACGCCAGCATCTGCCCGGCGGCGCGCGTCGCCTGCTCGACCTCGTCGAGCGGCGTGCCGGCGCGCGCGGTCATCACCAGTTCGGTCGGGTCGTAGTCGATGATCCCGGCGTAGCCGCGCGTGTCGAGCACGTCGCCATGGATCGTCCCGCCGTAGAAATCCTTGCTGCCGCCGCCGCGGATCGCCAGCGGCGTCTTCGCCGCCGCCGCCGCGACGATGCGCTCGCGCCACTCGCGGACCAGCGTGTCCATCATCCGCGCGCCCCTGGCGCTGCGGCGGACGCCGCGAGCTTGTCGCGGTAGACGATCCGCGGTTCGTCGGCCTCGACCACGGCCGTCTCGGCGAGCGCGGCGGCCTCCCATTCGCGCAGCAGCGGATGCGCGAGCAGTTCCGCCAGGTACGTCCCCGCCGCGCCCTCGGGGGCCACGCCGTAGGTACGAAAGCGAAACGCGACCGGCGCGTAGAACGCGTCGGCCAGCGACAGCGCCCCGCAGAGGAACGCGCCCGCGGCGCCGAAGCGCCGGCGGCCTTCGCTCCAGATCCCGGCGACCCGCGCGACGTCGGCGGCCAGCGCCGGCGACCACGGCCGCACGTCGACCCGCTCGCGGATGCACATCGTCATCTCGCTGCGCAGCGCGGGGAAGCCCGAGTGCATTTCGCAGCACACCGAACGCGCCCACGCCCGCGCCGCGCGATCGGCGAGCCACAGTCCGGCGTGGCGCTCGGCCAGCGTCTCGGCGATCGCGAGCGAGTCCCAGACGACCACGTCGCCGTCGTGCAGGCAGGGCACGCACCCCGACGGCGAAAATGCGCGGTTGGCGGGATTGGGCGGGCCTTTGTCGGACAGCGCCACCATCACTTCGGTGAACGGCGCGCCGGCGAGCTTCATCGCCAGCCAGCCGCGCAGCGACCAGGACGAGTAATTCTTGTTGCCGAGATAGAGGGTGTACATCGCCGGAAACTGGGGTTCGTGTGTGGATGTCGGCTTGCCCGCGGGATCGTGGCCTGCACCGCCGCCCCGGGGTTTCGCCGTGCTCAACCCGGACCGCGGGGCACCGTCTTGCCGGGGTTCATGATGTCATGCGGATCGAGCGCGCGCTTGATCGAGCGCATCACGTCGACCGCCTCGCCGTGCTCGGCGACCAGCGCGTCGAGCTTGTGCACGCCGATGCCGTGCTCGCCGGTGCAGGTGCCGCCCATCGCGATCGCGCGCAGGCTCACCCGCGCGGCCAGGCGTTCCGCGCTGGCGCGCTCGGAGGGAACGTCGGGGTCGAACAGCACGACGAGGTGGAAATTGCCGTCGCCGACGTGGCCGACGATCGGCGCCACCAGCCCGCTGGCGACGACGTCGGCCTTGGTCTCCAGGATGCAGTCGGCGAGCCGCGAGATCGGCACGCAGGCGTCGGTGGCGAAGCCCTGCTTGCCGGGCACCATTGCCATCGCCGCGTAGTAGGCCGCGTGCCGCGCCTTCCACAGCCGCGTGCGGTCCTCGGGCCGGGTCGCCCATTCGAACGCGCCGCCGCCGTGCTCGGCGGTGATCGCCTGCATCTGCGCCGACTGCTCGGCCACGCCGGTGGCGCTGCCGTGGAACTCGAAGAACAGCGTCGGCCTGGCCTCGACCCCGGTCAGCTTCGAATAGCGGATGCACGCCTCCATCTGCACGTCGTCGAGCAGCTCGATGCGCGCGACGGGGATGCCGTGCTGCATCGCGACGATGACCGCCCCGACCGCGCCTTCGAGCGACTCGAACTGGCACACGGCGGCCGCGATCGCCTCGGGCACGCCGAAAAGCCGCAGCTGGATTTCGGTGATGACGCCGAGCGTGCCCTCGGCGCCGACGTACAGACGCGTCAGGTCGTAACCGGCGCTCGACTTGCGCGCGCGGCCGCCGGTGCGGATGGTCCGGCCGTCGGGCGTCACCACGGTGAGGCCGAGCACGTTCTCGCGCATCGTCCCGTAGCGCACGGCGTTGGTGCCCGACGCGCGCGTCGCCGCCATGCCGCCGATGGTCGCGTTGGCGCCGGGGTCGATCGGAAAGAACAGGCCGGTTCCCTTCAGCTCGGCGTTGACCTGCTCGCGCGTGATGCCCGCCTGCACGCGGCAGTCGAGGTCGTCGGCGTTGATCTCGAGCATCCGGTCCATCCGCGACAGGTCGAGGCACACGCCGCCGTAGAGCGCCGCGACGTGGCCCTCGAGCGAGGTGCCGACGCCGAACGGAATGACCGGCACCCGCGCGGCGTGGCACAGCCGCACGACGGCCGCGACCTCGTCGTTGGTCTGCGGGAAGACGACGACGTCGGGCAGGCCGGCGTCGGCGAGACCCTCGCCGTGGCTGTGCTGGTCGCGCACCGCGCGCGAGGTGACCGCGCGGTCGCCGTAGCCGGCGGCGAGCGCGCTGACGAGGTCGGCGACCGCGCGCGCGTCGGGCCGGCCGCGCTGCCCTTCGTGCGTTGTGCTGTCGGAGTTCATCGGGTGGCGCCCTCGTCGCTGCGCTGCGGATCAGAAGCGCGGAAGTTCGGGATGCGGAAGCTCGCCGTGGTGCACGTGCAGCCGGCCGAATTCGGCGCAGCGGTGCAGCGTCGGCACGCCCTTCCCCGGATTGAGCAGCCCGTGCTCGTCGAACGCCGCCTTGACGCCGAGGAAGCGCAGGAATTTCGGGATCCCCGGATACCACACGCAGACAACTGCAAGAGAAAGAAATGCCGCTATCCCAAACCAGGACAAGGTCTTCTT
>CAIWHR010000036.1 GCA_903912485.1 uncultured beta proteobacterium | reverse complement strand
GCCGCGCTTCTTGCGTTCGTCGCGACAAAGCAAAATGTAATATACGGGGTTTCGCTGCTCTTTACGTTCAGTTTAGGCATGGGCTTTCTCTTGATCATAGTGGGAACGTTTGCCGGCATCCTGGTCGCGTTGGCGTGGTGGAACGCGGTCGGGCTGGTCAACGACAGCCGCGCGAGGGAGCTCGCCGCGGCCGAGCGCGATCTGGGCAACCTCACCCGCGTCAGCCAGGAGCACGCCAGTCGCACGCTGCGCAGCGCCGACCAGGTCATCCGCTTCATCCAGTCGATGTACCTGGAAGTCGGCGACCGGCTCGACCTCGGCGCGTTGGCGGAGAAGGGCGTGATCGACGCCGAGATCTTCAACCAGGTGGGCGTCATCGACGCGCAGGGCATCTACGTCCTGTCCAACCTGCCGATCACCGGACGGATGGATCTGTCGGACCGCGAGCACTTCAAGGTGCACGTGCCTGCCGACAGCGGCCAGCTGTTCGTGTCCAAGCCGGTGCTGGGGCGTGCCAGCGGCAAGTGGTCGATCCAGCTCACCCGCCGCATCACGCGACCCAACGGCGAATTCGCGGGGGTCGTCGTGGTGTCGATCGATCCGGGCTATTTCGCCCGGTTCTACGGCGACCTCGACCTGGGCGCGGAGGGCCTCAGCGCGCTGTACGGCCTCGACGGCGTGGCGCGCGTGCGCAAGGTCGGCGCCAAGGAAGAGTTCGGCGCCAAGGCCCCCACCGCGACGCTGTTCAAGGAACTGGCACAGGGCAAGACGGGGGGCTCGTACACCGAGCGTTCGGTGGTCGACGGCATCGAGCGGGTCTACTACTTCCGCAAGATCCCGCAATACCCGCTGGCGGTCGTGGCCGGTCTCGACGTTCGGGAACTGCTGCTCAACCACCTCCGCGCCCGCGAGGCGCTGTGGCTGCAGACCTCGCTGGTGACGCTGCTGATCATCGCGCTGGCCGCGGCGCTCACGCGGTATCTGTGGCAGATCCGTCGCGAGACGGTGGCGCGGCAGGCGGCGCAGGTCCAGATCGAGGATCGCACCGAACAGCTCAACGCCATCTTCGCGATGAGTCCGGACGGCTTCGTCTCGTTCGACCGGGAGCGCCGCGTCAGATACGTGAGCCCCGCCTTCGTCCAGCTGACGGCGCCGGGCACGGAGCGCCTCGAAGGGCAGAGCGAGAGCGAGTTCTCGGCCTGGCTCGCCAGGCGCTGCAAGCCCGGCCTGCCGTTCGCCGGCGTCGCCAGCCTGCGCTCGCAGCCCGCCCGCGGCAAGCCCGGCGGGCGCCAGCTGATCGAGATCGCCGGCGAAGGCAAGCGCGTGCTGCAGATCGGATTGCGCTGCAGCGAATCGAGCACGGTGTCGCAGATCCTGTACGTCCGCGACGTGACGCACGAGACCGAAGTCGACGAGATGAAGAGCGAGTTCCTGTCCACCGCCGCGCACGAGCTGCGCACGCCGATGGCGAGCATTTTCGGCTTCACCGAAGTGCTGCTGCACCAGAAGCTCGACGCCACCGCGCAGCGCGAGTTCCTGGACATCATCTACCGGCAATCGCAGGTGATGGCCAACATCCTCGACGAACTGCTCGACCTGGCCCGGATCGAAGCGCGCCGCGGCAAGGACTTCCGCTACACCGAACTCTGCCTGCAGCACCTGGTCGCCGACGTCGGCAAGGCGTTCCAGACGCCGTCCGGCCGCGCGCCGCCCGAGCTGGCGATGCCCGAGCAGCCGCTACACGTCGTCGCCGACTTGGGCAAGCTGCGGCAGGCCATCGTGAACGTGCTGTCGAACGCCTACAAGTACTCGCCCGGCGGCGGCGCGGTGGTCCTGCAGATCGAATCCGGACCCGACACCGCAGAGCCGTCGAAGCTGTGGATTCACGTCACCGACCAGGGCATCGGCATGTCGCCGGAGCAGGTCGCCCGCGTGTGCGAGCGCTTCTACCGCGCCGACACCTCGGGCGAGTTTCCGGGAACGGGCCTCGGCATGAGCATCGTCAAGGAGATCATCGAGCTGCACGGCGGCGAAATCGCCATTGCCAGCGTCGTCGGCAAGGGCACCCGCGTCAGCCTGTGCCTGCCGGCGGTGCCCGAAGCCGCCGCTCCCGCCGATGCCCCCGAGGCGAGGACCGTCGCGGCGGCAGGCGCCGGCTGAGCCGCCGGCCGTGGACCTGTACGCCGCGGTCAAGCCGACCATCCTCGTCGTCGACGAGTCGACGTCGAACCTGGAGCTGATCGCGAGCCTGCTGCAGGGGTCGTACACGGTCAGGCTCGTCCGGCACGGCGTGAAGGCGCTCGAGGCCGCCGGCGACGAGTCGCCGCACCTGATCCTGCTCGACGTGTCGATGCCGGACATCGACGGCTACGAGGTCTGCCGCCGCCTCAAGGCCGATCCGTTCACGCGCGAGATCCCGGTCATCTTCCTCACCGACCGGAGCACCGACGAGGACGAAGAGAAGGGGATGGACCTGGGCGCGGTGGACTACATCACCCGCCCCATCAAGCCGCCTATCCTGCTGTCGAGGGTCAAGGCGCATTGCGCCGTCGCGTCGACGGCGAGGACGATGCGCATCGACAAAGAATATCTGGAGGTCGAGGTCGCGCAACGCGCGCAGGAAGTGCTGGCGCTGCGCGACACCACCGTCCTGGCGCTGGCATCGCTGGCCGAGACGCGCGACACCGACACCGGCAACCACCTGCGGCGCACGCAGCACTACGTGCGCGCGCTGGGCAACCACTTCAGGACGAGGGGGACCCGCTTCGCCAACTTCCTGAGTGCGGACATGGTCGACACGCTGTTCCGGTGTGCGCCGCTGCACGACATCGGCAAGGTGGGCATCGCCGACCGCATCCTGCGCAAGAACGGCCCCTTCGATCAGGAAGAATTCGAGATCATGAAGACGCACACCGTCCTCGGGCGCGACGCCATCGTCAGCTCGCAGATGGCCGGCGGCCTGCAGCTCGCATTCCTCGAGGTCGCCAGGGACATCATCTATTCGCACCACGAAAAGTGGGACGGTTCGGGCTATCCGCAGGGTCTTGCCGGCGACCGCATTCCGTTCGCGGCGCGACTGATGGCGGTCGCCGACGTGTACGACGCGCTGATCAGCCGCCGCGCGTACAAGTCGGGCATGTCGCACGAGCAGGCGGCGAAGGTCATCGTCGAAGGCAGCGGGACGCACTTCGATCCCGACATCGTCGATGCCTTCCTCGCCGTGGCCGCGGACTTCCGGTCCATCGCGGCGCGGTTCGCCGATCCGGAAAGGGCAGCGGGCGCGGTCGCCTGACGGAGGCCGGCAGACGCGCGCCGCGCCCGGCGGCGGGCGGGCACCGGGACGCCGCGCCCGCGGGTCGTGCGCCGGCACGGTCAGCGCGCGGCATTCGGCCGGGCTCCGGGCGACTCGCTGCGCGCGAACAGCTGCGCGCACACCCCTCGCAGCCAGCGGATGCCGGCGTCGTGGTGGTAGCGTACGTGCCAGTACTGCTTGACCGCGAACGTCGGAATCTTCACCGGGCAGCGAACGACCCTGATCGTCCCGGGCTGCGCCAGCGCCTCGCCGATGGTGCGCGGGACCGTGGCGACGAGGTCGGTCGACGCGACGATCGCCGCGAGACCCAGAAACCCCGGCAGCTCGAGCTGCACGCGACGCTCGATGCGCTGGCTCCTGAACGACTGCTGCAGCATCGGATAGCTGGTCGAAGACAGGATCCCGATGTGCGCCTCCTCCTTGTAGGCGCGCGCGGTGAAGCTGGCGCCGATGCGCGGGTGCCGCGCGCTGACGAGGCAGATGAAATCCTGCGTGTACAGACGCTGCTCGTGGAATCCCGCCTCGAGCCCGGGAATGTAGCCGAGCGCCAGATCGGCTTCGCCGGTCTCGAGGAGCTGCGCCGTGTCGGCGGCGATGGGGGTGACTTCCAGCCGGATGCCGGCGGCGACGGCGCGCACGTGCGCGAGCAGCCGGGGCAGCAGCGTGACGTGACTCGCGTCGGTCATGCAGATCCGGAAGTTGCGCTGCGCGGTGCCGGGATCGAACGCGGGCTCGTCGCCGGAAAGCCGCCGCAGCAGCGCCAGCGTCTCGCGCGTCGGACCGATCAGCGCGTCGGCGCGTGGCGTCGGCTGCATCCCGGCCGACGTGCGCGCGAACAGCGGGTCGTGCCAGAGGCGCCGCAGCTTGGCCAGCCAGATGCTGGCGGTCGGCTGGCTGAGGCCCAGCCGCTCCGCCGCCCGCGTCATGCTCTGCGTCCGGTAGACCTCGTCGAACAGGACCAGCATCCGCGCATCGCGGGGTACGGCGTCGAGTTGGGGATCCATATTTAACAATTGCAATGGGAAGTATTGGAATCATTGCATAGACAATAGAAGCCGGGAATCCTATCGTGTCGCATCGGCCGCTCGTCACGGCACCCCGCGCCGGGCACCGTGATCGGGCCTGCCGATCGGGTCATCGTGCCGGTGATGCTGCATCACACGAAGGAAGCAGTCGGGAAGGCCGGCGCGATCATCGGCCCAACCCTTTCCACGGAGCAAAGTCATGGCCACCCAACCCCTGCCGCTTGCCGGCATCCGCGTCGTCGACTACTCGCACTTCCTGGCGGGGCCGTACCTCTCCCGCTGCCTCGCGGGCCTCGGCGCCGAGGTGATCAAGGTCGAACGGCCGGTCGCCGGCGACGCGGGCCGCCACCACCCCTACTTCAAGGACGGCCAGAGCGGCTATTTCCTGCAGCAGAACATGGGCAAGCAGGGGCTGTGCGTCAACCTCAAGGATGCCCGCGGCCTGAAGCTGCTGCACGAGCTCGTGCGCGGCGCCGACGTGTTCGTCGAGAACTACCGGCCCGGCGCGCTGGAGAAACTGGGGCTGGGCTACCGGCAACTCTCGGAGCTCAACCCGCGGCTTGTCTACTGCTCGGTGTCGGCCTACGGCCACACCGGCCCCGACGCGGCGCGTCCGGGGTTCGGCCTCATCGCCGAAGCCAAGAGCGGCGCGATGGCGATGGTCGGCGTGCCGGGCGAGCCGCCGCCGCTGTTCCGGATGCCGATCGCCGACATGTACGCAGGGATTCACGGCGTCGCGGCGGTGTGCGCGGCGCTGGTCGGCCGCGCGACGTCGGGCAGGGGCCAGCACATCGACACCGCGCTCTACGACTGCATGGTCGGCATGCACGACTTCGCCGTGCAGTGCTACACGCTTTCGGGCGGTACGGAGCTTCCGCAGCAGACCGGCTACGACCTGCCGCACTCGACCGTCTACGGCGTGTTCCCGGCGCGCGACGGCAACCTGGTCATCGCGGCGCAGGTCGACGACGCGTGGAAGCGGCTGGCGAAAGCGGTCGGCGGCGACGCGCTGGCGGCCGACGCGCGGTTCCATCGGCCCGAGGGCCGCAACGCCAACCGCGAGGAAATCCTGGGCCTGGTCAAGGCGTGGACCAGGGCGCGGTCGATCAAGGAGTGCACGGCGGCGCTGGACGCGGCCGAGGTGCCCTGCGCGCCGGTGCAGAACATCGACGCGGTGATGGCCGACCCGCAGATCGCCGCGCGCGGGATGATCGTCGAGCAGGACCACCCGGTGCTGGGCAAGGTCAAGCTCGCCAACATTCCGTTCCGCTTCTCCGACTGCGACGTCACGCCGCGGACCGTCGCGCCGCTGCTCGGCCAGCACAATCGGGAGATCGCCGCCGGGCTCGGGTTCTCCGCGGCGGACATCGAGGCGATGGAGAAGGACGGCGTGCTCTACGCCGAGGAAGCGGTCGGCCGGCTGGCCGCGCGCTGATTCGCACCCGCAACCGCCGCGCGGTAACCGCGGCGGCGACGAACACAGGGAGTCGACGATGGGCAACGAGTACGCAGACAAGGTGGTCGTGGTCTCCGGCGGCAGCCGCGGCATCGGCCGCGGCATCGCCGCGGCGTTCGCGGCCGAAGGCGCGCAGACGGTGCTGGCGGCGTCGTCTCCGGCGAACCTCGACGCGGCGGCCGCGGCGATCGCCGCCACCGGCGCACTGCGGCCGGACGTCTGCGCCGCCGACCTGCGGACGCTCGCGGGCTGCGAGGCGGTGCAGCGGCGGGTCGCCGAGCGCTTCGGGCGCTGCGACGTGCTGGTCAACTCGGCCGGCGCCACGCGCGCCGGCGCGTTCCTCGACCTGACCGAGGACGTGTGGCAGGACGGCTTCGCGCTGAAGTTCTTCGGCTGCGTGCACCTCTGCCGCCTGTTCTGGCCGGAACTCAGGGCGGCGCACGGCCACGTCGTCAACGTCATCGGCGGCGCCGCGCGCACGCCCGATCCCGAATTCCTGATCGGCGGGTCGGTCAACGCGGCGATGCACAATTTCACCAAGGGACTCGCGGGCCTCGGCAAGCGCGACGGCGTCAACGTCAACGCGATCCTGCCGGGGATGACCGAGACCGAGCGCGTCGGGCAGCTGTTCCGTCAGCGCGCCGAAGCCGGTGGCACGACGGTCGAAGCGGTGCGTGCCGCGCTGGTCGCGAAGGACGGCCTCGCCCGGCTGGGACAGCCCGAAGACGTCGCGGCGCTGGCGCTGTTCCTGTGCTCGGAACGCGCGCGGCACATCCAGGGAACCGCCATCGCCGTCGACGGCGGAGCGACGCCCGGACTCTATTGACGGGACCGGCCCTACGCGCCGCGGCCCGGCGCGCGCGCGGGGCGCGTGGTCAGCCACAGCAGCCGGAACGACGCGGCGCTCATCAGCACGAAGGCGATCAGCCCGAGCTGCGCGAGGCTCACGAACCCCAGCGGCGAAACCGCCTTGCCGCAGTCGCCCTGCGCTTCGAGCACCCAGGCGATCGCCTCCTCGAACGGCCAGCCGTCGAAATACCCGGCGATTCCGCGGCCGCAGGCGGCGATCAGCGGCGGGAACGCCTGCACCCAGACCTGGTACGACGCGACCGCGAGCCCGCCCAGCGCGGTGGCCGCCACCGTCGCGGCGAGCGCGACCGACAGCAGGTACGCGCCGGGCAGCGCGACGAGCAGGACCGCGGCGACCAGCACGCCGAGGAAGCCGATGCGCTGCAGCACGCACAGAGAACAGGGGGCGTAGCCCAGGACGTGCTGGACGAAGAGGCCGGTCGCGAGAGCCGCCGCGCATGCGGCGGCGAGGATGCCGGCGAGCAGGCGCGGCCGGTGCAGGATGGAAGTCGGAAGCATGGGTTCGATGGCGTGGCCCAAAAGGAATATCCTTCGATTATCTCCCTCACGCCCCGGCGCTGCCTTGACGCGGAGCAATCCACGTCGATCTGCGGCCAACGGCGTCCGCCTGGCGCCCGCCGACTTCAGAACCGGCGCGAATACGCGACGCCGGCCAGCGTCTCCTTCATCGCGATGGTCTCGGTCGTCGTCGACGGCGCGCCGAAGCCGACGAAGAGGCTGGGACCGGTCACCGCGTTGTTCTGCGCGACCATGAGCGTGCCGGTGAGCTCGGAGTCCGGGTCGATCCGCCAGGTGGCGCCGGCCGACCACTGGTCCTTGACCACGCCCGGGGCGAGGATGTTGAACGTCACGTCCTGCGGCGGAATGGGGTTGTCGCTGTGGTTGTAGCCGCCGCGCAGCGTCCACTGTTCATCGAGCGCGTACTGGACGCCGATCTTCCAGACGTCGATGTTCTGCCAGCCGAAGCCCGCGCCGCTGCTGCCGCCGAGGCAGGCGTCGCGCTGGCCGAGGCCGCCCATCTGCGGCGGCGCGCAGGCGCCGATGTAGGCGCTCGGGTTGTGCACCGACGCCGGCTGGTCGTAGAAGATCCGCTGGTAGTCGAGCGCGATCAGCCACTGACGGGTTGGCCGCAGCGCGAAGCCCACGGTGAAGTTCGACGGGATGTCGAAGCCGCCGGACTGCGCGAACAGCCCTTTGTACGGGTCGAAATTGCCCATGCCGATCCTGCTGGCGTAGGCGGCGCCGAACGCGATCTGTTCGGTGAACTGGCCCATGTAGCCGACGCGCAGGCCCGCGCCCCAGGAATCGGCGTAGCCGTTGTTGGTGACGTTGCCCGGGCTCGTCGACAGCGCCGGGTTGTCGAACGCCTGCAGACCCTCCGCCTTGAAGCGCTGGTAGGCGATCACCGGCGCGATGCCGATCGAGTGGCCCTTCACCGGCTGCCACGAAGCGTACGGCGCGATCAGCAGCTGCGTCAGGTCGACGCCGAGGTTGCCGCTGCCGCAGAGCAGGTTGTAGGGACTCCCCTGGTTGCCGCGGAAGCCGGCGCAGGCGCTCTGCAGCGGAATCTGGCCGCCCGCATAATTGGTGTTCATTCCGCCGTTGCCGGTGACGGTGACGCCCAGCGCCAGGTCGGGGCGGATGTTCCAGTTGCCGCCGAACTCCGGGATGAAGAAATTGCTGCTGCCGCTGTCGACGCTGCCGTCGATGCCGGCCATGCCGGAACCGCTGCGCTGCGCGCTGCGCTGCGGGCTGAACCACGACACGCCGAGCTGCCACTCGCTGCCGAGGAACGACATCGCCCCCGGATTGACCGCGCCGCCGAACGGCTCCTGCGCGACGGCGATCGCGGCACCCCCCATGCCGTTGGCCTTCATTCCGTAGCCGTTGGCGAAGTAGCCGTCGGTGGCGTGCGCCGGGGCATTGATGCCGGCGGCGGCGAGCGCGAGGCAAAGCGTGGTCAGGGGGTTCTGCTTCATCGTCGTTGCCTTGATTGCGATGGCTTTGCTGCGGCGCCGACAGTGCGGGGCATGCCGGATATCACGTCGCCAGCCCGGCGGCGTCGAACAGGCCCTCGAACAGCACCGTGCTCAGGTAGCGTTCGCCCGAGTCCGGCAGCACGACGACGATGGTCTTGCCGGCGTTCTCGGGCCGCTGCGCGAGGCGGACGGCGACCGCGGTCGCCGCGCCGCAGGAGATGCCCGCGAGGATCCCTTCCTCGCGCGCGAGGCGCCGGGCGAAGAGCACCGCCTCCTCGTTGGTCACCTGTTCGACGGCGTCGATCAGCGACAGGTCGAGCACCTGCGGCACGAAGCCCGCGCCGATGCCCTGGATCTTGTGCGGGCCGGGCTTGATCGGCTCGCCGGCGCGCGCCTGCGTGAGCACGGGACTCGCGGTCGGCTCGACGGCGACCGAGACGATCGGCTTGCCCTTGGCTTTCTTGATGAACCGCGACACGCCGGTGATGGTGCCGCCGGTGCCCACGCCCGAGACCAGGATGTCGATGCTGCCGTCGGTGTCGTCCCAGATCTCGGGGCCGGTGGTCTGTTCGTGGATCGCCGGGTTGGCCGGAT
>CAIWHR010000035.1 GCA_903912485.1 uncultured beta proteobacterium | reverse complement strand
GGCGCCGACTCGCTGCCGCCGGCGCCGCCGCTGCGCGGCTGAGCGTATCGAGCCGCCCCGGGTTGCGCGTGGGATGCGCCGGCGGCTTGCGGCGACCGTTTCGGGGCGCGCAACCCGGGTTGCGCGTGGGATGCGCCGGCGGCTTGCGGCGCCCGTTTCGGGGCGCGCAACCCGGGCTACGCGGATGTCGTAGCCCGGGTTGCGCCTCCACCGGCGCCGACCGCCAGCCCGCTGCGTCCCCGGGCGAAACCCGGGTGGACGCGGCCACGGGCACGCTGGCCCCGGGTCAAACCGCGGTCGCCAGCGGCCGCTCGACCGCGCGCTCGTCGATCGGCAGGTTGATGAGCCCGGCGGCGATCCCCAGCGCGATCGCGAGCCACCAGACGACGTCGTAGCTGCCGGTCTGGTCGTAGAGCTTGCCGCCCAGCCACGCGCCGAGGAAGCTGCCGATCTGGTGGCTGAAGAACGTGAATCCCGCGAGCATCGCGAGGTAGCGCACGCCGAACAGCTGCGCGACCAGGCTGTTGGTCGGCGGCACCGTCGACAGCCACAAGAGGCCCAGCGCGATGGCGAACGCGTAGACGCTCAACGGCGAAAGCGGCAGCAGGAAGAAGAGCGCGATGACGACGCTGCGGCCGAAGTAGATCGCCGACAGGATGTAGCGCTTGGGCATCCGGCTGCCCAGCCACCCCGTCGAATACGTGCCGACGATGTTGAACAGGCCGACCAGCGCCAGCGCGGTGACCGCGACGTGCGCCGGCATGCCCTTGTCGGCGAGGTACGCGGGCAGGTGCACGCCGATGAACACGACCTGGAAGCCGCAGACGAAAAAGCCGAGCGTCAGCAGCACGTAACCCCTGTGCGACAGCGCCTCGCGCATCGCCTCGCCGGCCGACTGCGCGAACGCGTGCGTGTGCGCAGCGCGCTTCTCGACCAGCGCCACCGCCAGCGGCAGCATCGCCAGGCCCACGGCGGCGAGCGTCAGCAGCGCGCCGTACCAGCCGAGGTGCGACAGCAGCCACTGCGTCAGCGGCAGCATCGCGAATTGGCCGAACGAGCCGGCGGCCGCCGAAATGCCCAGCACCATGCTGCGCTTCTCCGGCGGATACGAGCGGCCGAGCACGCCGGCGATCACGCTGTAGGTGATGCCGGACAGGCCGGTGCCGATCAGCAGCCCGCCCCCGCCCACCAGCATCAGCGGCGTCGTCGCGTGCGCCATCGCGACCAGGCCCAGCACGTACAGCAGCGCACCGGCGACGACGACGCGCCCGGTGCCGTATTTGTCGGCGATCATCCCCGCAAAGGGCTGCGTCGCGCCCCACATCAGGTTCTGCACCGCCATCGCCAGCGCGAAGGTCTCGCGGCCCCAGTGCAGGTCGGCGCTCATCGGCTGCAGGAACAGGCCGAAGCCGTGGCGGATGCCCATCCCGACACAGAGAATCAGGGCGCCGCCGACGAGGACGACGGTGGGGGTGCGCCAGTTGGAGGTCATGGTCATTCTCGGGAGCTTTGCGAACCGTGGGGGCGTGCGCGTAACGAAGCCGTAACCGCGATTGCGGCAGATCACACACGCGACCGACGCAGGCGGCAAGCCGCCCTGAGCGGCAATCGCGCGCATTCTCTCACGAGGTTGCCCACATCGTCCGATAGCCGTTCTCGAGGTCGCGGGTGAATCGGGCGGCATCCATCAGAGGTGAAGCTTCCATGCGTGGGCGCAGCGAGCGGCGCAGTTCGCTGCGCTTTTCCGTGTCGGCCGCCAGCCTCAGCGAAAGATCAATGTAGTCGCGCTTGTCGTGCGAGATGAGTTCCGGCATGCCGAGCGTGCGGAGGATGCTCGCACTGCCCCGAGTGATGCTCTTGGGGCCGGCGGGCGCGACGAGTGGCACCCCCATCCAGAGAATGTCGAGCGTCGTCGTGGCCCCATTGTACGGAATGGTGTCGAGAGCAATGTCGACGTCGCCAATGGCGGCGAAGTAGTCGAGAATGGCGAGACGCGGGAGAAGAGCAATACGATGGCGGTCGATGCCTCGCCGGCCCATGCGTTCGAGCAAGTCGGCGGCGCTGCGCTCCGTCCGGACGTCGAGGACTTTCAATTCCGCGCTCGGCAGGCGCCGCATGAGTTCGCACCATGAATCGAGGCATTCATCGCTGAGTTTCGAATATTGATTGAAGGACCCTAGTACGAGGCGTCCCGGATCGTCCGGGTGCGGCGGCGCTCGTAGCGGAATGTCGTACACCGGCATGTAGCACCACTGGCTGTTCGGCATTCGAAACAGGCGCTCCGTGTACAGATGGTCGGTCGCGCCCGGCGGGTCGGTATGGCGATCGCAAATGCGGAAATCGATTGTCCGCAAACCGGTCGTGTTGAGATAACCCAGCCACGTCACCTGCAATGGCGCAGGCCGGTGCGCGAACAACATCAGGCGTGACAGGCCGGTATGGCCGGACAGGTCGACAAGCACGTCGATCGCGTCCGCGCCAATCATCCGCGCTACGCTTGAATCATCAAGGTCCGCGATATTGCGCCAATGATCCACTGATGACTTGAGTTCCCGGGTAAGGCTGTCCGCTGTCGCGCAGTTGGAGTAGCAGAAGACTTCGAACCGACTCCGGTCGTGATGCTTCAGCACGGGACGCAGGAAGAGTGCGACGGGGTGCTCCTTCAGGTCGCCCGAAACGTACCCGACCCTGATCCGGTGGTCGGCGGGCAATGGCCGGCGCTCTGCCGCGCAAGGCGCGGTTTCCTGTTCGAGCCGCTGACCGAACCGGCGGTGCTCGTTGAAGATTGTCTCGGCATCCAGGTCGTCGCGAAGGTTCAGCGAAAAGAGCAGGCCGGAATGGGGCTCAAGGGAGTCAGGTCGTGCTGCAATCGCGTGACGGTAGAGGGATTCGGCTTCCTTGAGTCGACCTGCCTGAGTCCTGAGTTCCGCCAGCGCTGCAAGCGAAAGTGCGAAGTCGGGATCGGCCGCCAGCGCCTGTTCGAAGGCCGTCTCTGCATCGGCCCAGCGATGCTGCGCACGGAGCGCCACACCCAGGTTATGGGCGCAGCCCGCGTGGCCGGGATGATCGGACAGCGCAGTGCGCAGCGTACGCTCGGCTTCAACGGTGTGACCAGCCGCCTGCAGGACATTGGCGAGCGCGATCGCCGCGTCCGTCATGTCCGGTGCAAGCCGCAGCGCCGCACGAAATTCACCCTCTGCGCGGTCGAGTTGGTCGCGGCCGGCGTGAAGGTTGCCGAGATTGAAATGCGCTGGCGCGAACTTCGGGTCGAGGGTCAGCGCTGTTCGATAGGCTGTGATCGCCTCGTCGAACCTGCGCAGTGCCTGCAGGATGTTGCCAAGATTCAGGTACGCGCGCGGGTAGCCCGGCGCGGTTGCGATGGCCTCGCGGTACCGCATCAACGCGCCCTCGAGGTCACCCCGATCTTCGCGGGCATTGCCGGCATCGAGCAGTCGCCGGGCATCGGCTGTGCTGGCGTCCATGGTCAGCTCCGCGGTCGCGCTATCGTTTCGCACGGGGATTGGATGTGGGCGCCGGGCCGTTCGGCCATCATGAGCCGCGACAGATCCGGGCCTACGCCGGCGCCTTCACCCGACCGACGGCGCTTTCCCAGCCCGCCCGCAGTTCGGCCGCGCGCGCGCGCGGCATCGCCGGGTGGAACACTCGATCGATCTGGCGGTTGGCGCCGACGTCGGCGGCATCCTTCCAGTAGCCCACCGCCAGTCCGGCGAGATAGCCGGCGCCGAGCGCGGTGGTTTCGAGCACCTTCGGCCGCACCACCGGCACGCCCAGGATGTCGGCCTGGAACTGCATCAGCAGGTTGTTGGCCGCGGCGCCGCCGTCGACGCGCAGCTCGGCGAGCGTGATGCCGGCGTCGCGCTCCATCGCGGCGAGGACGTCGGCGGTCTGGAAGGCGATCGCCTCGAGCGCGGCGCGCGCGATGTGGCCCGAGGTCGTTCCGCGCGTCAGCCCGAACATCCCGCCGCGCGCGTACGCGTCCCAGTGCGGCGCCCCGAGCCCGGTGAACGCGGGGACGAGGTAGACGCCGCCGTTGTCGGCGACGGTCGCGGCGAGCGCCTCGATCTCGTGCGCCGAGCGGACGATCTTGAGCCCGTCGCGCAGCCACTGGACGACGGCGCCGCCGATGAACACGCTGCCTTCGAGCGCGTAGGTGAGCGCGGCGTCGCGCCGCCACGCCACCGTCGTCAGCAGGCTGTTGGCCGACGCGACCGCCTTCCCGCCGGTGTTCAGCAGCAGGAAGCAGCCGGTGCCGTAGGTGTTCTTGGCCAGCCCCGGCGCGTGGCAGGCCTGACCGAACAGCGCCGCCTGCTGGTCGCCGGCGATGCCGGCGATGGGCACCTCGACGCCGTCCATCAGCGCGGTCGCGCAGACGCCCGACGACGCGACGACGCGCGGCAGCACCTCGCGCGGGATGTCGAGGAGCTGCAGCAGTTCGTCGTCCCAGTCGCCGCTGTGGATGTCGAACAGCAGCGTGCGGCTGGCGTTGGACGCGTCGGTGACGTGGACCTTGCCGCGCGTCAGGTTCCAGACGAGCCAGCTGTCGACGGTCCCGAACGCGAGCTCGCCGCGCGCGGCACGGACGCGCGCGCCGGGGACGTGGTCGAGCAGCCACTTGAGCTTGGTGCCGGAGAAGTACGCGTCGAGGACGAGCCCGGTCTTCGCCGCGAACGTCGCTGCGTGGCCGGCGGCGCGCAGTGCGTCGCACAGCGGCGCCGTGCGCCGGTCCTGCCACACGATGGCGTTGGCCACCGGGGCGCCGGTCGCGCGCTCCCACAGCACCGTCGTCTCGCGCTGGTTGGTGATGCCGATCGCAGCGACGTCGCGGGCGCCGACTCCGGCCCTGGCCAGCACCTCGCGCAGCACGGCCGATTGCGTGGTCCAGATCTCGGCGGCGTCGTGCTCGACCCAGCCCGGGTGCGGAAAGATCTGCCGGAATTCCTGGTGCGCGGCCGCCAAGACCGTGCCGCTGCGATCGAAGACGAGCGCGCGGGAACTGGTCGTTCCCTGGTCGAGCGCGACGATGAAGGACTTGGACATGGTGTCGTTGCGTGGGTGCTGCGGCGTAGGTGGCCCGCCGTGGCCCGATTCTACCGCCCCCGGGGCCCAACCCGACGCGCGACGACGACGGAGCTGGTCGGGGGCGGCGCTGCCCCGGGTGGCGCCGGGTGAGGCGCGGGGCTTGCGATCGGCGTGGGGGGCGGCGCAACCCGGGCGACGATTCGGGCGATGTCGGGCGGTGTCGGTTGCGGCGCGGGGGGCGGGAGCTTAAAATCCGGGATCGCCGCCGCTTTGGCGGCCGGCACGTCCGTCGCCGCGCCTGGGTTGCGCGGCCGGAAGGATGTGTCGTTGCCCACCCGCTCGCCCAGGCCCTCCCGCAATACCCGATGCCGCTCGCGCCGCACCCCGTTCCCCGCAAACGCCTGCACACGCGGCGCATCAGCTATGACGGCTGGCAGCGCGAGGACGGGCTGTTCGACATCGAGGCGCGGATCGTCGACGCCAAGGACCACGATTACATTCTCGCCAGCGGCGTGCGCGCGGCCGGCGTGCCGGTCCACGACATGTCGGCGCGGCTGACCATCGACCGCCAATGCGTCGTCCAGGCGGTCGAGATCAGCGTCGACGGCGTGCCGTACCCGGGCGGATGCGATATCGTCGGGAGCGGCTACGCGAGGCTCGTCGGCACCAACCTGATGCACGGCTTCCGCAAGGCGCTCTACGACGTCGTCGGCGGCGTCCACGGCTGCACGCACCTCACCGAGCTCATCGCGTTCCTGCCGACCGCCGCGATGCAGACCTTCGCCAGCCTGGTCCGCGACGTCGACGCGCAGGGCGGCAAGCCGTTCCAGCTCGGCCGCTGCCACGCGCTCGAGACGTCGACCGAGACGGTGCGCCGCTACTACCCGAAGTGGTACCGTGGCGCAGCGTGAGCGCAGCCCACCGTCGGCGCAATAGGGATACGCAACGCTACGCATCACCTGACTGACCCACCGCAGGAGCACACGTGAAGATCCACGAGTATCAGGGCAAGGAAATCTTTCGCAGGTTCGGCATGCCGACGCCGCGCGGCGTTCCCGCGTTCACCGTCGACGAGGCGGTCGCTGCGGCGCAGTCGCTGGGCGGCCCGGTGTGGGTCGTCAAGGCGCAGATCCACGCCGGCGGGCGCGGCAAGGGCGGCGGCGTCAAGCTCGCCCGCTCGATCGACGAGGTGAGGAAGCTCTCGGGCGAGATCCTCGGCATGCAGCTCGTCACGCACCAGACCGGCCCCGCGGGGCAGAAGGTGCGGCGGCTGCTGATCGAGGAGGGTGCCGACATCCGCAACGAGCTCTACGTCGGCATGGTCGTCGACCGGGTGACGCAGCGCGTCTGCCTGATGGCGAGCTCCGAAGGCGGGATGGACATCGAGCAGGTCGCGGCCAGGACGCCGGAGAAGATCCACAAGGTGTTCATCGACCCGGACAAGGGCCTGACCGACGCCGAGGCCGACGACGTGTCGCGCAAGATAGGCATCCCCGAGGCGAGCCTCCCCGCCGCGCGCACGGTGCTGCAGGGGCTCTACCGCGCGTTCGACGAGACCGACGCGTCGCTGGCCGAGATCAATCCGCTGGTCCTGACCGGCGACGGGCGCGTGATCGCGCTCGACGCCAAGCTCAACTTCGACTCCAACGCGCTGTTCCGGCACCCGGAGATCGTCGAGATGCGCGACCTCGACGAGGAGGATCCCGCCGAGATCGCGGCGTCGAAGTTCGACCTCTCGTACATCTCGCTCGACGGCGACATCGGCTGCCTCGTCAACGGCGCCGGGCTCGCGATGGCGACGATGGACACGATCAAGCTCTACGGCGGCGAGCCCGCCAACTTCCTCGACGTCGGCGGCGGAGCGACCGCGGAGAAGGTCACCGAAGCCTTCAAGATCATGCTGAAGAGCCCGGGACTCAAGGCGATCCTCGTCAACATCTTCGGCGGCATCATGAAGTGCGACACCATCGCCGAGGGCATCGTCGCTGCATCGAAGGCGGTGTCGCTCGGCGTACCGCTGGTCGTGCGGATGAAGGGCACCAACGACGACATCGGCAAGAAGATCCTCGCCGACTCGGGCCTGCCGATCATCACCGCAAACAACATGGCGGAGGCGGCCGAGAAGGTCGTCGCCGCGGCGAAGAAAGGTTGAGCGTCCGGCCCCCGGCGCGCAGCGCCGCCGGGCCCGCCCCGCACTCGACGCCCAACCCGCGACCAAAGGAAATGTCATGTCGATACTGGTAAACAGGAACACCAAGGTGATCACGCAAGGGATCACCGGCAAGACCGGGCAGTTCCACACCCGGATGTGCCGCGACTACGCGAACGGACAGAACTGCTACGTCGCCGGCGTGAACCCGAAAAAGGCCGGCGAGAACTTCGAGGGCATCCCGATCTACGCGTCGGTGCGCGAGGCGAAGGAGGCCACCGGCGCGACCGTCAGCGTCATCTACGTGCCGCCGCCGTTCGCCGCGGCGGCGATCGACGAGGCGGTCGACGCCGGGCTCGACTTGGTCGTCTGCATCACCGAGGGCATCCCGGTGCGCGACATGGTCCGCACCCGCCATCGGATGCTGGGCAGGAAGACGCTGCTGCTGGGGCCGAACTGCCCCGGCGTGATCACTCCCGACGAGATCAAGATCGGCATCATGCCCGGCCACATCCACATGAAGGGCCGCATCGGCGTGATGTCGCGCTCGGGCACGCTGACCTACGAAGCGGTCGGGCAGCTGACCGAACTGGGCCTCGGCCAGTCGACCGCGGTGGGCATCGGCGGCGATCCGGTCAACGGGCTCAAGCACATCGACTTCCTCAGGATGTTCAACGACGACCCCGACACCGACGCGGTGGTGATGATCGGCGAGATCGGCGGCACCGACGAGGAAACCGCGGCGCTGTGGGCGAAGGACAACATGAAGAAGCCGGTCGTCGGCTTCATCGCCGGCGTCACCGCCCCCGCGGGCAAGCGGATGGGTCACGCGGGCGCGATTATCTCCGGCGGCAAGGGCACGGCGCAGGAAAAGCTCGAGATCATGGAAGCCTGCGGCATCAAGGTGACGCGCAATCCGGCCGAGATGGGAACGCTGCTGAGGTCGGTGCTCTGACCGTCGATCGACGCCGGGCTGCGCGATTCGCGGCCCGGCGTGGAGCCGAAGGCGAAACCCGGGGCCACCGTCGCACGGGGAACAACGAAGGAACCTGATTGGAATTCGCGACGCCCCAGTTCTGGGTGGCGGCGATGGAAATCATCGTCATCAACATCCTGTTGTCGGGGGACAACGCGGTGGTGATCGCGCTCGCCTGCCGCAACCTGCCGCACCGCCAGCGCACGCTCGGCATCTTCTGGGGCGTGATCGGCGCGGTGGTGCTGCGCGTCATCCTGACCTTCTTCGCCGTCGCGCTGCTCACGCTGCCGTACCTGCAGCTCGCCGGCGCGGCGCTGCTGCTGTGGATCGGCATCGGCCTCATCAACGAGGGCGACGACGGCGAGCACGACATCCACGCCAGCGACCGGCTGTTCTCGGCGGTGAAGACCGTGATCGTCGCCGACCTGGTGATGAGCGTCGACAACGTGATCGGCGTCGCCGGCGCGGCGAAGGGCAGCCTCGTCCTGCTGGTGTTCGGTCTGGTGGTCAGCATCCCGCTGGTCGTCGTCGGCAGCCAGCTGATCATGAAGCTGATCGAGCGCTTCCCGATCCTGGTGATCGCCGGCGGCGGGCTGCTCGGCTTCATCGCCGGCGAGATCGCCGTCGCCGACACCGCCGTCAAGCCCTGGATCGACGCCAGCTTTCCCCAGCTCCACTACCTCGCGCCAATTGCCGGCATCGTTCTGGTCGTCGGCGTCGGCGTCGCGCTGAGCCGACGGGGGCGGGCAGGCGCGTAAACCGGGTCGTGCACTTGCCGCAACCCGCTCGCGCGATTCGCCGCGTGCCGCTACACTCGTGGATTGGGGCGGCCCGCAGCGGGCCGCCGTGCCGACCGGGACCCAGTTCATGACCGAAAACGTGCTGCTCGATGTCGCGAGCCTGTCCGACGTGGGGATGGTGCGGCCGCACAACGAGGACGCCGTGTTCGTCGACGGCGCGGCGGGGCTCGCCGTGCTCGCCGACGGCATGGGCGGCTACAACGCCGGCGAGGTGGCGAGCGGCATCGCCGTCGAAGTGATCACGACCAACATGCTGCCCGAGCTCAACGCGCGGCGTGACCTGACCAAGGTCGACAGCAGCACCGGCCTCACGCACGCCGCCCTGCTGCTGCAGCAGCAGATCGCGGCCGCCAACAAGGCCATCTACGACACCGCGCAGACCCGCCCCGACTGCGCCGGCATGGGGACGACCGTCGTCGCCAGCGTGTTCTGCGGCAACCGTGCGGCGATCGGGCACGTCGGCGACTCGCGCTGCTACCGTCTGCGGGGCCCCAAGTTCGAGCAGTTGACGCGCGACCACTCGCTGCTGCAGGAGCAGATCGACAGCGGCATGCTGACGCCCGAGCGCGCCAAGTACTCGCTGAACAAGAACCTCGTGACGCGCGCGCTCGGCATCGACGCGTCGGCGCCGGTCGACATCATCGAGTATCGGGTCGACGCCGGCGACATCTACCTGCTGTGCTCCGACGGCCTCACCGACATGGTCGACGCCGACGTCATCGGCTCGATCCTGATGCGCCGCCGCGCCAGCCTTCCGGACGCCGCCAGCGAACTCGTCGACCTCGCCAACCGCAACGGCGGCCGCGACAACGTCTCGGTGGTGCTGGTCGGCATACCGCAGGGGTTCCTGGGATCGACCGGCTGGGTGCAGCGGTGGCTGGCGAAGCGGGGCTGATGCGCGCCCCGGGCAAGCTGGTGCTGTTCCTGGCCGACAGCTCGACGCTCGACATCCCGCTCGAGCGCGAACGGGTGACCGTCGGGCGCCGCCCGACCAGCGACGTCTGCCTCCCCTACGCCGCGGTCAGCGGCGCCCACGCCGTCTTCGTCAGGCTGCTTGCGGGCACGGTGATGGAGGATCTCGGCAGCACCAACGGCACGCTGGTCAACGGCAAGCGGACGGCCAGGCACTTCCTGCACGACGGCGACCGGATCGACATCGGCCAGCAGAAGCTGCTCTATTTTGCCGATGCCAACAGGGTGGTGCCGCCGGTGCTGCGGCGCGAGACCGCGGGGGAGCCGGCCGGCGAGGTGGCGGGGGCGGAGCCGGGGGGCGGGGCGGGCGACGCGGCGGTCGGTCCTGTGCCCGCAGCGCCGGGCGGGGTTTCGGCCGAAGCGGAGCAGAACGGCTCGCCGACGCCAAGCGAAGCGAGTGCGGTGCCGATTCCGGCCGCCAGCGTCCAGTCGTGGCTGTCGCAACCCGGATTGGCCGATTCACCTGACGTCGGGGGGGCGGAGGTTCGTGCGCCCGCCAACCACGCACCGGACGGGCTTCCCTCGGCGAACTCCCCGCCACCGCCTCATGCCACGGCACGGGCGCCGGCCGGGCCGGTGTTGCGGGTGCTGTCCGGCCCCAGCGCCGGCCGGAGGTTGGTGCTGACGGGAGACGAAGCGTTGATCGGGCGCATCGGCGTGCAGGTCGTCGCGGTGCGCCGGGCCGACGACGGGCACCGGCTGGTGCTCGCCGAGGGCGCCGACGCGCCGCAGGTCAACGGCATCCCGGTGCCGGCGGAGGGGGTGCTGCTGCAGTCGGGCGATGCGGTGGAAATTGCGGGGGCGCGGCTGGTGTTTCAGAAGGACGGGAGGGTGGTTCCTTCGTGATTTCTGGCGAAAGAGTGCTCATTCGCTTATCGCGCTTGTCCTGTATTGGTTTCTAGGAATCGCCAGTTCTTTGGTTCTCGCATGGACGTTGGGTCCCGTGCATCGCCGAAGTGACGTGCCGCGTCACTTCGGCGTGCCCGATTGGTCAGGATCTAAACCCAAGACGCTGAGCGAGTTCGCCGGAAATGCATAGGCGGCAGCCACGGCAGATGACGGGAATTGGAAACATCGAAGCAATATCAATGGGCTACTTGATGGGTAGGGGAACGGGATCGCCGTACCGGATTCTGGCACACTCCTTGCATTAACGTTAACGCAGTGCCGGGAGCTTTGGTTGCTTCCGCTTATTCAACCTGGCCAAGGATCATGAAATGAAACGTCTACAACAAGGCTTTACCCTTATCGAACTGATGATCGTCGTGGCGATCATCGGTATCTTGGCGGCCATTGCGCTGCCGGCGTACCAGGACTACACCGTGCGAGCCAAGGTCAGCGAGGTCATGTTGCAGGCTTCGGCGGGCAAGGTTGCCGTTTCTGAATATTTCCAGGTCAAGGGATCTCTTCCGACTGCGGCCGAGCTGGTTCTACCCACTCAGGCAACGCAGTGGGTTGCCAGCATCATCCAGTCTGGCGGCACGATTACCGCGACGGCTGCGGGAGAGACCAAGATTGCCACGAGTACGATCACTTTGACGCCGTCGACGACCCCGGGCAACGGCG
>CAIWHR010000034.1 GCA_903912485.1 uncultured beta proteobacterium | reverse complement strand
GGCCGTGGTCCATCACCGCGACGTGGTCGGACAGCGACAGCGCCTCCTCCTGGTCGTGGGTGACGAACACCGTCGTGATGCGCGCCTCCTGCTGCAGCTCGCGCACCAGCGCGCGCAGCTCGACGCGCAGCTTCACGTCCAGCGCCGACAGCGGCTCGTCGAGCAGCAGCAGCTCGGGGCCGATGACCAGCGCGCGCGCGGTGGCGACGCGCTGCCGCTGCCCGCCCGACAACGCGCCCGGCGGGCGATCGGCCAGGTCCTTGAGGCCGACGCGATCGAGCATCGCCAGCGCCCGCGCGCGCGCCTCGTCGCGGCGAATGCCGCGCGCGTCCAGCCCGTAGACGACGTTGGCGAGGATCGAGCGGTCGGGGAACAGCGCGTAGTCCTGGAACACCATGCCGACGCCGCGCTTGTGCGCCGGCAGCGCGGTGACGTCGCGGTCGCCGAACAGGATGCGCCCGGCGTCGGGCGCGACGAAGCCGGCGAGCATGCGCAACAGCGTCGTCTTGCCGCAGCCGGAAGGCCCCAGCAGCGTGAACAGCTCGCCCGACGGGATGTCGAGCGTGAGTCCGCCGAACAGCCGATGCGACCCGTAACTCTGGGCAATGCCCTCCAGGCGGACGCGCATGCGGCTCCCTACTTGACCGCGGCGAGGGCGGCCTTCCAGAGGCCGAAGAACGCGGGCTGCGCGGCGGCGGCCCGGCTCTCGTCGATGGCGATGGTCTTCACCGCCGAGATCGCCGGCAGCGTCGACAGCCTGGAGACGTCGATGTCCTGGCGGATCGGCCGGCGATAGACCGCCTTGAAGAGCTCCTCCTGCGCCTCGCGCGAGGCGAGGAAGTCGTAGAGCTTCTGCGCTTCGGCGGGGTGCTTCGCGCCCTTGATGATGACCATGCCTTCGGACAGCAGCACCGCACCCTCGGTCGGGTAGACGATGCGGATCTCCTTCTGGCCGCCGGCGACGTATTCGTACGCCGCCGTCTCCAGCGTGATGCCGACGGGGAACTCGCCCTTGGACACGCCTTCGTAGACGGCCGACGAGCTCGGCGTGACGGTGACGTTCTGCGCGAGCTTGGCCAGGCCGTCCTTGCCGAGGATCTCGTTGATGCCGTACAGCGCGGCGTAGGCGGTGCCCGAGCGTTCGGGGTCGGCGACGATGACCTTGCCCTTCCAGCGCGGATCGGACAGATCGGCCCAGGTCTTCGGCGCCGGCATCCCCTTGAGCGCCTTCTCGTTCACCATGATGATCATCAGGTGATGGTTGACGCCGATCCAGAGGTCGTCTGGACCGCGGTACGCCGCCGGGACCGCCGCCGCCTCGGGCGACTTGTACGGCGCGAACAGCTCCTTCGACGCGCCGAGCGTCGCGACGCCGCCCGACCAGACGATGTCGCCCAGCGGATTGCCCGCCTCGGCCTTCATCCGCTGCATCAGCGCGCCGGTGCCCGCGCGCACCGTCGAGATCTTGATGTCAGGGTGCTTCTTGCCGAAGAGTTCGGTGACGACCTTGATCGCGTCGACGTTGTTGGACGAGTAGAGGACGACTTCGGCGGCCTGCGCGGCGACGGGTGCGACCAGTGCGAGGCCCAGCAGCGCGGCGGCGGCCAGGCGCGCGCGATCGAAACGAAAACGCATTGCGATTCTCCAGGAAAGGCCGGCCCGGGGCGAAGCCCGCGGGCGCGGAAAGGGAATTTATCACCATAGCGTGAAACGGCCGCCGCGGCCAGCACGC
>CAIWHR010000033.1 GCA_903912485.1 uncultured beta proteobacterium | reverse complement strand
CTACCTGCTCGCGGCGTTCGCCACGGCGGCCGCGCTGGCGATCGCGCTGGTCGCCGCCGTCGCAAGGTTCGCGGCGCGGTCGCTGGCGGCGCCGACTCGCGATCTCACCGCCGCCGCCGAGGAGATCGCGGCGTCCGGCCGTCCGGAGGTCAGGATCCCCGAAAGCGGCGAAGTCGAGTTCGACCGCCTGGCCCGGGCGTTCAACACCATGGTCGACCGGCTGGCCGCGTCGTATGCCGAACTCGAATCGCGAGTCGAGAGGCGCACCGCCCAGCTCGCCGCCGCCAAGCAGACCGCCGAACGCGCCGAGAGCCTGCTGCGCGAAGCCGTCGACAGCATGGCGCAGGGCTTCACCATCTACGACCAGGACGACCGGCTGCTGCTCTGCAACGAATCCTACCGCCGCTTCTACCACGACAGCGTCGACCTCATCGTGCCCGGCGCGTCGTTCGAGGCCATCATCCGCGGCGGCGCCGAAAGAGGGCAGTATCCCGAGGCGTCCGGCCGCGTCGACGAGTGGGTGACCGACCGTGTCCGCCAGCACCGCGGCGCCGACGGCGAACTGATCGAGCAAAGGCTCGCCGACGGGCGGTGGCTGCTGATCATCGAGTACCGCACGCCGAGCGGCTACATCGTCGGCAACCGCATCGACATCACCGAGCGCAAGGTCGCGACCGAGGCGCTGCGGGTGCGCGAACTCTACCTCCGCGCCACGCTCGACAACCTGCCTTTCCTGTTCTGGCTCAAGGACGCGGCAGGCCGCTTTCTCGCCGTCAACCGCGAGTTTGCCAGGGCCTGCGGCCGCCTCGCTCCCGACGACGTGGTGGGGCTGGCCGATGCCGACGTCTGGCCCCCCGCACTGGCCGAGGCGCACCGCCAGGGCGACCGGGCCGTCGTGCGAAGCGGCAGCGAAAGGACCGTCGAGGAATCGCTCCCCGACGGCGACGGGGAGCGGTGGGTCGAGACCTACCGCAAGCCGGTGGTTTCGGCCGGGGGCGAGGTCCTGGGCACCGTCGGCTTCGCGCGCGACATCACCGTGCGCAAGCAGATGCAGAGGGCGCTGGTCGACAGCGAGGAACGCTGGCAGCTCGCCAACCGCGGCGCCAACGACGGCATCTGGGACTGGATCCCCGCCACCGGGCAGATCTACTTTTCCGAACGCTGGAAGACGATGCTCGGCTACGCCGACGCGGACATCGCCCCCCGGGTCGACGAGTGGTTCGAGCGCATCCATCCCGACGACGCGGCGGCGCTCCGCTGCGCCGTCGAACGCCACCTGCGCGGCGACACCGAGCTGTTCCTGGCCGAACACCGGCTGCGCTGCCGCGACGGATCCTACAAGTGGGTGCAAAGCCGCGGCAAGGCGCAGTTCGACGCTGCCGGCACCGCCGTGCGCATGGCCGGCTCGCACACCGACGTGACCGAGCGCCGCCGGGTCGAGGCCGAGGCGACCGACCGCGCCGCGCAGCTGGCCGCGATCTTCGCCCTCAGCCCGGACGGCTTCGTTTCCTTCGACGCGGCGCGCCGCGTCAGCGGCGCCAATCCCGCGTTCACGCGGATGACGGGTCTCGACGAGGCGCAGCTGCACGGGATGGACGAGGCCGCGTTCTCGGCGGCGCTGGCCGGATGCTGCGCGCCGCACGCGGCTTTCCGCGGCGTCGCGGCGCTGCGCGAAGCGGTATCGCCGCAGGGCGCCCGGCAGCGGACGCTGATCGAGCCCGCGCTGGCCGGCAAGCGGGTGCTCGAGGTGCTGCTGCAGCCCTCCGGGTCGGCGACCGTCTCGCAGATCGTCTACTTCCGCGACGTGACCCACGAGACGGAAGTCGACGCGATGAAGAGCGAGTTCCTGGCGACGGCGGCGCACGAGCTGCGCACGCCGATCGCCAGCATCTTCGGGTTCGCCGAGGTGCTGCTGACGCAGGATCCGGACGCGGCCAGCCGCCGGGAGTACCTGTCGATCATCTACGCCCGCGCGCAGTTCGTCGCGTCGATCATCAACGAGCTGCTCGACCTCTCGCGGATCGAAGCGCGGCGGGGGAAGGATTTCGTGCTCCAGCGCAGCACGGTGCAGGACCTGCTGCGCGACATCGTCGCCGGATTCAAGCCTCCCCCGGGGCGCAACCCGCCCGCGGTGAGCGCGCCCGAGCAGGAGGTGGCGATCGTCTGCGACCAGAAGAAGACGGCGCAGGCGGTCACCAACATCCTCAGCAACGCGTACAAGTACTCGCCCGACGACGGCGAGGTCGAGATCACCGTCGTCCCGCAGCGCGGCGCCGACGCGGCGGACACGGTGGCGATCCGGATCGTCGATCACGGGATCGGCCTGACCCCCGAGCAGCGCGCGCACGTGTGCGAACGCTTCTATCGCGCCGACACCTCGGGCCAGTTTCCCGGCACCGGGCTGGGCATGAGCATCGTCAAGGAGATCGTCGAACTCCACGGCGGCCGCGTCGAGATCGAAAGCGAGTTCGGCAGCGGCACGGCGGTGACGCTCCTCTTCCCCGCCTCGGGGCTTGCGCAAGCGGGCCGTGACTGCCCGGGCGACGCCGGCGGTTCCTTTGCATCGGGAGTCTGGTCATGAACGCGCTGTTGCACGCCCTCGAACGCCTGAGGATCGACACCAAGCTGGCGCTGGGCCTGGGGTCGATGGTCCTGGTCGTCGTCTTCACCGGGCTGTACGCGATCTACAACGGCCACCGGCAATCCGAAGAGATCAGCCGCATGTATGCGTTCGAGCTGCAGGGCATTTCGGACATCAAGGAAGCCAACATCCACCTGATGGAGGTCGGCCGCACGCTGCGGCAGATGATCCTGGCTCCGGACGCCGCCAGCCGGGAGGTGGCGCGCGCGCATCTCGACGACGACCGGATGCGGCTGCGCCACTCGCTGGACGCAAGCGACAAGGTGTTCTTCCGGCCCGAAGGCCGGCGGCTGCTGGCCGACATCCGCGCCATGCTGGGCGATTACATGAGCAACGTCGACCACGCGCTGGCGCTGCTGGCCAGGGACGGCGGCTTTCGCAACGACGACATCGCCGCGTTCCTGGCCAGCCCGGAGAACGTGCGCGTGTTCGACGCCGCCGACCAGCTGATGGCCAGTCTGGTGCGCCACAAGGAGGCCTCGGCGAGGCAGGCGGCCGCGGACGCCGAAAGCTATTCTGCCCGGGCCGAACGCCTGACCGCGGGCGTCCTCGTGCTGGGCCTGCTGACCGCGCTGGGCTCGGGGCTGCTGCTCGGCACCACGGTGCGCCGGCCCTCGGAACGCCTGCGCCACAGCATCGAAAACCTGGCGGAAGGAAGGCTCGACGTCGTCGTGCCGTACACCGATTTCCAGAACGAGGTCGGCGCCATGGCGCGCTCGATCGAAACCTTGCAGCGGGGCGCGCGCGACGCGGCGACGCTGCAATGGGTCAAGACCAGCTCGGCCGGCATCGGGCTGAGCCTGCAGGCGATCGAGCGCCTGGGCGAGTTTGCCGACACGCTGATGGCGCAGCTGACGCCGCTGACCGGCGCGCAAGTGGGGCTGCTCTACGTGCTCGACCAGACGTCGGGCAGGTACCGCTTTCAGGGCGGCTTCGGCGTCGCCAGTCCCGACGCTCTGGTGCCGGACTTCGCTCCGGACGAGGGCCTGCTCGGCCAGTGCGCGCGCAGCGCCACGCCCATCGTGATCGACGGGATCGACGACGCCAGCCTGCGCGTCCGGTCGGCGCTGGTCGACAGCGCGCCGTGCCGCGTTCGGATCATCCCCGTATGCGGCGTGTCCGGCACCGTGCTGGCGGTGATCGAAATGGCGCGCGTCGCGTCTGCCGACGATCGGGAGGAAGCGCTGCTCGAGCAGGTGCTGCCGCTGATCGCGCTCGCCCTGGAAATCATCGAACGCAACCGCGTCACGCACGATCTGCTGTTGCAGACGAGCAGGCAGGCCGAGGCGCTGGCGGCGCAGCGCGACGTGGTTCAGGCCGCCCGGGACGACGCCGAAGAGGCCAACAAGGCCAAGAGCGAGTTCCTGGCCAACATGAGCCACGAGATCCGCACCCCGATGAACGCGGTCATCGGTCTGTCGAACCTGGCGCTGAAGACCGAGCTGTCGCCCCGGCAGCGCGACTACGTGCAGAAGATCCACCGCTCGGGCACCGAACTGCTGCGGGTCATCAACGACATTCTCGATTTCTCCAAGCTCGAAGTCGGCAAGATGCGCCTGGAAGTGGCGCCGTTCTGGCTCGACGACGTGCTCGAGGGCGTGACCGCGCTGGTGTCGCGCGAGGCGCACGACAAGGGGCTGGAGTTCCTGATCCGCATCGCGCCCGGGGTGCCGGAAATCCTGCTGGGCGATGCGACGCGTTTCGCGCAGGTGCTGACCAACCTGCTCGCCAACGCGATCAAGTTCACCGAGCGCGGGCAGGTCAAGGTCAACATCGCCGTCTCGCAGCGACAGGACGCGAGGGTCGAGCTGACGGTCACGGTCGAGGACACCGGCATCGGCATGACGCCGGAGCAGTGCGGCCAGCTGTTCAACCCCTTCACCCAGGCCGACACGTCGACCACGCGCCGCTTCGGCGGCACCGGCCTGGGCCTGGCGATCTGCAAGCGCTTCGTCGAGATGATGGATGGCAGCATCGGCGTCGAATCGACGGAAGGCCGGGGAAGCGTGTTCCGTTTTTCCGGCTGGTTCGGGCAGTCGGACCAGGTGCGCCACACGGCGGTGCAGCGCGAGGCGGCGCGCGGCCTGCGCGTGCTGGTCGTCGACGACAACGCCGATGCCCGCCAGATACTCACCGAGCAGCTGTCGGCGCTGGGCCTGCGCGCCGTCGTCGCCGCCGACGGCGCGCAGGGCATGGCCGCGCTGCGGGCCGCCGATGGCGACGACCCCTTCGGCGCGGTGCTGATGGATTGGCGCATGCCGGGCGTCGACGGCGTCGAGGCGACGCGTCGTATCGTCCACGAAATGGCGCTGGCGCACCTCCCCGCGGTGTTGATGGTCACGGCGTTCGGCGCCGACGAAGTCAGGGCCGCGGGGTCACGCGCCGGCGCCACGGCGTTTCTCGACAAGCCGGTGACGCAGTCCCGCCTGTGGGATGCGCTGGCGGGAATCATCCTTCCCGAGCCGGCGCCGCCCGTCGCCGCCTCGGTGCCGGCCCCCGCCGCCGGCGCGCTGGAAGGCATGCGGGTGCTGCTGGTCGAAGACCACGAAATCAACCGGCAGATCGCCATGGAGTTGATGACGTCGATGGGGGTGCGCGTGTCGGTGGCCGAAGACGGCCGGCAGGCCTGCGACATGCTGCAGGCGGCGCCCGACCCGCTGCCCTGGTCGCTGGTGCTGATGGACCTGCAGATGCCGGTCATGGACGGACATCAGGCGACGCTGGCGCTGCGCCGGCAGGACCGCTTCCGGAACCTGCCCATCATCGCGCTGACCGCGCACGTCTCGATCAAGGAGGTCAACCAGTGCCTGGCCGAAGGCATGAACGAGCACCTCGCCAAGCCGATCGATCCCGACGCGCTGCACCGATGCCTTGCGCGCTGGGGCACGCCGGCGGCGGGCGGGGAGGCGCTGCGCGTCGACGGCGTCGACGTGGCGCGAGGACTGCGCCAGTGCGCGGGCAACAGCGACCTCTACACGCTGCTGCTGCAGAAGTTTCTGGTCGGCATCGCCGGCACGCCCGGGGAGCTGCGCGACGCGCTGGCGCTGGGCGACCTCGCGCTGGCCGAGCGCGTGG
>CAIWHR010000032.1 GCA_903912485.1 uncultured beta proteobacterium | reverse complement strand
GGGCCGGTGTCGACGGTCGGCGGCCCGCCGTTCAACTTGATGCCGTGGAACCAGAACGCCGTGGTGGAAACCGAAGTCGGCACCGCGACGGCGAGCTTCGCCGACGGCAACGCCGCGACGTTTGCCTACACGGTGAGCGGCACTTCGCAGACCAAGGCGATCACGCGGCAGGTGTTCGTCGCCCCCGGCACCGTCTGCCAGTAGCCGGGATTCGCTTCCGCCATCGCTCGCAGCCAACTCCCGGCACCGACAGGCGAAACGAGAAACGCAGGGGCCATCCCCGCGCTGTCACCGCTCCGGCAGCGTATAGCTCGAGTAGCCGCGCCGGTCGCCGACGACGAGGTTGGCTCCATTCTTGGCACGGAGCGCGAATTCGAACGTGCTCTGGGGATCCGGGGGTATCGGCCGGGTTTCGTTGGCGCCGGGACAGGTCACCGTCGACGTGCCCCCCCAAGTCGGTGTCGATGTCGGTCAAGGCCACGTCGCCTTCGATTGGTTCGCCCTCATAGGAGGTGTAACAGGGACCGACCGCCTTGACGGTGATGCGACGGTGGTGTCTGCTGGACGGCGTCAAGCAGCATGGCCGGCGTGCGGGACCGGCTGCCGCGGGTGACCTGCAGCGAGGATGACGACCGCGATAAGCGGGAGGCCGTGGTTTAGTTTCTGACGATTGCGCACGCGGCACTGGCCGGCCTGCCGAAGCGCGATGGCTGAAAGGGCCTTCGGATTCTTCGGGAACTCGCGTTCAGTGCTGCGCACGGACCTTGCGCAATCCGCCCCAACGCCACGCCACCACGCTAAGAACCAACAGCAAGAACACCAATCCCCAAGCGCTGACACTGGGAATGGGTTGGCCGCCAGATCCGGGAGTCGCGCCGCAGGCGCCGGCATAGCTCAGATTGGGCAATCCGGTCTCGCTGTAGTCGTGCTGCGCCTGGTCGACCACACCGGCGAGACCGGTACGAAACGTCAGGGTTCGACCTTCATCCGCCATCCACGAGCTGGTCTTCAGGTCGATCTTGTCGATCGCGGTCAAGGCGAAGTCACCGGCCGCGAACACGGCACCATAGATACCCGCGCCCCCCGCCGAATGGAGCGCCACCGGCCCGGTCGTGACCAGCGCGATGTCCGAAGACACGCCCACGCACCGGAATTGAAACGTGCCGGAAAACGGTGTCCCCGCCGGCAGCTCACGGGAGCCATCCCCGTTGTAATCCAGAAGCTTCGGGTCGCCGGCACAGTTGCCGTCGCCGTTGGTGTCGGCTTCGTCGATGCCATCGCCGTCGCAGTCCCGAATGAAAGCACCCATGGGATTGGGTACGGTTATCGTCTGGGCGGTCTGGAAGCTGGGGGCGGTACCGAACATCGCGTCACTGGCATCTATGACCGTGGCGGCAAAGGCATCGTCCGGAGCCAGGTTCAAGGCCAGCAGGAGCATCGCCACGCGGTACAGCCAGCGCAGTGCCCGGCTCATGCCCGCATCGGCGCGGGAAGGTGGCGTGATGTCGCTGGCGCAAACATCACTGGAGCATGGCCCACCGGAATCCTGCCGGCACAAATCGGTGTCGCAACTGCCCGAGTTGTCGACCACGCAGACATCCTTGATGCAGTCGCCGGAGGAGTCGTTCACGCAAACGTCGCCGGTGCAGGGCGCCGACTTGTCGATATTGCATCGGTCGGAGCGACAGGCACCCGATCTGTCTTCGTTGCACTGATCGGAGCTGCAATTACCGGAATTATCGGCGTCGCACGAATCACCGGCGCAGGCACCCGATTTGTCTTCGTTGCACTGATCGGAGCTGCAATCGCCGGACGAATCCGAAACGCACACGTCGCTTCTGCACTTGCCGGATTTGTCCGAGGTGCAGGAATCGGAGATGCAGCCTCCGGAGTTGTCCGTGGCGCAGGTGTCCGCGCTGCATGCTCCTGACGAGTCGACGGTGCAGGCATCGCCGCGGCAATCGCCTGATTCGTCGATGTCGCAGGTGTCGCTGACGTAGCAGGTATGGCCGGCATCACCGGGTTCGCATTTGTCCCGTGTGGCACAAGTGTCCGTGACGCAGGGGCCACTCGCTCCGTCGGTCGGGCAAAATTCCCCGGGGCACAATCCCGGCACGTCGTTGCCGGTTTGCGCCTGCGCCTCCCCCAGGCGAACGGTGTTGATCATCAGCAATTGCGGGATCGTGCCCGCCGCGGCCGCTCCGAAGTAACCCCCTGCGGCCTTGGACAGCCAAAGCAGGACTTTGCGTCTTTTCATGATTGCCTCCCTTGCTCCGATATCCTGTACGGCTCCGCGGTGCGCTCGTAGGCCTCGCTCAGCAACTCCTTGTCGCTCACCTTCAAGGCGCCGTTGATGGCCATCGCGCACTCGATCTGGTGCCGGATCAACCGGCAACTCGACTCCAGATCGGATCTGGCCAGATCACCATGAACGTCCACGCTGTGTTTCCAGCAGCCGCCGCCGCACAGGTAGCGCGCCCAACATTCCCGGCATTCGGGCCGGTCATCCACCGTCAGGTCCAGGATGCGGCGCTGCAGCGTGTCGTCGAAGCCCTGCTCCAGATCGCCCATCCGGTATTCCGCCATGCCGACGAAGCGGTGGCAGGGGTAGAACGCGCCGTCCTGCGCCAGGGCAACGTAGGTCCGCGCCGCGCCGCAGAAATGTGCCAGGCGCTGATCGACGACCCGAATCTGGCGCACGTGCCGCACCAGGTTCGAGAAATTGAAGATGCGGCCGTCTTTGATCCGTCGAACGAGATAGTGGGCGAGATGTTCGGTCTGCGTCTCGAATTGCTGCAAATCGGCATTGCCCAATGACAGCGCTCCGGCCGTACCGATGACGGGTTCGATGTGGATGGAGCCGAAGCCAAGGCTCATCAGATGATCCGCCACCGCCGGCAGGTCCACCTGGCCGGCGGTCACCGTCACTCGGGCCGGCACCCTTCCGGGCCGCTTGTCGATCAGGCGTTGCACGCCCAGCATCACCCGGTCGTAGGATCCCTGGCCAGTGGCCAATACCCGGTTCCTGTCGTGCATCGCAGGGGGACCGTCGATGGATATCTGGCACGAGATGTTCTCCGCGAGCAGGAAATCCACTACCTTCTGGCTCAGGCCGATGCCGTTGGTCGAGACGGAAAAGCCGACCTGTTTGCCCGTTTCGCGCTCCTTGTCGCGCACGTAGGCGACCACCTGCACGATGAGGTCGAATTCCACCAGCGGCTCGCCACCGAAAAAGATGACACTGAGGTCCTTCTGCGCGCCGGACGCCTGGAACAGAAAATCGATGCCTTTGCGGGCCGTCTCCCACGTCATCCCCGCCTGGCGGGCGCCGTAGAGATGGGTGGCTTCCTGCCACCCGTCACGGTCGTCGCTGCCGTAGCAATAGCGGCAGCGCATGTTGCAGGCATGGGTCACCATGAGTTCGAGGTGGCGGATGCCGAGACGTTTCGCCAACTTGGGGCGGGCGCGGGGGACGGATTGCGCACCCGGAAGCAGGATGCCGCGGTCCTGGAGTTGCCGGACGGCCTGTTTGATCTGATGCCGTGGAAAACGCCCGCCGGCGAGTTGCGCCGAACCGTCCGCTTTGCTACGGACGGCATCCACCACGGCATGCACGACGGGCGTCGTTTCGTAGCAGTTCATCGAACTGACATCGAACAGGATGTGCCGCCCAAGACGCTCGAACGCATGGACTTCGGCCAGATGCCATTGCCCATCCGGCCAGCCGTCGCCTCCGAAGTGGCCACGCATCCGGGCCGTCTTGACTCTTGGCATGGAACCGCCCCTCGTCGGCGACCGGCAGGCATCCGGAACAGAAATTTCGAGCGGACGGACACCGCTGCTTCTCGCGCCCTCTGGCAACATAACAGTTGCGACGTCGCGACTATTGACCTCTCGCAAGGAATCGGCAGTTATCATGCTCGCCGACGATCTGGTCCATTGGCAAAGCGATGGTCCGCGGCCTCCATCGGGGTGTACGATTGACGGTTCCCTATGATCGCGACCAAGAGATAGTCGTCATGGCGTCGGCACCGCCCAGCGAACGCCGCAGCAAGCGCCCCGGCCGGCCATCGCGGCAGGGCGATTCGCTTGCCGGCCCGCCCCCGGCGGCAGCCGTCGACAAAGCCATGGGGGCGGGCGTCGCGGCCTTTCCCATTGTCGGAATCGGCGCTTCCGCCGGCGGCCTGGAAGCCTTCGAGGCGTTCTTCCGCGCCTGCCCGGCGGACACCGGCATGGCCGTCGTGCTGGTGCCGCATCTCGACCCCGGTCACGAAAGTTTGCTGACCGAAATCCTGCAGCGCAGCACGGCAATGCCGGCCTCGGCCCGCGGCGCATGGTGCTCAACGCCCGCCGCATCGTGACCGCGAAGGGCAGGACCGAGTTGATCCTGCTGGCGATGGTGGCCATCGACCCATGGCAGGCGCCTTGAGCCCCT
>CAIWHR010000031.1 GCA_903912485.1 uncultured beta proteobacterium | reverse complement strand
AGCTTACGTCCGCTCCGCCGGCGGCGGAAGATCCCCCACCGCATCACCTCGCATTGCCTTGCCGCGTCGCCTCACTGCGCGGTGAGACATTCCGCGAGAAAGAGGCCGGTGGATCACGAAGAAAAGAGAGAGACAACACCAGGCACTGAAGGCCCTAGGTTGGTCTTGCGTATCGAACAAAGCCCTCGCGGGCTATTACACGCTTTTGCTCCAGGCGATGCAGCCGACCTCTGGGCGCGACCCCAGTCATCGACCACTACCGTGCACGGCCCTCCACCAGTTCGAGCCTGGTTTCGTACGTGCCCGAGTGCTACGACACCCCTGAATTGCAGGCGCCTCGCATCTCCCAGCCTGACTACGTGTGTTCAGTCGTCGCGCATCTGCTCCGTATCACCGGAATGCAGTTAGCGCGCCGACGGCCCGAGTTGCACAGGCTTCTAGCATGACGAGAGCTCCCCCCGGACGACAAATCCGAGGTTCACAGAGCGAATGCTCCCGGTAGCAAACAACCTACCGTCTATGTCCCAATCGCACGGGTTGCCCGTTGGCACGGTGGCCGCGGGGACGTTCAAACATGAAGTAGACCGACGGGATTGGTCCCGAACAAAAATACGTTCGGGGAATTGGCCCCAGTCGGCCCCTTCCTGCACATGGCAGGCGAGGTCTTGGCCACGCACCATGCGCGACGGCATCGGTGGCTAACCGATAAACGCAGTTGCAGGAAGGACTGACGATGTAGCGACCGTTGACGCGGTCGTCGGCTGAACAGCAGCCGAGCTGCTGTCTTGCCGGGCGTTGGCGCGCCGCAGGTCGTGCGTTACAGAGAAACGCATTTGACCTATGCATCGTATAGCACCCTGTTTTCGGAGCCTCCGAAAAAAAACAATGGGCTCAGTGTCAACCCCCCGGCTGGGCGCCGGTCAACGCCCCATGGCTCCCTCCGAAACGTCGGTCGCTACAAGGGTTGTCGCCGTCCGCATTGCGCGGAGGCTCAACTGGAGAAGCCCTCATGGCAGACCTGGCAACCGCCCTTGACCTACGCATCCCGCGGTCAAAAACCGCGCTCATGCAATTGCTGCAGGCCTACACCGCGTCCGGCTCCCGCTGGTGGTGCGGCGGCGAAGTCGTGCCCGCGAAGGCCGCCGCCCTGGCCGCGAAGATGGCTGGACGCTACCCCGTACTCCGGGCCGAGCGTGGGCGCGGCTACGACCGTCAGAAAGGCCTTGCCGCCTGTCTACTGGTCTTCTACCCTCTCGACGGGGGCAAGCTCGCCTGGTGGCTTCTGTCGACCGAGGGACGCGGTGGCCTTGCCGACCCGAAGACGCCTGACGCGCACGTCGCGAAACACACCATGGCGGCCAACGGGCACATCACGTTCGGCGACTACGTTCTGCACTATGGAACGAAGCGTGAGCGCCGGAAACTGGTCGACGAGCGCACCGGCAAGGTGGTCGCGTTCGACAAAGACACGTCGACGTGGACGTGGCGGATGACTGACTGGGCGCTCAGCGAGGTCAAGGCAACTCTTGAGCGTGCTGCAGGCGGATTCCAGTACGGCAGCGAGCAGGAAGGTGACCTCTGGGGTGCGGCGCGCGTCAAGGTAGTTGTCGCCTGAGTCATGCAGCCAAAGGCAATATCTCGGGTGTACCCGCGTGCGCTCTGACCACCGAATCGCGCTCGGGATTGAGCGTCACGGTGCCAATCGGTGACCAGTTGCGCGTGTTGCCTGACCAACGCGCGGGATTGCGCTCTCGCGCCGAGGTG
Organism: uncultured beta proteobacterium; assembly: GCA_903912485.1. Classification (GTDB taxonomy): domain Bacteria; phylum Pseudomonadota; class Gammaproteobacteria; order Burkholderiales; family Casimicrobiaceae; genus CAIWHR01. The sequence continues at coordinate 15 of CAIWHR010000031.1, read as the reverse complement.
TACAGCGCATGACGT
>CAIWHR010000030.1 GCA_903912485.1 uncultured beta proteobacterium | reverse complement strand
GCGCACGAACGCCTGCTCGGCGGTGCAGACGTCAAGCAGCGTCTGGCCGGGCTCCGGGTCGCGGAAGAAGATCACGAAGTAGACCGGGTGGCCGTCGTGCAGCGCGACGCCCACCTGCGAATCGTCCTTGAAGCCGCCGATGCCCGGACCGTGACCCGCACGCGGGTCGATGATCACGTACGGCCGCCGCATCGCGTCGATGACGACGCCCTTCGGCGGGAGGATGCGCACCAGCGCGTAGTTGACGGGGCGCGCGAACTTGCGGCCGTCCTGCACCATCTCGTAGTCGAAGTGCAGCAGCGGCGGCTGACCGCGGCGCTTGTGCTCGCGGTAGTTGTTGCCGCGCTGGCGCAGCGTGTCCCAGAACAGGACCGAGCGCTGCGCGGCGTCCACCGCGTAGTTGCAGCCCTGCATCCAGAGGTCCCACGGGGAGACGGGCGTGGCCGCGATGTCGGCGATGCTCGCGCTCCAGGCTTTTTTCATCCGCTCGCGGTACTGCTCCTGCGCGATCTCCATGCGCCGCTTGAAGATCTGCGCGACCTTGGTCGAGATTTCGTAGCTGCGCGTTGCCTGCTTGATCGGATCCATCGGGAAGCCTCGCTTGGTGGAATGCGCTGCGTCGGCGGCGCCGGGATCGCGGCCAATCAGCGAAACCCGCCTGGGGCGGCCGGTCGACGGGGCCGGACGGACACCAGCCCATCCTCCGCCGCAGCGAATCATTGTCGCGCCCGGGACGCGATGTCGCGTTGACGCCCGTCAAAGGCGGGGCGGCCGGCAGGCTTCAGCTCGCGCGCGCGCACTCCCTGCCGAAGAGCGCTCCGGCGGGGCCTTCCGCAACGCCGCGGTCACCTCGGGCCGGGCGCCGGCGCACGCGCGGCCGAGCGCATCGCCGCCAACTGCGCCGACAGCCAGACGCGGCTCTGGACGGGGGCGCCGTTCCCGCAGCGGACGAGATAGGGCTCGCCGGTCATGCTGCTGCTCGACGCGGCAAGGTCGATGAACTGCTCCGCCGTCTGCACCGCGCCGCGGTCTTCGAGATACGCGAGCTTGCGCAGAAGGTGCGGCCTGGCCTCGGCCGCGGTGTGCCAGCTGCCGTTGCGGTTGAATTCGCAGCCCGACGCTTCGAGCCGCGACAGCAAGGCGTCGACTTCCGCCCGCGCCGCCGGGGCGAGCGCTGCCGCGATCCCGGCGGACGCGAGCAGGACAGTCAGCAGGAAGACGAAAGCGCGCCGCATGCGTCATCGTGAGGGGAAACGCCGGCGGAAGCAACCGGGCTGCCGCGACGGCGCGGCCCCGGCGCCGCGCCGTCGCCCGGTATGGTTAAATCGCTGCTTGCGCGAACGCGCGCCGGTGCCCGGCAGGGTGAAGCGGCCCCGGTGCTCCCGACGTTCGCCGCCCCCGGGGAGCGCGGCCGACACCCGTCGGACGGCGCGGCGCGCACTGACGAAGGAGTCCACGGTTGCCGTCGACCGACTTTCTGCGCCGCAGCCTCGGCGCCGCGCTGATCGCGCTCGCCGCCGCGTGCACGACGGTCCCGCCGGTGCAGCAGGCGTTCGCCATCGACGACGACGGCGCGGCGATCGGGCGTTCGCTGCGCTGCGGCGGGGACGCCGCGGCCGCGGGCGGGCAGCGCCGCGCCGAGCCGCTGCCGGGCCCGACGCTGCGCCTGCTGAGCTGGAACCTGCACAAGAACGGCGACGCCGGCTGGGACGCGGACCTCGCGCGCTTCGCCGCGGCGAGCGACCTGCTGCTGATCCAGGAGGCGG
>CAIWHR010000029.1 GCA_903912485.1 uncultured beta proteobacterium | reverse complement strand
TGGCCGTCCGCGAGCTCGCCCCAGCCGCCCGCGCGCCACCGCTGCACGGCGACGACGGCGAGCGGCAGCAGTCCCGCGCCGACGACCAGCAACCGCTGCAGGTCGCCGCCCGGCGCATCGACCAGGAACAGCGGAATCGCGAACAGCGCGAGGTCGAAGGTGGCGTGCAGGATGATCGTCGGCAGCAGCCCGAAGCGCAGGAAGATCAGCGCCCAGAGCATCGCCGGCACGGTGAGCTCGACCAGCCGCGAATACGCGGGGAACCCCGGGTAGTTGGCGTGCGCGCCGCCGAAGATCAGCGCCTGGACGACGACGGCGACGCCGATCGCCAGCCGGCGGTGCCCGTAGCGCGCACCGACGAGCGCGGCGAGCGAAAGCGGCACCGCGCGGAAGACGCACTCCTCCATGAACCCCGCCTGCAGCGACAGCGCTATCGGCGCCAGCGCCGGAATCGCGGCGCCCAGGATGTTCGGATCGGTCAGCGACTCCGACGGCTGCCACCAGCCCAGCCAGCGGTTGGTCGCGTAGTAGAACAGCGCGACCAGCGCCAGCTCCAGCGGGACGAACAGGTAGCCGCCGACGGTGCGGCCCAGCACGCCGGAGGTCGCCGCCGCCTCGCGCGACCACACGCGCCACAGCTGCGGATGGTCGCCGAAGGCGCGCCGCGACAGGCTCTCCGCCGCCATGAAAGCGAGGCCGTAGCCGGCGGCGCCGCCGAACGCCATCAGCGCGGCGACGCCGACCTGCCGCGCCCAGAAGCTGTCGACCGACTGCGCGGTGTCGAAGTCGAACCAGGCGACGGGCGCCGACGACAACGACATCGCGCCCAGCAGGCCGCCGACGACGAGCCCCGCCGTCAGCGCGGGGCGCCACAGCAGCCAGTGCCGGCGCAGCAGCCACAGCGTGCCCAGGATGCAGCCGCCCAGCCCGTAGAGCAGGCCGGCGGCGAGGCTCGCGGCGCCGGCAATCGTGTTGTTGGCCGAGCGGAGCTCCTGGAACCGGCGGAAGAACGATTCGGGCACCTGCGCGAAATGCGACACGCCGGTCAGCGCGTCGCCGGTCACGGTGAGCCGCAGCCGGAAATGCGCATCGCCGACGTTGCCCGAAGCACGCTGGTAGACGAAGCTGTGATCGACGCGGCCGCTGGTCTTCTGCTGCTGCGAGCTCTCGAGCAGCGCGTAGGGCGCGAGGTCGACGCCCCAGTCGGCGCGGGCGCGCTCCTCCGCGAGCTGGCGCGCGGCGTCGGCGGGCAGCGCGAGGCGCGCCGCGTCGGCCGGGACGAACGACTCGGGCAGCTCCTGGTGGAAACCGTAGAGCGACCCGTCGGGACGAAAGCGGATCAGCGCCTCGGTCACCTCTCCCGGCTTGAACCGCCGCACTTCCCACCAGTACGGCGCGTAGACGCTGCCGGCGACCAGCGCCGCGAACGCCGCCTTGCCGCCGCCCTCGAGCTCGACGTAGTTCTGGATCGACGCGTCGCCGGCAAAGCGCGCGGCGGAGCGCGCGCCGGCGGGAGCGAGGTGCAGCCGCTCGTCGATCGCCTCGGCGCGCTGAATCGCTTCGGCGCGGGCGAGTTTGACGTCGAGCTGGACCAGCGGAATCGCGAGCGGGAACAGCCGCCACGCGACCATGAGCGCGGCGAGCGCGAGCGCCGCGTACGCGAGCCAGAAGACCGGCCTGCGCGTCAGGCCGCCCGCCGCATTCAAGCCCGCACCTGGACCACGCCGCGCGCGACGAGCGCGTCGAGCGCGGCGCCGGACAGCGCCAGGCGCTCGCGCAGCACCGCCGCCGTGTGTTCGCCGAGCAGCGGCGGCGCCCGCTCGTACGCGATCGGCGTCGCCGAGAACTTGAGCGGGTTGCCCACCTGCGGCACGGTGCCGGCCAGCGGATGCGGCAGGTCGAGCTTCATGCCGCGCGCGGCGACCTGCGGATCGGCGAACACCTGGTCCAGCGTGTTGATCGGGCCGCAGGGAACGCCGACCGCTTCCAGGTCCGCGAGCCACGCGCGCTGCGTGCGCCCGAGCAGCGCCGCGGCGACCAGCGGCACCAGCGTCGCGCGGTGCTGCACGCGGTCGGCATTGGTCGCGAAACGCGGATCGGCGGCCCACTCCTGCCGCCCGGCGACCCGGCAGAATCTGGCGAACTGGCCGTCGTTGCCCACCGCGAGGATCAGGTGGCCGTCGGCGCAGCGGAACACCTCGTAGGGAACGATGTTGTGGTGCGCGTTGCCGGCGCGCGCAGGCGGCTTGCCGCTGACGAGGTAGTTCATGTTCGCCACCGCCATCATCGCGACCGCCGAATCGAACAGGCAGAGGTCGATCCACTGCCCCTGCCCCGTCCGGTCGCGATGCGCGAGCGCGGCGAGGATGGCGACGGTCGCGTACATGCCGGTCATCAGGTCGGTGATCGCGACGCCGCCCTTCTGCGGGCCGCCGCCGGGCCGGTCGTCGCGCTCGCCGGTGACGCTCATGAAGCCGGACATCCCCTGGATGATGAAGTCGTAGCCGGCGCGCTCGGCGTTGGGTCCGTCCTGGCCGAAGCCGGTGATCGATCCGTAGACGAGCTTCGGATTGACCGCGGCCAGCGCGCGATAGTCGAGGCCGTACCTGGCCAGCCCGCCGACCTTGAAGTTCTCGACGACGACGTCGGCGCCGCGCGCCAGGTCGCGCACCAGCGCCTGCCCCTCGGGCTGCGTGAAGTCGACCGCCACCGACAGCTTGCCGCGGTTGCAGGCGAGGTAGTACGCGGCTTCCTCCGTGTCGCCCCCGGCGGCGTCCTTGAGGTACGGCGGCCCCCAGGCGCGCGTGTCGTCGCCGCTGCCGGGCTTCTCGATCTTGACGACCGTCGCGCCCAGGTCCGCGAGGAGCTGCGTGCACCAGGGTCCCGCGAGAACGCGGGACAGGTCGAGGACCGTCAGGTGGGAAAGCGGCCCGGAGCTCAGGATTTCAGCACGATCAGGACTTCATCGAGCATCTTCTTGGCGTCGCCGAAGAGCATGCGGTTGTTGTCCTTGTAGAACAGCGGATTGTCGACGCCGGCGTAACCGGAAGCCATGCTGCGCTTCATCACGATCGACGTCTTCGCCTTCCACACCTCGAGCACCGGCATGCCGGCGATCGGGCTCGTCGGGTCGTCCTGCGCCGCCGGATTGACGATGTCGTTGGCGCCGATGACCATCGCGACGTCGGTGGTCGGAAAGTCGTCGTTGAGCTCGTCCATCTCGAACACGATGTCGTAGGGAACGCGGGCCTCGGCCAGCAGCACGTTCATGTGGCCGGGCATGCGCCCCGCCACCGGGTGGATGCCGAAGCGGACGTTGACGCCCCGCTCGCGCAGGACCTTCGTGATCTCGTAGACGGTGTGCTGCGCCTGCGCGACCGCCATGCCGTAGCCGGGGACGATGATGACGTTCCTGGCTTCGCGCAGCAGCTCGGCGGTCTCGGGCGCGAGGATCGGGTTCACCTCGCCCGCCGGCTGCGCGCCGCCGGCGGCCGGGGCCGGACTGCCGCCGTCGGTGCCGAAGCCGCCGGCGATCACGCTGATGAAGTGGCGGTTCATCGCCGCGCACATGATGTACGACAGGATCGCGCCGCTGGAGCCGACCAGCGCCCCGGTCACGATCAGGAGGTCGTTCGACAGCATGAATCCGGTCGCCGCCGCCGCCCAGCCGGAGTAGCTGTTGAGCATCGACACCACCACCGGCATGTCGGCGCCGCCGATGGCCATCACCATGTGGACGCCGAACAGCAGCGCGACGACGGTCATGACGATCATCGGCGTCATCGCTTCGGGCACGCTGTGCGCGTTGACGAAGGCGTAGCCGTAGTAGATGACGAGCAGCAGCCCGGCGAGGTTCAGCCAGTGCCGCGCCGGCAGCGTCAGCGGCTTGCCGCCGATCTTGCCCGAGAGCTTGCCGAAGGCGATCACCGAGCCGGAGAAGGTCACCGCGCCGATCAGCACGCCGAGGTACATCTCGATCTCGTGGATGCCCTTCTCGGCCGGCGTCAGGTTGACCGACACCGCGGGATCGATGAAGTTGGCGTAGCCGACCAGCATCGCGGCCAGCCCCACCAGGCTGTGCATCAGCGCCACCAACTCGGGCATCTGAGTCATCTGCACGACGCGGGCGGCGTAGAGGCCGATGCCCGCGCCGACCGCCATCGCGGCGATGATGTACGGCAGGCCGGCGGAAGTGACCTGCACGCCGAACACGGTGGCGACGACGGCGATGGTCATGCCGATCATGCCGTAGAGGTTGCCGCGACGCGACGTTTCCTGGTTGGACAGCCCGCCCAGGCAGAGGATGAAGAGGATGGTGGCTCCGATGTAGGAGACCGTCGAGAGACTGGAGGTCATGTTCTCTTCTTACTTATTTGCGGAACATCGCCAGCATGCGCTGGGTCACGGCGAAGCCGCCGAACATGTTGATCGTCGCCAGCGCGATGGCGCCCACCGACAGCCAGCGTATCCACTCGCCCGGACGCGACAGGTCGGCCGAGATCCGCGACAGGTCCGGCGCGATCTGCACCAGCGCGCCGATGGCGATGATGCTGCTGACCGCGTTGGTCACGCTCATCAGCGGCGTGTGCAGCGCGGGCTTCACGTTCCAGACCACCATGTAGCCGATGAAGCAGGCCAGCACGAACACGGTGAAGTGGGCGAGGAAGGAGGCGGGTGCGAAACGGCCGACGAGCAGGAACAGCAGCGCGCCCACGCCGAAGACGACGGCGGTCTTGGTTCCGGCCATCGGACCGCTGCTGGCGCCGTGGCCGTGGCCCTTCGGCTTCACCGCGGCGGCGGCCGGTTTGGCGACGGCGGCGGCCGGCGCGGCGGAAAGCTTCGGCGCCGGCGGCGGCCAGCTGACCTCGCCCTTGTCGATCACCGTCGTTCCGCGCAGGACCTCGTCCGCCATGTCGACGTTGATCGCATCGCCGTCGATGCTCTTGGTCTTGATCATGTCCTCCATCAGGCGGAAGAGGTTGGTCGCGTACAGCGTCGACGCCTGCTGCGCGAGACGGCTGGGCAGGTCCTTGTAGCCGATGATGGTGACGCCGTGCCTGACGACGACCTCGCCCGGCACCGTGCACTCGCAGTTGCCGCCCTGCTCGGCCGCCATGTCGACGATGACGCTGCCCTGCTTCATCGACTTGACCATGTCCTCGGTGATCAGCCGCGGCGCGGGCTTGCCCGGGATCAGCGCGGTGGTGATGATGATGTCGACGTCCTTCGCCTGCTTGGCGAACACCTCGCGCTGCGCCTTCTGGAAGCCTTCGCTCATCACCTTGGCGTAGCCGCCGACGCCGCTGCCGACTTCCTCGTACTCGACGGGAACGAATTCGCCGCCCATCGACTTGACCTGGTCGCCGACCTCGGGGCGCGTGTCGTTGGCGCGCACGATGGCGCCGAGGCCGGTGGCGGCGCCGATGGCCGCGAGGCCCGCGACGCCGGCGCCGATGACGAAGACCTTCGCCGGCGGCACCTTGCCCGCCGCGGTGATCGAGCCGGTGAAGAAGCGGCCGAATTCGTGCGCCGCCTCGATCACCGCGCGGTAGCCGGCGATGTTGGCCATCGACGACAGCGCGTCGAGCTTCTGCGCCCGCGAGATCCGCGGCACGCTGTCCATCGCCAGCACCGTCGCCTTCCTGGCGGCGAGCTGCTTCAGCAGTTCCGGGTTCTGCGCCGGCCAGATGAAGCTGACCAGCGTGCCGCCCTCGCGCAGCAGGCCGACTTCGTCGCTGTCGGGGCCGCGCACCTTGAACACGATGTCGGACGCCGCCCACAGCCGGGCCCGGTCGTCGACGATTTCCGCGCCGGCGGCGCGGTAGGCGTCGTCGCTGATCTGCGCCGTGTCGCCGGCACCGGCTTCGACCGCGACCCGGAAACCCTGCTTGATCAGCTTCTCGACGACGGCCGGGACGGTGGCGACCCGCTTCTCGCCCGGAAAGACCTCTCTTGGGACACCGATCAACAATGACATTCCCTTCTCCCTCGATACGATATTCGGTGGGTTCCGGCGCCGCCCGCCGTTCGAGCGCGAAAGTCCCCGCAATGCGCGCCCCGCCGGCTGCAATCCTGTGGGTTAACCGCGTAGATATATCATATCTGCGCGGCGATGGCCGCACCGAGCTCGACGGTCCGGCAGGTCCCGCCCAGGTCGGGCGTCTTCGGCGCGGACGCGTCCGCC
>CAIWHR010000028.1 GCA_903912485.1 uncultured beta proteobacterium | reverse complement strand
TTCTTCTGCGCTTCGGGCGTGAGGCCCTCGACGTCGGCGACCGCCTTCTGCAGCCAGCGCGACGCGATCAGGTACGACTGCTTGAAATAGTCGAACAGCGCGTGCTCTTCCCAGTCCTCGTGCTTGAAGCGCTTGTCGCCCTTGGCGGGTTCGGCGAAGGCGCCCATCGGCGCGCCGAGCAGCCGCAGCGTCGACGTCTGCCATAGGTTCATGTAGTCCCACCACAGCGTCATCTGCGCCTCGGCCAGGCGGTAGGGGTTCGCCATCATCTTGGCGGTCAGCTCGTGGAACGCCTTGGCGATGCCGAGTTCGTCGCTCAGCATGGACTTGCCCGAGTCGGTGGCCTGGCGGGCGAGGAAGTCGCCGAGCAGCTTGGCGCTTTTCTCTGCGGCGGAGGCGAGCGATTCCGACAGCGCGGCCGGATCGAATTTGGGTGCGGCGGGTGCGGCGGGTGCGGCGGGTGCGGCGGCCGGGGGCGGCGTGGCGGACTTGGACATGGCGGTGGCTGTTCTCTGGCGTTGGGAGGTGGAGGGATTATCCCGCTTCAGGCGGCGCGAAGCGCGAAGTGAAAGCTGCCGTCCGCGGCGGCCCGGCGGTCGAGCCGGCCGGAATGCCGCAGGTAGTTGAGGTGGGCGATCGCCTCGCCCATCGCGAAAAAGCGCTGCTGCGCGTCGAGCTCGCGGCGAAACAGCACCGGAACGAGGTCGTGCGCCGACAGGCCCGCGGCGGGTCCGGAGCCGACAGCGGCGACCAGCTCGTCGAGGCGCGCCGCGTGATGCGCGCGCAGCTGCGCGGTCCGCAGGCCGATGCCGCGGAACGGCAGCCCGTGCGACGGCAGCACCAGCGTGTCGGGAGGCAGCGCGTCGAACGCGGCCAGCGAATCGAGAAAGCGGGCGAGCGGGTCGCCGTCGGGTTCGATGGCGCCGACGCTGACGTTGGTCGAGATCCGCGGCAGCAGCATGTCGCCGGAGATGACGATCCCCCGCTCGCGGGAGTGCAGCGACGCGTGTTCGGGCGAATGGCCGTGCCCCTCGACCACGCGCCAGGTCGCGCCGCCGGCGGGGACGCGGTCGCCGTCCTGCAGCCGCACGAACGACGTCGGCAGTTCGGGCACGCCGCGCCGGTACTGGTTGCCGCGGCCCTGCAGCGCCGCGCAGTGCTCGGCGGGCATGCCGTGGCGGCGGAAGAGTAGGACGGTGGCTTCGAGCGCGCAGCCGCTGTGCTGGCCGGCGAACGCGTGCGCGGTCAGGTACTCGGCGTGCGTCATCGCCACCGGGGCGTCGAAGCGCGCCGCCAGCCAGCCGGCGTTGCCGACGTGATCGGGATGGCAGTGCGTGGCGATGATGCGCAGGATCGGCCGCTCCCGCAGCAGCGTCGCGAACAGTCCTTCCCACAGCGCGCGCGTCGCGTCGTTGCCGTAGCCGCAGTCGACCAGCGCGAAGCCGCCCGGCTCGGCGTGCAGCCACAGGTTGATGTGGTCGAGCGCGAACGGCAGCGGCATCCGCAGCCACAGCAACCCCGGCGCGACCTCGACCGCGTCGCCCGGCGCTGGCGGCGCGGAGAACGGGTAGTCGAGGACGACGGGGAGGGGTGCGGTCACGTCAAGGGGGACGGGTGCGGGACGCGGCGCGCCGGTGCGGCACGCCCATGCCGCACCGCCGCCGGCCGCCATTGCGGCAGGCGAATCCGTTCGGGATGTCGGTTATGGTGCGGTGCAGCATCGTCGGCCATACATCGGAAACTGTCAAGCCGGTATGGTATCTTGACTCGCCCACCGTCGTCCGCAATCCCGATCCGACCGATGCCGCCCGCCGCCGTCCCCTCCGCCGCTTCGCCCAGGCCCCGTGCCGCCGACCACGGCGCGGCCGGCGAAAGCTTCACCATTTCCGACCTCGCCCGCGAATTCGCGCTGACGACGCGCGCCATCCGCTTCTACGAGGACGAGGGCCTGCTGACACCGCTGCGCAAGGGCCGCGCCCGCGTCTACAGCGAGCGCGAGCGCGTCAGGATCAAGCTCATCCTGCGCGGGAAGCGGCTCGGCCTCGCGCTGTCGGAAATCCGCGAGCTTTTCGACCTGTACGCGACGACGCGCAACGAGCGCCCGCAACTCGAGAAGTTCCTGCTGATGCTGTCCGACCGCCGCGCGATGCTGCTGCAGCAGCGCGAGGACATCGACGCCGTGCTGGCGGAGATCGCGGTGCTCGAGCGCGATTGCCGCCGCCGGGTCAGCGCCGGCGGCGTGGCGGCGAACGCCCCGGGGAAGGCCGCTCCGCGCGCAGGCTGACATCCGGTGCCCGGGCGCCTCGATTGACGTTTACGTAAACGTCATTTAGAGTCGGCTCTGCGCGCCGCGTCGCCGATCCCCGGCCCGTTTCCGCAGGATTTCCCCGCCCACACGATGACCGCCTCCACACCCAGCACCCCCGCCTTCACGCCGGCCGACGCGGGATTTGCCGCGCGCGTGCGCGCAAGCTACGCCCGCCAGGGAGCGATGGCCACGCTCGGCGCCGAACTCGTCGCCGTCGAACCCGGCTATTGCTCGATCGCGCTCGTCCCGCGGCCCGAGGTCGCGCAGCAGCACGGCTACGTTCACGCCGGTGTCGTCGCGGCGATCGTCGACTCGGCCGGCGGCTACGCCGCATTCACGCTGTTCCCCGTCGACGCCTCGGTGCTGTCGGTCGAGTTCAAGATCAATATGCTGGCGCCGGCGACCGGCGAGCGGCTCCTCGCCGAGGGATTCGTCGTCAAGTCCGGCCGCACGCTGGTGATCACCCGGGGCGAAGTGCACGCGGAGCAGGGCGGAAAGCGCACGCTGGTCGCGATCATGCAGCAGACGCTGATGGTGATGCACGGCAGGAAGGAAGGTTAGTCGAACGGAACCCGAGGAACGACCATGCTGAACCTGCCCACGCTCGACTTTCACCACGGCGAGACGATCGACATGCTGCGCGCGAGCGTGCAGCAGTTCGCCGCGGCCGAAATCGCGCCGCGCGCCGCCGAGATCGACCGCAGCAACGCGTTTCCGCCGGACCTGTGGCGCAAGATGGGCGATCTGGGCCTGCTCGGCATCACCGTCGACGACGAGTACGGCGGCACCGGCATGGGCTACCTCGCGCACGTGATCGCGATGGAGGAGGTGAGCCGCGCGTCGGCGTCGGTCGGCCTGTCCTACGGCGCGCACTCCAACCTCTGCGTCAACCAGATCCGCCGCAACGGCACCGAGGCGCAGAAGCGCAGGTACCTGCCGAAGCTCGTCAGCGGCGAGCACGTGGGCGCGCTGGCGATGAGCGAGCCCGGCGCCGGCTCCGACGTCGTGTCGATGCGCCTGTCCGCGGTGCGGAAGGGCAGCGGCGCCGATGCGCGCTTCGTCCTCAACGGCAGCAAGATGTGGATCACCAACGGTCCCGACGCCGACACGCTGGTCGTCTACGCCAAGACCGACGCCGCCGCCGGCGCGCGCGGCATCACCGCGTTCCTGGTCGAGAAGGGGATGCAGGGGTTCTCCACCGCGCAGAAGCTCGACAAGCTGGGGATGCGCGGGTCGAACACCTGCGAACTCGTGTTCGACGACTGCGAGGTGCCGGCCGGGAACATCCTGGCGCAGGAAGGACGCGGCGCCAACGTGCTGATGAGCGGGCTCGACTACGAGCGCGCGGTGCTCTCCGGCGGCCCGCTGGGCATCATGGCGGCGTGCATGGACGTGGTCGTCCCCTACGTTCACGAGCGCTCGCAGTTCGGACAGCCGATCGGCGAGTTCCAGCTGATGCAGGGCAAGCTCGCCGACATGTACACGACGATGAACGCGTGCCGCGCTTACGTCTACGCGGTGGCGCAGGCCTGCGACCGCGGCGAGACGACGCGCAAGGACGCCGCCGGCGCGATCCTCTACGCGGCGGAGAAGGCGACGTGGATGGCGGGCGAGGCGATCCAGGCGCTCGGCGGCAACGGCTACGTCAACGACTACGCGACCGGCCGCCTGTGGCGCGACGCCAAGCTCTACGAGATCGGCGCCGGCACCAGCGAGATCCGCCGGATGCTGATCGGGCGCGAACTCTTCAACGAGACCAAGTGAGGAACGACAGCATGCAGAACGATCCGGTCGTCATCGTCGGCGCGGCGCGCACGCCGATGGGCGGGTTCATGGGCGACTTCGCTTCGCTCGCCGCGAGCGAGCTCGGCGCGGTCGCGATCCGCGCCGCCGTCGAGCGCGCGGGCATCGCCGCCGCCGACGTGCAGGAAGTGATCATGGGCAACGTGCTGCCGGCGGGCCAGGGACAGGCGCCGGCGCGGCAGGCGTCGCTGAAGGCGGGGCTGCCGCTCGCCGCCGGCTGCACGACCGTCAACAAGATGTGCGGCTCGGCGATGAAGGCGGCGATGCTCGCGCACGACCTCATCGTCGCCGGATCGAACGAGATCGTCGTCGCCGGCGGGATGGAGAGCATGTCCAACGCGCCCTACCTGATGCCCAAGGCCAGGAGCGGGTACCGGATGGGCCACCAGACCGTCTACGACCACATGTTCCTCGACGGCCTCGAGGACGCGTACGACAAGGGCCGCCTGATGGGCAGCTTCGCCGAGGACTGCGCGCAGAGCTTCGGCTTCACGCGCGAGGCGCAGGATCATTTCGCGCTGACGTCGCTGGCGCGCGCGCTGGCCGCAAACAACGACGGCAGCTTCGGCTGGGAGATCGCGCCGGTCACCGTTGCCGGCCGCAAGGGCGACGTCGTCCGCGATCACGACGAGCAGCCGGCCAAGGCGAGCCCCGACAAGATCCCGCTGCTGAAGCCCGCGTTCCGCAAGGACGGCACCGTCACCGCAGCCAACTCGAGCTCGATCTCCGACGGCGCCGCGGCGCTGGTCCTGATGCGCCGCTCGACCGCCGAGAAGCGCGGCCTGACGCCGCTGGCGGTCATCGTCGCGCACGCGACGCACGCGCAGGAGCCCGCGCTGTTCACGACCGCGCCGGTCGGCGCGATCAGGGCGCTCTGCGCGAAGACCGGCTGGACGACCGGCGAAGTGGACCTGTTCGAGATCAACGAGGCGTTCGCCGTGGTCACGATGACGGCGATGAAGGAGCTCGGCATCGCGCACGACAAGGTCAACGTCCACGGCGGCGCCTGCGCGCTCGGCCACCCGATCGGCGCGTCGGGCGCGCGGATCATCGTCACGCTGCTCGGCGCGCTGCGCAGCAAGGGCGGCAGGCGCGGCGTGGCGAGCCTGTGCATCGGCGGCGGCGAGGCCACCGCGATGGCGATCGAGCTCTGCTAGGGCCGCGGCCACCGGGGACAGACGATGCGCCTCACCGAAGAGCAAACGCTGGTTCGCGACACCATGCGCGCCTTTGCGCAGCGCGAGCTCGCGCCGCACGCGGCGCGCTGGGACCGCGAGCACCGCTTCCCGCGCGAGGCGCTGCAAGGCCTGGGCGCGCTGGGCGCGCTGGGCATCGTCGTGCCCGAAGCCTGGGACGGCGCGGGGCTCGACTACGTGTCGCTGGCCGTGGCGCTGGAAGAGATCGCCGCCGGCGACGGCGCGACGTCGACCATCGTCAGCGTGCAGAACTCGGTCGTCTGCGGCCCGCTCCATGCGTTCGGCACCGACCTGCAGAAACATGAGTACCTGAAGCCGCTGGCGCGCGGCGAGCGCTTCGGCTGCTTCTGCCTCACCGAGCCGCACACCGGCTCCGACGCCGGCGCGATCACCACCCGCGCCGAGAAGCAGGGCGGGGACTGGGTGTTGAACGGCGTCAAGCAGTTCATCACCACCGGCAGGAACGCCGACGTCGCGATCGTGTTCGCGGTGACCGACAGAGCGCGCGGCAAGAAGGGCATTTCCGCGTTCGTCGTCGACACGGCGACGCCCGGCTTCGTCGTCGCCCGCATCGAGGACAAGCTCGGCCAGCGCGCGTCCGACACCGCGCAGATCGTGTTCGAGGACTGCCGCATCCCGGCAGGCAGCCTGCTCGGCGGCGAAGGCGAAGGCTACCGCATCGCGCTGTCGAATCTGGAAGCCGGGCGCATCGGCATCGCCGCGCAGGCGGTCGGCATGGCGCGCTCCGCGTTCGAGGCGGCGCTCGCCTTCGCGCGCGAGCGCATCGCCTTCGGCAAGCCGATCTCCGAGCACCAGGCGGTCAACTTCAAGCTCGCCGACATGGCGACGCAGCTCGAGGCCGCGCGCCAGCTGGTCTGGCACGCCGCGGTGCTGCGCGACGCGGGGGAGCCCTGCCTCAAGGAAGCGTCGATGGCCAAGCTGTTCGCCTCCGAGATGGCCGAGCGCGTGTGCTCCGACGCGATCCAGATCCACGGCGGCTACGGGTACGTCACCGACTTTCCCGTCGAGCGGATCTACCGCGACGTCCGCGTCTGCCAGATCTACGAAGGCACCAGCGAAATCCAGCGGCTGGTGATCGGCCGCGCGGTCGCCGCCTGACCGCGGCGCGAGAACCCTCCCGAGGACGACATGCCCGCTCCGATCGAGTTCTACTTCGACTTCTCTTCACCGTACGGCTTTCTGGCCGCCGAAAGGATCGACGCGCTGGCGGCGAAGCACGGCCGCAGCGTCGACTGGCACCCGGTGCTGCTGGGCGTGCTGTTCAAGCAGACCGGCGCGGTGCCGCTGATGGAGATCCCGCTCAAGGGCGAGTACTCGAAGCGCGACTTCGCCCGCAGCGCGCGCTTTCACGGCATCGGCGGATACCGGCTGCCGTCGCGATTTCCCATTCCGGCGCAGGCGCCGGCGCGGATCGTCCTGTGGCTGAAAGGCAGCGACCCCGCGCTCGCCGGCCGCGTGGCGAAGGCGCTCTACCGCGCGTACTTCGTCGACGACGTCGACATCTCGAACCCCGACAATGCGGCTGCCGTCGCCGCCGGCGAAGGCGTCGACGCGCACGCGGCGCGCGCCGCCGTCGACGATCCCGCGGTCAAGGACGCGCTGAAGGCGGAGGTCGCGACGGCGATGGCGCGCGGCGTGTTCGGCTCGCCGTTCGTGTTCGTCGACGGCGAGCCCTTCTGGGGGCTCGACCGCTTCGACCAGATCGAGCGCTGGCTCGCCACCGGCGGATTCTGAGCGCCATGCCCGCCATCGAAACCCGGCTCGACCCGCGCGACGACACGTTCGCCAAGAATCGCGATGCGATGACCGCGCTGGTCGCCGATCTCGCCGCCAAGGTGGCGGTCATCGAGCGCGGCGGCGGCGCCGCCGCC
>CAIWHR010000027.1 GCA_903912485.1 uncultured beta proteobacterium | reverse complement strand
GTGCTGTTGGGGAGGGCACCCTGCGGCAGGGGGCTCACGGGGCCCCAGTAGCCATATTCAGGGTCGAAGATGCTCACGGCAGGAAGCAACGGCATGTAGTTCGAATCCATTTGGCTCAAGACGACCATGATCCTCGTCTTGCCGTCCTTGGGGTCAGAGAAGGTGATGGCGTCCTGAACGACCGGATACATGGGATCGCCGGTCGTCCTGAAATTGGCCCAGTTCCAGCCGTCCGAGCTGGCGTAGACCACCGGCCCGCCGGTCGACATCCCTGTCATGAAGACATAGATCTGCCCGCTTGCGACGACCGCCGCCAAGCCGAGCTTCCCCTGGGTCTGGGCACTGTTGATCGCGCGCCCAATAATGACGCTCGAGCCCGTTTCGGCGAAGGTTGCCGGATCCAGCACTACGTAAAGTGCGTTGAGGGTCAAGCCGCCGTACTGGGTGCTCTGATACGGGCCAAAGGCATAGACGCTCCCGTTGAAATACACGGCCGAGCCCGATACAAAAGCGGGGTTGCCCACATGACCGACTTGGTGGTCGTGGTTGGGGTCGTCAGAGTCATATACTTCCGCGCCGGCGTAGTTCCATAGCTTGAGCTGCCAAGCGCCGTCACTGGAATCCGAGTATCGCTGACCGACGAAATACGGCGTGTTCCCTTGAGTCGGCGCCCCGCCCCCGTCGACGAGAAACCCCTTGTTGGCGAAGTAGGGTTGGGCCTCTGCCCCGGGCGCCCAACAGAGAGACAGGAAGGACGTCACGAGGATCGCCGCCATGGTTCCTTTCCACCCGGTCCGTATCCCGTCTCGGCTGCGTGTCCTGTAGCTTTCCATTTTCAAACTCCTCAAGGGTTTTTTCCCTGGTCGTTCAGTCTCTGTCGATTCCAGTCTTCCCCGGGTTGACCGACCCGGGAGGAATAGCCAAGTGTCATGTTCCGGAGCTTCCTCGCGCCTGCAGCAGCGGCCCGGCTTCGCCTTTCGGCTGCTGCGGCTCTTCCGCACCACTTTTCTGCCGCCGCTTCCACCTTGGATCGCGTGTTTTCGTGCCTGTCCAACTCACGCACCCGAATGCGGTGGCTGTTCCCATGCTGGTGTCATGGACTACAGGAGTCAACGCACAGATACTTACCAATCCTTACCCCTCGATGCGCGAAACCCGTAAGCTTCGAAGAAGCTGCCCAGGCTTGCGCGCAGCGGCAGGCGCCGGGGAAAGCGGCGTCGCGGGCTCGCCCTCGGCCCGCGCTCCCGCCGGCAGCGACAGGAGGGCAACCAAACCCAGGGCTGCGCCAAGTCGCCGGGCGGGCACGAATGCTCCCGTCAGCGCATCCGGCATGACGCGCTGCTGTGCACGATCGAGCGATCAGCGCGAGGCCAGCAGACGCATCGGGGCGGTGAACGCGTAACCCCTGCCGCGCACGGCGCGCAGCGGTGCGTGGCCGCCCAGCTTCTGCCGCAGGCGGCTCACCATCACCTCGAGCGTGTGCTCCTCGTACGAGAGAGGATTCTTGCCGAGCGCACGGGCCAGCGTGTCGCGATCGGCGATCTGGTCCGGGCTGCGGGCGATCGCCTGCAGGATCTGGACTTCGGAGATCGTGAGGTCGATCGCCTCGCCTTCCGGTGGCCGCAGTTGCATCCGCGCCGCGTCGAGCTGCCAGGCGGAGGACGCGCCGACAGCTGCGGTCGTGCGACCGACCCGACGCGCCACTGCCGCGACCGCCGCGGCGACCTCGTGCAGATCGACGGGCTTGGTCAGGTAGATGTCCGCGCCGACGTTGAGGCCGGTGATGCGGTCGTCGACGGTGCTCCGCGCCGTCAGCATCACGATGCCCAGGCCGGGATGGCTGTCGCGCAGGCGGCGGGCAATGGAGAGGCCGTTCTCGCCCGGCAGGCCGAGGTCCAGCACCAGCACCTGCCACTGCGCCCCGGCGGCGAGAGCCGCATCGAGCGCCGAACCGTCGCCGAATCCGGTGGCGTCGAACCCGTGCCGCTCCAGGCTGTGCAGCAGGTCTTCCAGCAGGCCCGCATTGTCCTCGACGATCGCGACCGCGAGTCTGCCCGCGCCGGCGGAAGGTCCGGTCGCTGTCACGGCTCGCTGTCCGCGAGGGGCAGCGTGACGCGAAACAGCGCGCCCACGCCGTCGGGAGAATCGACGATCTCGACCCGGCCGTCGTGCTGCTCGGCGACCTGCCGTACGATGTGCAGCCCCAGTCCCGTACCGGGAATGTCCCCGATCGTCGTGCCGCGCACGTAGCGCTCGAACACGGCACTTCGCTGGGCCATTGGAATGCCCGGACCGAAGTCCCGCACCTCGACGACGGCGTCGCCGCCGTCACGGCGCAGCGATACGACGACCGGACCCGGCGCCCGCGAGTACTTGAGCGCGTTGTCGATCAGGTTGCCCAGCATCATGCCGAGCATCGACGGGTTGCCGTGGACCGGCGGGCAGCGAGCGCACTCGAAACGCAGCCGCGTCTGCGCATCCGGAAACCCCTGCAGGACATCGTCGATCATGGCTCCGAGACCGACCGGCTGCATCGGCTGCGGGGTTGCCTCGGCGAGCCGGTCCGGCTGCATGGCGTGGTCCATCAGTCGGTCGATGCGCCGCACCGCTTCCCTGATGCGGGCATGACGGCGGTTCACCTCCGGCGTCGGCTCGGTGATGTCCTGCAGGACCTGTGCCGCCGAGTCGATCATGGCCAGCGGCGTCTTCAGTTCGTGGCTCATCATCGCGAAGAACTGGCTCTGCTGCTCGCGCACCTGTTTCTCCCGCGCCGCTTCGGCGAGCGCCTGCTGCCGCTCTTCGCGGACCACGCGGAAGCGGTCGCCCAGCGCGAGGTGCAGCGCCAGCGTCGCACCCAGCGAAGCGATCTGCATGATGTAGAGCGCCGGCAATCCGCCGTCGATCGCCCCCAGCAAGTTGAGGATCATCGCGGTCGCTCCGAGCAGGCCGATGAGGTTGGCGATGAACATCAGGGCGCCGCCGGCGGCCCCGCGCCGCCACAGCCTGCCTGCCAGCACCAGGTTCGCGCTGTTGATCACGAGGACCAGTATCAGCACCGCAGGGCCGAGGTTCCTGTAGAAGCCGGACAGCCCCGGCACGATCATCGCGAGCGGCGCCCAGAACCCGATGCGGTAGAGAAGGAAGAGGCGCGGCCGCGAGCGGTCGACGTCGAACAGCCTCCGGTAGAAGCCCGTGCCGAACGCAATCACCAGCAGCGTCGAGACCTTCACCAGCGCATCGGCCGCGCCCGGCTGCGCCGGGAGCAGGTACTGGAAGGCGAAGCCCGTCACGCCGCTGGCCGTCGTCAAGGCAAGGCTGCCGACGTAGGCGACAAACCAGGGCAGCAGCCGGTCGCGCATCCAGTACCAGTGGAACAGGTTCAGGATCATCAGCGTGACCAGCAGGGCGAGGCTGGAAGCCAGCAGGATGGCCTCGCGCGTCTCCATCGCCGTGAAGTCGCCGGGCGACCAGATTCGGGGGACGACCACGGTGCTGCTCGTCGTCGAAACGCGCAGGAAGACCGTGAGCGGCTGGCCGTCGGGTTTGTCCAGTCTGAAGGCAAACCCGCGATAGTAGATTTCCCGCGCGTCGAACGGCAGGAGGTTGCCGGCCTTGCGCTCGACGAACCCGCCAGGTTTGCCCGGGTCGGGCAGGTAGACCCGCAGGTCGTTGAGAAACGGCGGCAGGATGTCCAGGATCCAGGTGCCGGCCGGGGCATCGACGGTGAGTCGAAGCCAATGCGCCGCCCTGGAGTAGCCCCGGGTGAGGCTGCCGCCGGGGAGTGGCTTGAACAGCGCAGGATCGGCGGCGGCGATGTCGACGATGCCGGCGGACCCGGTGGGATCCTCGAACACCGCAACGTCGCGCAGTTGCGGCTGGACCGCAGTCGCGTGCAGCGGCACGGCCAGCAGAGCGAGCAGGCCGATCAGAAAACTGCGCACAACGTTCGAATGACCGTCCGCGGGCAGGCGCAAGGTGAATTCCAGGCAGAACGAAGCACTGCACAGTGTAGTGCTTTGTGCACTGGCGTCCATCCGTGCCGAACGCGAGAAGTCGGACCGGAAGCCCGGAGCGCTCGCCGCCCGCGCGAGCGGCGCCGACGGCATCGCGCGCGCGTTCCCGCCGGCGAAGGTCGTCGCCGACCTGTCCGGGAACGCGGATGTCCGGGAACGTGGATTGCTCCCGCGTATCCGTGTACGTACAATCGCTGCCTTGGACCTCACCTCCGACCGCCCCCCCGGATCGGACCCGGCGCCCGCGCCGTCGCTGATTGCTGCGCTCCCGAGGCGTTGCCTGCATAGCGTATGACCCCATCCCGTCGCAACGTCGATTTCGTAGGCATCGGTGTGCAGAAGGGCGGCACGACCTGGCTGTTTCATCAGCTCGCCCGACACCCGCAGATCGTCTTCCCGGCGGGCAAGGAAGTGCACTTCTGGGATCGCGCCGATGCGTCGCTGGCGCAGCACTGGCTGGACATGCTCGCGCCCCGGGCAGCCCGCACCGGCGACGGGCGGCCGCTGCGCAGCGGCGAGATCACGCCGGCCTACGCGATCCTGCCCGCGCCGACGATTGCCGCGCTGAGGCGCTGCTGTCCCGATGTCCGTCTCTTCATCAGCCTGCGCAGCCCGATGGAGCGGCCTGGTCGGCCGCCGTGATGGCGCTGGGGCGGGCGCAGCTGCATCCGCACGAGGCGTCGGATCAGTGGTTCCTCGACCACTTTCGTTCCGCCGCCTCCCGCGAGCGGGGCGACTACGCAGAGTGCCTGGAGCGATGGTGGTCGGTCTTTCCGCGCGAGCAGCTGCTGGTGTTGCTGCACGACGACATCGCCGAGGCGCCGCTGCTTGTCCTGGAGGCGCTGGCCTCCCACCTGCATGTCGACGCGGCCGATTTCGCCAGGCTGCCTGCCGACGACCTGGCGCAGGTGGTCGTGCCGGCCGTCGCGCCCGGCGATGCCGCCCCGGCCGCCGGGCCCAAACCTGCGCGCCCCTCGCTGGTGCCCGCGCTGTGCGAGCAGTACGGCCCGCAGATCGAGCGCCTGGGCCGCCTGCTGGGCCGCGACCTGGGCTTCTGGACCGAGCGGTTTGCGGCCAACCGGCGCGGGCCGTCGCAGGAACGCGTCGAGGTCAGGGTGGGCGGGGCGGGGATGAGGAAGGTAGGCGATCTGATGGCCGCGCAGGGGCGGTCGCGATGAGCGCCCCCGTCCTTTCCGTCGTCGTCAACTTCCACGACATGGCCCGCGAGGCGCCGCGCACGCTGCACACGCTCAGCGCCGGCTATCAGCAGGGCGTCGACGCCGCCGAGTACGAGGTCATCGCCGTGGACAACGGCTCCAGGCAACCGCTCGATGCCGCGCTGGTGCGGGCGTGCGGCCCCAATTTCCGCCTGCTCGCGCTCCCTCCGGGGCAGGTGTCCCCCGCCGCCGCCATCAACGCTGCCGTTCGCGAATCGGCGGGAAGTGTGGTGGCGGTCTGTATCGACGGCGCGCGGATGCTGAGCCCCGGCATCGTGCGCCTCATGCTCGCCGCCTTCCGCGCCTTCCCCGATCCCGTGGTGGCCACGCTGGGCTGGCACCTCGGGCCCAAGACGCAGAACCAGTCGATGGTCGACGGCTACGGCCGGGCGGTCGAGGATCGGCTGCTGGAAAGCGTCGACTGGCGGCGCGACGGCTACCAGCTGTTCACCGTTTCGAGCTTCGCGGCGTCCAGCGCTCCAGGCTGGTTTCTGCCCATCGCCGAGAGCAATGCCATCGCGCTCCGGCGCACGGCCTACGACCGGCTGGGAGGCTTTGACGAGCGCTTCCGCCTGGAGGGCGGCGGACTGGTGTGCCTGGATTTCTACAAGCGCGCCTGCGAGACCATCGGCAACCTGGTGTTGCTGTTGGGCGAAGGCACTTTTCATCAGTTCCACGGCGGCGTGGCCACCAACGTGCCGATGGCGCAGCACCCGGGGGCCCGCTTCAGCGACGAATACCTGCAGCTGCGCGGCCAGCCCTTCACCGCGCCAACCACCGCTGCCCACTTCCTCGGCACGGTCCCGCCGCAGTGCCTGCCCTTTCTCGCCGCATCGGTGCAGCAGGCCGCGGCCCTGCCATCGAAAGAGCCGCCCGGTTGACACGGCACGCGATTCTCGTCCTGGGCATGCATCGAAGCGGCACCAGCGCGCTGACCGGGATGCTTGGCCTCCTCGGAGCCGGTCTGCCGGAGAACCCCATGCCGGCGGCGGCCGACAACCCCACCGGCTACTGGGAATCGCGTCCCATCGTCCTTTTCAACAACCGTTTGCTCGCCTCGGCCGGCACCTGCTGGAACGACGACGCGGCGCTTGCCCGAGGCTGGTTCGACGACCGGGCGCGGGCCGCCGACCGTGCCGAGGCCAGGACGCTGCTGGCGCAGGAGTTCGGCGACGCGCCGAGCTTCGTGCTGAAGGATCCCAGGCTGTGCCGATTGGCGCCGTTCTGGCGGCGCGTGCTGGACGAGTCGGCGATCTGCGCGCACGCCCTGCTCATCGTGCGCGACCCCATGGCGGTGGCGCGATCGCTGGCGGCCCGCGCCCACAGCGACGCCTCCCGGCCGGCCGCCGTGGTGTCGCCGGCCCGCGCGCTGTTGCTCTGGTTTCGCTACGTGCTGGAGGCCGAGTTGCACGCGCGCGGCCTGGCCCGCGCCCGCCTCGCCTTCGAGGACCTGCTGGCGGATTGGCGGGGGGCCCTGGGAGCGGCGATGACGCAGGCCCGGCTTCCGCTCGCGCCCATGACCGAGCGGGCCGAAGCGGCGATCGACGCCTTTCTGCAGCCCGCGCTGGCGCGCCAGTCGCAACCCGAGGCGGACCCCGTCCGGCCCGAAACGCAGGACGAGGAAGATCGGCGCCTCCTGGCACAGTCGCTCTACCGCCGGCTCGTCTCGGCGAGCGACGAAGACGACGTCGCAGCTTCGTGCCGGGCGATGGCGGAGGCGCTCGATCGCCTGAGCGCGGCCTGCCGCCCGCTGCGCCTGCCCGTCGCTCCGTCCGGCGCCACCGACGTGTGGGGCGAGTTCGCCTTGCACACGCTGGCGAGTCTCGAACGCGCCGGTCCCGCGCCGCGGCTGCACACGCCGGCGCGTCCCCCCTCGGTGCTCTTTCTTTCCGGTGCCCCGGCGAGCGTGGGTCACGTCTATCGCGTGCAGCGCGCCGTGGCGGCGTTGACCGAGTCGGGCTGGCGAGCGCGCTGGCAGCCGCTCGACCCGGCAGCGCTTCCCGACCTGCCCGACGGCGCGGACCAACCCCGGATGGTGGTGCTCTTTCGCGTCCGCTGGAGCCCCGCTCTGGCCTGCTTTCGGAGCACCTGCCTGCAGCGCGGCATCCGCCTGGTGTTCGACATCGACGACCTGGTCTTCTCCCCGGCGCTGATGCAGGCCGGCCATTTCGCCTATCTGGAGCGTCTGCCGCACGCTGTGCAGCAGCGCTGGCACGACCACGCGGCGCTGTACGCGAAGGCGCTGCAGATGTGCGACGCAGCCGTGCTGACCACCGCACCGCTGGCCGCCGCCGCTGCGGCGCTGTGTCCACGCGCCGTGGTGCTGGAGAACGGCCTGGGGCCCGACACGCTGGCCGAGGCCGATCGCGTCCCGGCACGGGCCGTCGCCGGCGGCGAGCGCCTGCGCTTCGGCTTCGCCTCGGGAACGCCCACGCATCAGCGCGATTTCGCCACCATCGTGGAGCCGCTGGTGCGCCTTTTCGACAGGCGCCCGGAAGCCGTTCTGACCGTCCTGGGCGAGTTGGACCTCGAGCCATTTCCCCAGCTGCTGCCGCACGCACACCGCATCGAGCGGCGCCCGCGGGTGCCCTTTGACGGCCTGCTGGACGAAGTGGCCCGCTTCGACGTCAACCTGGCCCCGCTGGAGGTGGGAAATCCCTTCTGCGAATCCAAGAGTGCAGTTCGTTGCCTGACAGCCGCCGCGCTGCGCATCCCGACGCTGGGCGCGGCCACGCATCCGCTGGCCCAGGCCATCGTGCCTTTCGAAACCGGACTGCTGGCGCGGGACGCCGCCGACTGGGACGCCGGCCTCGATCGCCTGTGCGTCGACCACGAGCTGCGGCGGCGGCTGGGGACCAACGCCCGCTTCCATGTGGCGGCGAGCGCCGGCTGGGAGATCTATCGCGACAGGGCCGCACGGACCTTCGCCGGCCTGCTGCGCGCGACGCCGCCTGGACGCGACAGCGCGCCGGGTGTGCCCCGCGCCGGCGTCGACGCGGGGTTCGGGAATTCGCCGTGATGACCAACGAGTTGGAATCGATGCGGGCCGAACCGGGGACGGACATTGTCCTGACCGGATTGCCGCGATCGGGAACGACGCTGGCATGCAAGCTGTTGAGCGCTGCGCCTCAGGTCCTGGCGCTGCACGAGCCCCTGTCCATCGGTGCCATTCCCACCGACACCATCGCTGCCGCGGCGACCGTCCAGCGGTTTTTCGCCGAAATTCGGGCGACGGTCCTGTCAAAAGGCACGGCACCGTCGCGCCTGGTGAACGGCGAAGTCCCCGACAGTCCGTTTCCCGAGCCAAGCCCGGACACGCTGCTGCGGGACATGCCGGCGGATTCGGCAAGGGGTACCGTGGCTGCTCCCTCGAACATCCGATCCGGCTTTACCCTGGTCATCAAGCATCCGGCGGCGTTCACGGCTCTGCTGCCCGAACTGTCGCAGCGTCTCCCCTGTTTCGCGATGGTGCGCAATCCCGTGGGCGTGCTGGCCTCGTGGAGCACCTGCAACGCCCACTTCCGTCGGGGACGGGCGCCCGCGGCCGAGCGCTTCACGCCGGCACTGGCTGCTGCGCTCGACGCCGAACCGGATCCGACCTCGCGGCAGATTCTCCTGCTCGAGTGGTTCCTGAAGTCTTTCCACGAGTGGCTGCCGCGTTCGCGCGTGCTGACGTACGAGGCGCTCATCGCCAGCGGCGGCCGCGGACTGTCCTGCATCGCGGGCCGCCCCGTTCCCGGTCGGGACAGTCTCGCGCCGCGCTGCCGGGCGTACCCGCCGGCGCTGGTGCTCGCGCTCAAACAGCGCCTGCTGCGGCTCCCGGCCCAGAGCCCGGTGTGGCGCTACTACCGGCACGACCAGGTCGCCGGCTACGAATGACTCCGCGCCGCGCGCCCTCGGTCCGAAGCGACCGCCGGCAGGTGCCGGGCGGGCGCGGGCGGGTGCACGGCGCCCCTGTCGCCGCAGGGCGCGGAGGCATCGGCGTTTGCGGCCGTCAGCCGACCGGCGCGGCAGGATGCGTTCCGGTCTGCAAGGCCGCGCTGCCCGCGCCTTCGAGTCGCCGGTAGTCGATGCGGCGATAGCGCCCCGACGCGTCGCGGTGCTCGAAGGTTCCCATGCCTCGCGCGGCGGCGAGGCGCAGGTAGTCGTCCGAACCGGCCGGGACGCCGCCTTCGGCCTGCAGCAGGTCGTACATCACGCAGTCGATGGCAACGGGATCGCGGGCGACGAACAGGCTGTTCGGCGACTTGTTCCCGAACGTGGGCCAGCGGCTGGGGATCTCGGCGTAGTTGTCGATCCGCGCGCCGTAGAGAGCGTCGCCGACGATGAGCACCGTCTTGTCCCGGATGTGCCGGTTGCGGTACAGGTCGACGAGGGCGCTGTACGCGGGGAGGTAGCGCGGATCGGCCAGCGTGACCGACCAGTGCAGCAGATCGTTGCCGGCAATCGAGCCGAAGTGGTTCTTGAAGCTGAGCGAGACGCCGGCCATCCGGTGCTTCTTGATGATCGGCATGTCGATCAGGTAGGTGGCGTTGACCAGCGTATTGCAGATCCTGCGCTCCGGTATCGCCCGGCCGGGCGGCACGTCGAAGTGCACGAGTTCGGTGTCGCTGTATCCCAGGGCGACCGTGTGCAGGTCGTCGTTCGAGTGGAACTGGACGTTCGGGTACTGCGCCCGCAGCTTGTTCATCAGCCGCAGCGGCATTTCACTCATGTGCCAGCCGTGCGTCATGTCGTAGACGCAGACATCGTCCTCGGCCACGCCGATTGCCTTGAGCCCCCTGACGACCGCGCCGACCGGCTGCGGCAGCGCGTCGATGACCTGGCCGCTGCTCCCGTAGATGGCGTTGTTGAGGTTGATCTTGATGGCGATCTTCTGGCCGGGTCGGTAGGCCGGAAGGATCGCGCGCCAGGCGCCGGCTGCCGTCCGGGCGCCGGTGAACTCGGTCACCGCGCGGGCGAGCATGCCGTCGACGACCTCCTGGTCGACGTAGTCGCCGTACCAGCCCGTCTTGTAGTCCCACGCCGTGGCCCGGTCGTCATGCACGTGGACGACGCGGCCGGCGCCGTCCGCGCCCGCCGCTGCCGGCGTCGCGCCGGAGCCCTCGGCCCGCGCCTGGAACGGACGCAGCGCAAGTCCCGCGGCGGCCGCGGCT
>CAIWHR010000026.1 GCA_903912485.1 uncultured beta proteobacterium | reverse complement strand
CTCGGGCATCACCAGCGGCGTGCAGGCGTTCGTCAAGGCATACAACGACCTCGCCTCGTCCATCAGCAGCCTGACCAAGTACGACGCGACGGCAAAGAAGGCCTCCATCCTCACCGGCGACTCCGCGGCGCGGCTGATCCAGACGCAGATGCGTTCGCTGCTCGGCACCACGGCCGGCCCCGCCGATGGCGCGTACACGACGCTGTCGCAGATCGGCGTTTCCTTCAAGGTCGATGGCACATTGAGCCTCGACTCCTCAAAGCTGTCGGCCGCGGTCGGCAGCAACCCGACGGGGGTAGCCGCACTGTTCGCGGCAGTGAGCAACGCCAGCGACTCGCTGGTGACGTCGAATGTCGTCGGCACCCAGACCAAGACCGGCACCTATGCGGTCAACGTGACAACGCTCGCAACGCAGGGCAAGGCGATCGGCGCCGGTCTCGCGGGGCTGACCATCGAAGCCGGCGTCAACGACTCGCTGACGGCGACGGTCAACGGGACGGTGGCAACCGTGACGCTCGCGGCCGGGACGTACGCCAGCGCAACCGCGCTCGCGACCGAGGTGCAGACAAAAGTCAACGGCGCGCTGTCGGCGAGCGGGTTGTCGGTCGCCGCGACGCAGAACGGCGGCATCCTGACGCTGATCTCGGCGACCTGGGGCTCGGCATCGACCGTCGATCTTGGCGGCACCGCGGTCACAGCGGCTTCCGGGCCCTTCGGCGGCTCGGCGAGTTCGACCGCCGGCGTCGACGTGGCCGGCACCATCGGGGCGATGACGGCGACCGGATCCGGCCAGACGCTGATCGGAGCCTCCGGGTCGGACGCCGACGGCCTGTACCTGCTGGTCAACGGCGGCTCGACGGGTGAACGCGGCAGCGTCACGTACTCGCAGGGCTTCGCGGCGCGGCTCAATACCGTGCTGGCGTCGCTGCTGGGCAACGACGGTGCGGTCGCCGCCAGCACCGACGGTGTCAAGAAGCAGATCACCGACATCGGCCACCGGCGCGAACAGCTGAATCAGCGCCTGGCCAAGATCGAGGCGACGTATCGGGCGCAGTTCTCGGCGCTCGACTCGCTGCTGACCAGCATGAACGCGACCAGCACGGCGCTGACGCAGCAGCTCGCCGCGCTGCCGAATTTCAATTCGAAGAACCAGTGATCGCGACAAGCGCTCAAGCTCCGCGCCGGAACGCCGATAACCAAGTAACAACAACGCGTCCGGAGCCCAAGACCATGATCGCCCGCAACGCAGCAAAGGCCTACGCCAACATCGGCATCGAGACCGGGGTCGAGGCCGCGAGTCCGGCACGCCTGGTCGTGATGCTCTACGACGGCGCGCTGGGAGCGATCGCCAACGCCGAGCGGCACATGGTGGGCCAGCGGGTCGCGGAAAAGGGGCAGGCGGTCTCGCACGCGATCTCGATCATCGACAGCGGCCTGCGCGCGAGCCTCGACCTCAACTCGAGCCCGCTCGCCGGGCAACTGGAACAGCTTTACGAGTACATGAGCCGCCGGCTGCTGCTCGCCAGCGTGCGCAACGACGTCAGGGGCCTGCAGGAAGTCGCGCGGCTCCTGGGCGACCTCCGCAGCGCGTGGTCAGAACTCGCCGATGCCAACGCACGGCTCCCCGCAGGCTCCGGCAACAGGACTTCAGCGCCCGCCCGCGCCGCGGCGGCCTGAACCATGGACGACCAGGAAATGATCCTCGCGCACTACGAATCGATCCGGCAGGCGTCGCACCAGATGCTGGAAGCGGCCCGGCGCAGCGACTGGGAAGCCGTCGCCCGCGAGGAGGCGCACGTCGGATCGCTGATCGCCAGCCTGCGCGCGGCCGGCGACGCGCGCAAGGTTCTCATCGGCGAAGGCCGCAAGCGCCGCTTCGAGATCCTGCGCCACGTCCTCGCCGACGACGCCGAGATTCGCAACCTGGCGCAGCCGTGGCTGCGGCAGGTCGACGCCGACCTCGGCGCGATGGCAGGCGCGCCCGCGGGCGACGCTCGCCGCAGCCAGTAGGCGCTTCCGGGGCAGGTTCGCCGCCGCCGGCGCCGCCGGTGAACCCCGCCGCCACCATCAAGGCCATCGACGGCAGCCAGCCGCAGCCGCGAACCCCTGACGACCCGCGGTCGGCGTCGCGCGCTTTGAGCGCCGACGCCCGCGGCGCGGCGACCGAACAGGCCGCCGGCGCGGCGGCGCGCGATCGCGGCGCCATCGGACGCGACGGGCGCGCCGTCCCCTCGCTGCCGCTGCCGCAGGGG
>CAIWHR010000025.1 GCA_903912485.1 uncultured beta proteobacterium | reverse complement strand
TCCCGCTTTACTTCACCCTCCCGCATTACTTCACCCGGTCACCCAATCCGGGAGATCGTCCGCCCCCGACCGCAAATCACCGCGAAAGATCAACGGTGAAACAATCCGAGCGACAACACCATCGACCGGATCCCCGACGAAACCAGGTTCAGCGGCGCCCCCGGCGCCCCCTTCAGCACCAGCTTGCACGTCGCCCACGTCTCGCCCTCCGGAAACGACAGTGTCGCCCCGGGCGCATCCACCTCCAGCGTGCAGAACCGGTTGTCGCCGGAGATCACCAGCGACGACGTGCAGGCGTTGGTCATCTTCACCGTGCTGCTGCCCGCGTCGAAGGTCCCGGCGTTGTTCCACGTGCCCGACACCAGGAACGTCGCCGCATCGCCCTGCAGCAGCCCGCCCAGGATCTGGACGCTGCCCAGCCCCGCCCCGGTGCCGGTCTGCCCCTGCAGCGTCCCGTTGATCGTCAGCGTCCCGCAGTTCAGCTGCGTCCTGCCGCTGCCCAGCGCGTAAGCCGTGCCCGCCGCAACCTGCAGTTGATCGGCATGCGCCGTGGCCGCGATCAACACCATGCCGACGACTGCGAGGACCCCCATTGTCTTCACGAAGTTTTCCCTGGATTTCGTGGCTTCCCGCCGGGCCGCATGAGGCAAAATGCCTCGCTCGCGGCATGCCGAATCAGGCCGCGGCTGCCGTCTTGGCAGGACCCTTCAAAGCGCCGTCCAGTCCCTTTGGGAGCGCAGTCGATCACATCCTGCGCGCTGCCTCGAAATTGAACCGGTGCGATTGCAGCGCAAATGTAATTCATTCGCATTACGGCGTCTACTACCATTTGCCCGCGCGGCCCGCCGAACCGCACCAGGGGCGGGCGGAAAGAAGCGCGGGCGGCACCGGGAATTGGGTCCATAATCGACCTCCGGCTGCGTGCATCCCTTGCCTGCAACCCGAGCAGAGGGGGGACGCAATGAGCATTCTTCGGACGCGGCAATTCGGTGCCCTGGTGTTCGGCGCACTCCTGTCGGTTGTGGCGGGCGCCGCCTGCGCGGCAGGCAACTGGGTGATCAACCCGGGGTTCGACACCAGTCTTGGCGGGTGGTCCGTTCTTTACGACCAGCCGGCCACATGGAACGCGAGCGACGCTCGCAACCTGCCGGACTCGGGTTCGGTGCTCATCACCAACCGGGGCACCAGCCATGGCGGCAGTCAGCGTGTGCTTGGCCAGTGCGTGCCGGTGAGCCCTTCGACCGCATACACGTTCGGCGGCCGGACGCGCATCCCCGCGGGGCAGCCGCCGGACACGTGGACCTTCTACCTCCTGTTCAGCTACCCATCCACCGATTGCAGCGGAGCCGAGCTCTCGGTTCAGGATTTTGTCGGGTCGGGCTCGGGAACGTGGGAGCAACTAAGCACCAACATCACGACGGGCGCCACGACCCACAGCGTCTCCGTGCAACTCAGCCTGTACAAGCCATCGGGGGTGACCGCGGATGCGTCCGGCCTGTTCGACGCGATAGTTCTGCGCCGGTCCGGCCTGCCGTTCGCGGTCGATCCCTCGATGTCGGCGTCGTGGTTCAACCCGGCCCAGTCGGGGCACGGCATCATGCTGGAGTTTCTCGGCTCGACCAGCGCGTGGATGTGCTGGTTCACCTTCGATCTGAGCGGCAACCGGTCCTGGATCTGCGGGCTCGGGAACGTCAGCGGCAACACGGTCAGTTTTCCGGGCGCATTCGTCGTGACGGGCGGCAGGTTTCCGCCGGCGTTCGATCCGGCGGCGATCAGCGAGGTGCCCTGGGGCAGCATCACCATCGCCTTTGCCGGATGCAGTGCCGGCACCATGTCGTGGACGACGAGCGCGGCCGGCTACCTGTCGGGCAGCATGCCGCTGTCGCGCTTGACGACGCTCTGGTCGAACGGGTGCTCGTAATCGCGGAATTCCTGAATTTGACCGGGCCGGGCCGCCGCGAGCGCGGCCAGACTCGCTGCCGTCGGATGAAGTGGGCGTTCGACGGCAGCGGCGGGAATGCTGCCAGCGCGACGACGTAGGGAGCGACGTGCCGGGCGGTCGCGCGCGCACTGACCTTTCCGCCGAGCACGCCGCGCGTCATCACCAGCGCATAGCCCATCGGCGGAAGCAGGTAACTCGTCTGCAGCGCGAGCAGCACCAGAACCGCAACCCAGCTCGCATCGGGCACGCGCATCAGCGATACGCAACGGGACTTCCGCGAGGCGTCCGCCGGACTTGCGTCAACTCGCCTCAGCCGCGTGACCTAAGCCCGGTGGCCAATGGCGCCCGGCCCCCGGTGCCGCCCACGCTCAGCCCCGACGCCGCCACGCGCGGCAGCGGGGACGGGGATGGGGGTCGAGCGCCGGGCCGGGGAGAGCGCTGCGGCGCGGTATCGGCGGCGGCGTCCGGAGCACAGCATCCTCTATCGCACCGTCCAGCAACACCTCGAGACCTGGCTCGCCCACTGCCGCGAGGGCCACGATGGCGAGTGGTCGGCGCCGCCGCGCACTGCGCCGTCCCCTACAAGGCGAGCGGCGCGGCGCTGCGCGGAATGAAGGTGATCGTGCCGGTGGACGGCGTCTCGGCGGCCGATGCCCATGCCGAGCAGTACACGCCGAAATCAATCGCCGAAATCAATCCTTGAAACTCTTTCGCCGCCGGCGTAGTCTCACCGACAGGCGGGATGATTGACGGATCGGTGCTCGCGGATCGGGCAGCAGTCGTGGGTGCCGGCGTTCGCGGGTTCAGTGACCTGCAGCCGGATGTTTCCCCGGATTCGCCGCGAGGTCGCGCCGATGTTGCAGGCCATCACGACGGGAGGTGCTCTATAGATGACATTCACTACAGGACGACCCCCACGCCGGTGACGCATGCCCGGCTCACGTTGCGGTGACGCAACGAAATGATGCCACAGCGATGTGGCGATGCTGCAAAGCCCTGCGACCATCGTGGGGCTTTGCGTTTGTGGCGATGGGCGACGTGCGTGGCCGGTTGCACCTTGCCCGGGACCGGTCGGCAATGCTGGTTGCGGAGAGAAGCAGCCGGTTGCAGCCATTGCGTTGCCACGCCTGACCCGCAGCATAGGCTTGCTGCCACGTGCAGCCCGTCGCGCACAGGACCAGCGCCGCACTGGCAATGAGGCGGCTTGGCCGCAGCATCCGCGCCGTTCCCGAACGGGGGGCCATTTCACCGAGCCGAACGGCCGGAACCGATCGCCTATTTCCGCGCCTGCATCCGCGCCAATTCGCCGCTGCGGATCAATCGCCGCAGATCGTCGGCGCCGCCGATCAGAACGCCCTTCACGAAAACCATTGGCAGCGTCGGCCACCCTGTCCACATCTTCAAGGCA
The DNA here is from genome assembly GCA_903912485.1 of uncultured beta proteobacterium. Taxonomy (GTDB): domain Bacteria; phylum Pseudomonadota; class Gammaproteobacteria; order Burkholderiales; family Casimicrobiaceae; genus CAIWHR01. Next base: position 4,741 of record CAIWHR010000025.1, on the reverse strand, counting down.
AGGCGCGGATGCCAGCCTTTGAAGTAGCTGCCGTATTCAAGGTACTGGTACGGCAAGCCCGCCGCGTCGAGCGCTTTGCGCGCCCTCTTCGGGAAGGGGTTCTGCTTCATGCCGACGACCACCACGTCGTTGGCGGCAACCGCCGCCTGCACTTCGCGGACGATGTCCGCATGGTAGTCCGCGATGGTCTCCCGGATGGCGGAGTGAACGTGGGTTTCGTCAAGAATGGCGCGGGTCATGAGCTGCCTTTGAACGTTGGGGATCGATCCCGGAAGACGGGCAACGCCATCTTGCCAGAAGCGCAGGGGCAGGGGCCGCGCGGCCGACCCCTGCTCCGCCATCCCCGCGGCGGCGGGGTCGTCCGGCAGCCCCGTCAGCCCTGCCGCGCCGCGCCGTTCGTCGCACTCCGGAGGCCTTCGCACCGCGTTTCCCGCAGTTCATCGCCTGCCCTTTGAACCCGCGCAGGTCGGCGCGCAGTATCACCTCAAGACGCGCGGAACCGAGCCGGTTGCAATCCGGGATGGCTGAATCCGAATGGCCGGGCCGTCGCATCCAACGCACACCCAGGCATTCGACGACCAAGGAGCCGCCATGAACCGCTACCAACCCTCGACCCCCCGCACGCTCATCGGCATCGCGGCTTTTGCATTCTCGGCATTGACGCTCTCGGCGACGGTCGCGCTGGCGGCGAAGACGAGCTTCACGAACCCGGACGCGGGCACCATGGCCGCGGCGCGCGAAACGGCGGCGCTGATGGCGGCCGCTCCGGACTTCCGGTTGCGGCTCGACGTCGTCGGCTTGCGCCCCTCGAACGTCGCGGCAGCCGCGGCCGCGGAGTCCAGGGTGAAACCCGACCGGCGGGGCTGACCTCCGCCGGGTGGCGCCGGAACGGCCATCCGTCAAGGCCCGCCGCATCGTCGGCCGGCAGGGCCGGGCGGTCTCTGCTGTCGGGCGCGCGGCATCGATCCACCCGCCGCGGCTGGACCTGCCCTCAGCGCCGCACTCCGCCCCAGCGCCCGTCCCACGTGCACGGGCCGCCGACGAATACCAGGTGGCCGCGCCCGGTGATTCCCGAAACCGACCGCTCGATCTCGAACAGCGTGCCGGTGAACGTGATGCCGGGCGCCTGCGACGCGCTGCCGCCGGTCACCGCGACCTGCCCCAGGTGTCCTTGCTGGCTGTAGACGCCGGTGACGGTGAGGGTCCGGTGTTGCGGATCCGTCCACTTCATCGTGAACGCATTGCCGGCGCCGTGGACGATGTCGATGAAATCCGGTTCCTCGTAGGGCCCGTCGTCCTCGCCGCACAGCGTCTGGATGCCGCTTTGTCCACCGTAGTAGCTGCCGGAGAGGTCGTCGTTGCCCCAGGTTTGCCGCGTGACGCTCTTCTGCACCGGCGTGCCGTCGACCACGTAGCCGATCGTCGCCGCGTTGACGCCGCTCGCATCGAACGTGAACGTTCCGGCTTCGCGCTCGACGACCGCCGCGGGATTGAAAGGCCCGCCGAAATAGGGGCCCGTGGTGACGTACAGCTTGCCGGTGAATAGGTCGTGCCCCGCAGCGCCCCCTGCCTCTGGCGTCGCGACGGCGACGAACCAGGTCGGCTTGCCGTCGGCGCCGTAGACGAAGAAGCAGGCGAAGATCGTGTCCCACTGCTGGAGGACCGACACCCCCCAGCCGGATTCGCCGGCGTTCCACCACTGGTCGGTGTAGTCGGCGGTCGACGCGCCCCGCGCCATCCCGGCCCCCAGCGCCGCAACAGCCAGCAGCGTGATCACTGCTCGACGAAGAACTCGCATGGTCGACTCCTTTGCCGTTCCAGGCCGGGTCGGTGCCGCCGGATCGTCCGACCTGGCCTCGGTGTTGTCTCGTTGCGCCAGCCCGCGCGCGTCCCTGGCCGGCAACTAGCGCCGGACCCCGCCGAAGCGGCCGTCGTAGTGACAGGCGTTGGCGTAGGGACTATCGCCGCTGAAACGGCCGACGATGCCATTGACGGTCCGCTCGATCTCGACCAGATTCCACTGCATGGTTCCCACGTCCTCGCCGATCGAGAACGTGAGCGTCGCCGGGATCCGGCCCAGATGCCCGGACTGCGAGTAGGGCCCGGTGAGTGTCGCGACGGGGTTCGGCGGCACCGCCTGCGACACGCCATTCTCGATCATCGCGGTGATCTGCAGATCGAGCCTGACCGCCTTGTCCGCGCCGTGCGTGACTTGCATCGCGCCAAGGAGTTCAAGGTGATCCCTTTCTTCACCTCCCGGTCCGCAGGACTGATCCCACGCGAAGCCGCCGTAGTAGCTGCCGGCGAGGTTCTCGTCCGCCCACGTCTGCCGGCTGACGTCCTTCCGGACCGTCGTGCCGTCGATCGTGTAGGTCATCGCGGCCGCATCGACGCCGTCGGAGTCGAACGTGAACGTCCCTGCTTCGCGCTCGGCGACCAGCGCGGGATCGAACGGCCCACCGAAATAGGGGCCCGTGGTGGCGTACAGCTGGCCGGCATAGACGACGTGTCCCGTCGGCGCGCCGGATTGATAGGCGCCCACCGCGACGAACCACGTCGGCTTGTTGTCGGCGCCGTAGACGAAGAAGCAGGCGAAGATCGTGTCCCATTGCTGGAAGACCGACACCCCCCAACCGGATTCGCCGGCGTTCCACCACTGATCGGTCAGGGTTCGCGTGGCCCGGTCTTCGGCAACGACCACGTTGTCGATCACGGGTCCGTAGGCGTTGAGGCCCCCGTCGTTGCGGGTCGTGTGGCTGTCGAACTGGATCGTCGTCGATGGGCCGGCCGCGGTGAAGGAATAGGTCCTCGTCGACCACCCCATGTCGGTCAGCGTGCGGCCCGTCGTGTCGAACGCGTACTGGGCGTACGGATTCCCGGTGGCGGTAACCGAGAGCGTCTTGACGGCCGGCGGACCATTCGGGTTGCCTGCCATGCAGAACGCGACGCGGTAGGCCACCCCCGGCTTGGTCGCGAACGACTGGCTGACCGTGCCGTCCGTGTTGCCGTTGAGTTCCAGGCTGCGACTTCCCGCGCAGGGCTGCGCCGCCTGCGCGGAAAACCAGTCGACGTTTCCGCGCGTGACCGTCCAGCCGGTCAGGCTCGGATCGCCGGGACTCAATCGCGTCCAATGGGTGCCGGCACCGTCGTTGGGCGTGCCGGATTCAAAGTCGCCGTTGACAACGTCCGCGATACCGGAACCGCTGCCGACGATCGCGAGAACGACCGCCATGAGGACACTTTTCATGGGATGCCTCCGCCTGGACACGTCCACGCTCTTGCGAGGATCGGCACGGGGACAGCGCTGCACTGCATCCCCGACGCGACCCCGCAGCAACCGCCAGCGCCTGGATCACATGAATTTATTTTCCGCCCCGAAACGTTGGACGAACATTGATCGGCAGCAACATTTCCTGCCGTGCATTCGCGTCGTCGCCGCGGCGAGATCGAGGCGGGTCAACGTCGTGACGTCCGCGCAGCCTGTTGGTGCCGACCGAAAATTGACCCACTGAAGTGGATCATGCCGACCGAAGATTGACCCGGGTGTTCAGCCTACCCTGCTGGTTTCTTAACCAGCGTGGGGACGATAGGAGCGATCACCATCGGCATGATCGGGAAGATGCGGATGCACTTCCGCCAGGGCATGTCGGTGCGGGAGATAGCGCAGGTGACGAGCCTGTCGCGCTACACGGCGCGGAAGTACTTGCGGCCGGCGGAGGTCGTGGAGCCGACGCCGACCACCACCCCGCCCACGCACGGCACGTGCGCGGGGCGGAGTACTTCCGTTCCACCTCACCCGGAGACGTAGACCCATGCTCATCCAACCCACCCTCGATACATTGAACCGCCTCAAGCTCTACGGCATGGCGGCCGCCCTGTCCGAGCAGCTCACGCAGAGTGCCGCCGCCAGCCTCGCCTTCGAAGACCGGCTGGGTCTGCTGCTCGACCGCGAGGTCGTCCACCGCGACAATCGGCGCCTGGCGCGCTTGCTGCAACTGGCGCAGCTCAAGCAACGCGCCTGCGTCGAGGACATCGACTATCGCGCCCGGCGCGGCCTTGATCGCAGCCAACTGGTCAGCCTCGCCAGTTGCGACTGGATTCGCCAGGCGCAGAATCTCCTGCTTCACGGCGCCACCGGCTGCGGCAAAACGTTCCTGGCTTGTGCCCTGGCGCAGCAGGCGTGTCGACAGGGTCTGTCCGCGCTCTACCTGCGTGCCCCGCGGCTGTTCGACGAACTCAGCGTCTGTCACGCCGACGGCAGCTTCCGCAAACGCCTCGCCGCCATCGCCAAAGTCCACCTCCTCCTGATCGACGACTTCGCCATCGCCCCCATGGGCGCACGCGAGCGCACCGACTTGCTCGAACTGCTGGACGATCGCGTCGGCACCCGCTCGACGCTCATCACCAGCCAACTGCCGGTCGAGCACTGGCACGACTACCTCGGCGATCCGACCCTCGCCGACGCCATCCTCGACCGCCTCGTGCACAGCGCCCACAAGCTCCATCTCGAAGGCGAATCGATGCGCAAACGCACCGCCGCCGGCGCCGACAAAAACGCGTCCGGCAAGAAGAAAATTGACGGAGCGTGACCGCTCAAGGTAGCCTCTCTTGAATTCCGAGTGGGTAGTATTGCGTCATGTTGAACAGCGAATTGAGGTGCTGAGATGACGGCCAAGGTGTTTGAGGCGGCGCTTGGAATTGCTGCGCCGTGGTCTGTGGCGTCGGTGGATTTCGATGAGCC
>CAIWHR010000024.1 GCA_903912485.1 uncultured beta proteobacterium | reverse complement strand
GCCTGCAGCATCTGCTCGGCGTCGCCCCAGATCTCCGAATCGAAGCCGGTGCCGCCGGCGTCGAAGCTGCCGACGACGGTCCAGTCGCGCGACGCGAAGCGCAGCGTCTCGCCGATCCCGGTCCCCTGGAATCCGCTCGCCACCGCCCGGCCGACGACGATCTCCGACGTCCCGGCGCGAAACATCCGGCCCTGCGCGAGGCGAACCTGCGGTCGCAGCGCGAGCCCGGTCGCGGTCACGCCGCGGATGACGGCGTTCGCCGGCTTGCCGGTGTCGCGCTTGGTCAGGTTGATCAGCACGACCGGCTCCTTCGACATCAGCGCCCGGCCGTCGCGGCCGACGGCGACGCCGGGCAGGCTCTCGACGATGCCGGCCTGGCGCCGGTCGATGCCGCTCTGCACCTCGGTCTGCGCCGCGCGCCGGATGACGACGACGTTGTCGTCCTGCCCGGTGGTCACCAGCGTCTTCTCCAGCCCCGCCGCCAGCATCAGCACGGTGGCGAACACGTACACGACCAGCGCCATGCCGCCGGCGGTCAGCGCGGTCGTCAGCCTGCGCGCGACCAGGTTGCGGACGATGTAGGAAAACGGAACGGTCATCGTGCGTCCCCGGTGCCCGCGCGGCCGTCCGAAATGAGCGTGGCGCCCACGTCACGCGACGGCGCGCAGCCCGTCGACGATGCGCGTTCGCGCCGCCCGCCACGCCGGCTGCGCCGCCGCGACCAGCCCGACCAGCAGCGCAGCGCCCAGCTGCAGCGCGATCGTCTCGCCGGCCACGGCGACCGAGGGAAACATCGACCCCACGGTGGCCGCGAACGCTTCGGTGAGCGGAAACGTCAGCGCGATGCCGACGACGCCGCCGGCGAGCGCGATGGCGAGCGACTCGCCGAAGATCAGCGCCGCGACGAACCCGCCGCCGAATCCCAGCGCCTTCAGCGTCGCGTACTCGGCGCTGCGCTCGCGTGCGGTCATCGCCATCGTGTTCGCCATCACCGCCATGATGATCACGATGACGACGAAGCTCACCGCCTGGATCGCCAGCATGATCGTCTCCGCCATCGCCACGAAGCCCAGCTGGAACGCCTTTTCGGTCTCGGTCAGCGTCTCGGCAAGCGAGTTCCTGAACGTCGCGTCGATCGCCTGCGACACTTCGGCGGCCCGCTGCGGGTCGGCGAGCTGCTCGATGAACACGCCGGTCTGGTCGGCGCGGCGGGGATAGATCCGCTTGACCGTCTCGTTGAGCAGGCTCCAGTGGAAGAACAGCGTCGACGTGTCGGTGGTCGCGTCGACGCCGTCGTAGATGCCGCGCAGCGTGAACGTCCAGGTTCCCGGGTAGATCGTGCCGCGCAGCGGGACCGGGTCGCCGACCTTCCATCCGTACTTGTCGGCGATCTTGCGCCCGGCGATCGCGCCCTTGCGGTCGGCCAGGAACGCCTTCCTCTGGGCGGCGGACAGGACGATCTCCGGGTACATGCCGAGATAGCTCGGCGCGTCGACGGCGAACTGGGGAAAGAAGTTGCGCTCGCTGACGTAGACGCCGCCGAACCAGTTGGCCCAGGTCACGCCCGCGACGCCGGGCACCTGCCGCAGCTTCGGCGCGTACGTCAGCGGCAGCGGGAACACCAGCGAGACCGAGCTCCGCGTCACCAGCCGCGCGCTGGAACTCGCGTTCGCGCCGGCGTACCATGCGTCGACGATCGTTCGCAGCAGGCCGAAAGCGGTGACGGCGACGACGATGCCGACGACGGTCAGCGTCGTGCGCAGCGTGTGCCGGAGCGCGTTCTTGACGACGAGAAGTGGCAGGAACACGGACGGGTGTGGACGGCTGCGCAGCGCGTTGCGGCGCAGGAAAGCGACGATTCCCGAGTCTAACCGATTGCCGGGGCGTGATCGTCGACACGGCAAGGTTCCTGATACACTATTCGGGCAGTCGGCGTATCGTATCGGCCACCCAAGAAGACCAACGATGAGAATCCCGGTGCCGTCAGTCGAGCATTCCCGCCACCGATCCGCTCCGTTTTCCTCGACCCGCCGCCTCGCAGCGGCGCGGCTGCTGCTCGTCCCGGTCGTGGCTGTCGCCGGGCTGGCGCAGGCCGTCGGCCTGGGCGAGATCGCGCAGCAGTCGGCGTTCGGTGCGCCGCTGCGCGTCGTCGTTCCCGTCATCGCCGGCCCCGGCGAGAACCTCTCCGGCGAATGCGTCAGGCTGGCCGTCGGGCAGCGCAACGGCGACGGCATCCCGGAAGTGACCAGTGCCCGGGTCGCGTTGGAGCGCGCGTCGGGCGGCGCGCAGATCGTGGTGACTTCGTCGCGCGTCGTCACCGATCCGGTGCTGAAGCTCACGCTGCAGGCGGGCTGCGACGGCGGCGTCCGCCGCGAGTACATGATGCTGATGGACCCGGTGCCGATCGACGTGCCGGTGGCGCAGGAAGGCGGCGCCGTGCGCGAAGAGGCCGCAGCGCCCGTTGCCGATGGCACGCGCGTCTCCGGCGGCGGCCGGGCGACCGCCGACGCCGCCGGCGCGCCGT
>CAIWHR010000023.1 GCA_903912485.1 uncultured beta proteobacterium | reverse complement strand
CTCGGCGAGGGCAAGGTGCTGGTCACGACCGAAGCGCTGTACCGGCGCAAGGTCGCGGCGATCGTCGCCGAGCTGCCCGCGCTGCGGCACGTGCTGCTGGTCGGCGACAACGGTGCCCGCACCGACGTGCCCGGCACGCTCGATCTCGCCACGCTGATGGACGCGGCGTCGGATCGAATGGAGCCGGTGCCGACCACTGCGGAAGACCGTGCGCTGCTCCATTTCACCAGCGGCACGACGGGGACGCCCAAGGGCGCGATCCACGTCCACGACGCGGCGGTCACGCATTTTGCGACCGGCCGCTACGCGCTCGATCTGCATCCCGACGACGTCTTCTGGTGCACCGCCGATCCGGGCTGGGTGACGGGGACGTCGTACGGCATCGTCGCGCCGCTGCTGCAAGGCGTGACCAGCCTCGTCGACGAGGCGGATTTCGACGCCGAGCGCTGGTACCGCCTGCTGCAGGAGCATGCCGTCAGCGTGTGGTACACGGCGCCGACGGCGATCCGCATGCTGATGAAGGCAGGCGCCGACATGGCGCGCAGACGGCCGCTTCCCGCGCTGCGATTCGTCGCGAGCGTCGGCGAGCCGCTCAATCCCGAGGCGGTGTGGTGGGGCGTCGAGGCGCTGGGGCTGCCGATCCACGACAACTGGTGGCAGACCGAGACCGGCGGCATCATGATCGCCAACACGCCGGCGATGGACATCAAGCCCGGCTCGATGGGCAAGCCGCTGCCGGGCATCGACGCGTTCATCGTCGACCGGCGCGACGACGGCACGATCGCGGAAGTGCAGGGACCGAACGTCGAAGGCGAACTCGCGCTCCGGCCCGGATGGCCGTCGATGTTCCGCGGCTATCTCAACCAGGACGAACGCTACCGCAAGTGCTTCGCCGGCGGTTACTACCTCAGCGGCGACCTCGCGCGCCGCGACGAGGACGGCTACTTCTGGTTCGTCGGCCGCGCCGACGACGTCATCAAGTCGGCCGGCCACCTGATCGGCCCCTTCGAGGTCGAGAGCGCACTGATGGAGCACCCCGCCGTGGCCGAGGCCGGCGTCATCGGCAAGCCCGACCCCGTCGTCGGCGAGGCGGTGAAGGCTTTCGTCTCGCTCCGGGCCGGGTTTGATCCGACCGACGAGCTGCGGATGGAGCTGCTCGGGCACGCGAGGAAGCGCCTCGGCGCCGCGGTCGCGCCGAAGGAGATCGCGTTCCTGCCGGTGCTGCCGCGCACGCGCAGCGGCAAGATCATGCGCCGGCTGCTGAAGGCGCGCGAGCTCGGCTTGCCCGAGGGAGACACGTCCACGCTGGAGGCCGGCGCATGAACGAGACCCTGCTCAGCCCCGTCACCGTTGCCGACGACGTCGCGCTCGGCATGCTGCGCGACATGCTGCGCATCCGCCGCTTCGAGGAGCGCTGCGCCGACCTCTACGGGCAGATGAAGATCCGCGGCTTCCTGCACCTCTACATCGGCGAGGAGGCGGTCGCCGCCGGCGCGGTCCGCGCGCTCCTTCCCGGCGACAACGTCGTCGCGACCTACCGCGAGCACGGCCACGCGCTGGTGCGCGGCGTGCGCGCCGACGCGGTGATGGCCGAGATGTACGGCAAACAGGAGGGCTGCTCGCGCGGCCGCGGCGGCTCGATGCACCTGTTCGACGCGGCGACGCGCCTTTTCGGCGGCAACGCGATCGTCGGCGGGGGGCTGCCGCTCGCGGTGGGGCTGGCGCTCGCCGACCGCATGCAGGGCACGAAGCGGGTGACCGCCGTGTTCTTCGGCGAAGGCGCGGTCGCCGAAGGCGCTTTCCACGAGTCGATGAACCTCGCCGCGCTGTGGAAGCTTCCGGTCGTCTTCTTCTGCGAGAACAATTTCTACGCGATGGGGACCGCGCTCGCGCGCTCCGAGTCGCAGACCGACCTGTGCGTGAAGGCGGCGGCTTTCGGCGTGCCGACGAGGAAGGCCGACGGCATGGACGTGATCGCCGTTCACGCGGCGGCGAGCGAAGCCGTGGCGCAGGTCCGCGGCGGCGCCGGGCCCGTCTTCGTCGAGTGCCAGACGTACCGCTACCGCGCGCACTCGATGTTCGACCCCGACCTCTACCGCGACAAGGCCGAGGTCGAGGCGTGGAAGAAGCGCGGCCCGATCCACAACCTCAGCAACCGGCTGAAGGCGGAAGGGCGGCTCACCGAGGAAGCCTTTCTCGAGCTCGACGCCGAGGCGCTGCGCGAAGTCGAGGCCGCCGTCGCCTTCGCCGAGGCGGGCAGCTGGGAGCCGGTCGAGGATCTCGCGCGCGACGTGCACACGGAGGCGGCGCGATGAAGATCACCTACCGCGAGGCGGTCCGGCAGGCGCTGCACGAGGCGCTGGCGGCGGATCCGCGGGTGTTCCTGATGGGCGAGGACGTCGGCAGGTACGGCGGCTCGTACGCGGTGTCGAAGGGTCTTCTCGACGAGTTCGGGCCCGAGCGCATCCGCGATACGCCGCTGTCCGAGCTCGCGTTCGTCGGCGCCGGCATCGGCGCGGCGCTGGGCGGGATGCGGCCCATCGTCGAGGTGATGACGGTCAACTTCAGCCTGCTGGCACTCGACCAGATCGTGAACACCGCGGCGCTCTACCGCCACATGTCCGGCGGGCAGTTCAGCGTGCCGGTCGTGATCCGGATGGCGACCGGCGCCGGCCGGCAGCTCGCGGCGCAGCATTCGCACAGCCTGGAGAACTGGTACGCGCACGTGCCGGGCATCACGGTGCTCGCGCCGGCGACGATCGACGACGCGCGCGGCATGCTGGCGCCCGCGCTGGCCGACCCCGACCCGGTGGTGATCTTCGAGCACGCGCTGCTGTACAACTTCGAGGGCGAGCTCACCGACGCGGCGCGCGCCGTGGACATCCGCTCGGCGAAGGTCCTGCGCCGCGGCAGCGACGTCACGCTGATCGCCTACGGCGGAACGGTGTGGAAGGCGCTGGACGCGGCGGACGCGCTGGCGGCGGAAGGCATCGACGCCGAGGTGCTCGACCTGCGCGTGCTGCGCCCGCTCGACGACGCGACGATCATGGCGTCGGTGCGCCGCACGCGCCGCGCCGTCGTCGTCGACGAAGGCTGGCGGACCGGCAGCCTCGCCGCCGAGGTCATGGCACGGATCGTCGAGCAGGCGTTCTACGAACTCGACGCGCCGCCGGCGCGCGTGTGCAGCGAGGAGGTGCCGATCCCGTACGCGAAGCATCTCGAGGAAGCGGCGCTGCCGCAGGTGCCGCGGATCGTCGCCGCCGTGCGCCGGCTCGTCGGCAAGGGCTGAAGGGGGCGAACGAATGATCGAGTTCAAGCTGCCTTCGCTCGGCGCCGAGATGGACGAGGGAACGCTGCTGGAGTGGAAGGTGAAGCCGGGCGACGCGGTGAAGAAGGGCGACGTCGTCGCCGTCGTCGACACCAGCAAGTCGGCGATCGACGTCGAGATCTGGGAGACGGGCACGATCTGGGAACTGGTGCACCAGCCGCCGGAGGTGCTGCCGGTGGGCACGGTGATCGCGCGGCTGCTGGAGCCCGGGGAGACGCCGGCGCACGCCGCAGCGGAGAAGTTGCGGCTCGCCGCCGCCGCGGCGCCGCCCGGCGCGCCATCCGCGCCGCCGGTGCCGGGCCCG
>CAIWHR010000022.1 GCA_903912485.1 uncultured beta proteobacterium | reverse complement strand
CGCCGCGGCGCCCGGCGGCGGCCCGGCGGTCGCTGCGGCGCCGTTCGGCAGCGCGTCGATCCTGCCGATTTCGTGGATGTACATCACGATGATGGGCGCAGCCGGCCTCACCGCAGCGACCGAAGCCGCGATCCTCGCCGCCAACTACGTCGCGCGTCGCCTGCGCGACCACTACCCGGTGCTGTACGCGGGTCCGGACGGCCTGGTCGCGCACGAGTGCATCCTCGATCTGCGGCCGCTGAAGGACGCCACCGACGTCGCCGTCGACGACGTCGCGAAACGGCTGATGGACTACGGCTTCCACGCGCCGACGATGAGCTTCCCGGTGGCGGGAACGCTGATGGTCGAGCCGACCGAGTCCGAGCCCAAGGCCGAGCTCGACCGCTTCGTCGACGCGATGATCGCGATCCGCGCCGAGATCCGCGCCGTCGCCGACGGCGCGTCGGACCGCGCCGACAACCCGCTGAAGCACGCGCCGCACACGGCGGCGGCGGTGACCGCCGACGCGTGGACGCACGCGTACCGGCGCGAGCAGGCGGCGTACCCGCTGCCGTCGCTGCGGGCCGACAAGTACTGGCCGCCGGTGGCGCGCGTCGACAACGTCTACGGCGACCGCCACCTGTTCTGCAGCTGCGTTCCGGTGTCCGACTACGTCGAGACCGTCGCGGCCGCGCCGCTCCCGGCCGGCGCCTGACCGGGCTGCGGGGCGCCGGCGGCCGGGGCGAATCGCCCCGGCGGCTATAATCGCGCTCTCCCACTCGCGGGTCGCCATGTCCATCCTTCGCCTCGCCGGCGCCGTCGCGCTGGCGCTGTTCACCGCGGCCGCCGCCGCCCAGCGCCCCGCCGTCCCCGCCGCGCCCACGGGGATCACGCAGCGCGTGGCGCCGGCGACCGTCGCCGCGCCGGCGGTCGCCGCCGCTTCGTACGCGCTGCTCGACGTGACCAGCGGCCAGACGATCGTCGCCGAGAATGCCGACGAGCGCCGCGATCCCGCATCGCTCACCAAGCTGATGACGGCGTACCTGGTGTTCGCCGCGCTGCGCGACAAGACGATCACGCCGTCGCAGGCGGTCACCGTGTCGGACGCCGCGTGGCGGGCCGAGGGTTCGCGGATGTTCATCGAGCCGCGCCGCGCGGTGTCGGTCGACGAACTGCTGCACGGCATGATCGTGCAGTCGGGCAACGACGCGTCGATCGCGCTGGCCGAGCTCGTCGCCGGCAGCGAATCCGCGTTCGCGCAGCGGATGAACGACGAGGCGAAGCGCCTGGGCCTCGCCAACACTCACTTCGCCAACGCGACCGGGCTGTCGCAGCCGCAGCACTATGCGTCGGCGAACGACCTCGCGCGGCTGGCCGCGGCGCTGATCCGCGATTTCCCCGATTACTACCCCTACTACGCGCTGAAGGAGTACCGGTACAACAGCATCACGCAGCCCAACCGCAACCGGCTGCTGTGGATCGATCCTTTCGTCGACGGCGTCAAGACCGGGCACACCGAGACCGCGGGCTGGTGCCTCGTCGCGTCGGCCAGGCGCGGCGAGCGCCGCCTGCTGTCGGTGGTGCTGGGCGCCGGGTCCGACGCGGCGCGGGCGAGCGAAAGCCAGAAGCTGCTGAACTACGGCTTCCAGGCGTTCGACACCGTGCAGCTCTACGCGCCCGACGCCGCCGTTTCCAGCCTGCGCGTGTGGAAGGGCGCCGCCGCGCAGGTGCCCGCGGGTTTCTTCGCCGGCCAGTACGTGACGCTGCCGAAGGGCAAGGCCGACAAGCTCGCGCTGACGCTCGCGGCGAGCGAGCCGCTGCTGGCGCCGGTGGCCAAGGGCCAGCGCGTCGGCGTCGTCCACGTCGCGCTCGAAGGCAAACCGATCGCCGAATTCCCGCTGGTCGCGCTCGAGGACGTGCCCGCGGGCAACGTCTTCGGCCGCGCCTGGGACAGCCTGCGGCTGTGGCTCAAGCAGCCGTGAACGACGCCACCACGATTCTCCAGGACCTTTCATGATCGTCTACCTCAACGGCCAGTTCCTGCCCCTCGAAGACGCCAAAATCTCCGTCCTCGACCGCGGCTTCATCTACGGCGACGGCGTCTACGAACTGGTGCCCGTCTACCACCGGCAGCCGTTCCGGATGCCGCAGCATCTGGCGCGACTGCAGCACAGCCTCGACGGCATCCGCCTGGCCAACCCGCACACCGCCGCTGAGTGGGCGGCGCTGATCGGCGAACTCGTCGCCAGACAGCCGTTCGCGCACCAGGGCGTCTACCTGCAGGTGACCCGCGGCGTGGCCAAGCGCGACCACGCCTTTCCGCAGGACGTGGCGCAGACGGTGTTCATGATGAGCAATCCGCTGGCCACGCCGTCGGCGGAGCAGGTGGCGTCCGGCGTCGCGGTGGTCACCGCCGAGGACAACCGCTGGCGCCGCTGCGACCTGAAGACCATCTCTCTGGTCGGCAACGTGCTGATGCGCCAGCTCGCGGCCGACGCGGGCGCCGTCGAGACGGTGATGTTCCGCGACGGCTTCCTGACCGAAGCGTCGGCGTCGAACGTTCTGGTCGTCATCGGCGGCCGGATCGTCGCGCCGCCCAAGGACAACCTGATCCTGCCCGGCATCACCTACGACGCCGCGCTGGAATTCGCGCGCGACGCCGGGCTCGCGCTCGAGGTGCGGCCCGTGCCCAGGGCCGAGGCGCTCGCCGCCGACGAAATGTGGCTGTCGTCGTCGACCAAGGAGGTCGTCGCCGTCACCACCGTCGACGGCAGGCCGTTCGCCGGCGGCGCGCCGGGGCCGGTGTTCCGCAAGATGCACGCGCTGTTCCAGCAGAAGAAGCCGCAACCGTCCTGACCGCTGCGGCCACGACCACGCAAGCCCCCCGCCGCCCGTAGCCCGGGCTGCGCCGCCGCGAGCCTCGACCGCGAGCCCCCGGCCCCACCCGGCGCAACCCGGGGCTGCGCCGCCGCAAACCTCGACCGCGAGCCCCCGGCCCCACCCGGCGCAGCCCGGGTCTTACCCGCCGGCAAGCGGCTGCGTCGTCGCGTAGTGCCCGTGGTGGAAGACGAGCCCGAGGCCGTCGCGCTGCCCGCAGGCCCCGACCTCGCCGATGAACAGCAGGTGGTCGCCGGCGCGGTGCGTCGCGTGGTGCCGGCACTCGAACCACGCGACGCAGCCCTCGATCAGCGGCGTGCCGGCGGCACCGGGTCGATGCGCGACGCCCGCGAAACGGTCGGCGTGCGGCTGCGAAAACCGGCGCGCGAGCTCGACCTGGTCGTGCGCCAGCACGTTCACGCTGTAGCGCTCGGCCGACTGGAACGCGGCGAGGTTGCTCCCGGTGTGCGCGAGGCTCCAGACGATCAGCGGCGGATCGAGCGACACCGAGTTGAACGAGTTGGCGGTGAATCCGACGGGACGGCCGCTCGCGGCGCGCGTGCAGATCACGGTGACGCCGGTGGCGAACAGCGCCAGCGCGTCGCGAAACTGCCGCTCGGTGAACGGTGGCGGCGTCGCCGAAACGGGGCCGGTGGCGTGTCTGGACAAGGCGGGAACCGCCGCATCGCGGTCGGGGAAGGGAAAGCGGCGATGGTAGCAGCGCCGGCGACAGGCGTGTGAAAGCGCCTCGCGCGCCGCGTGCGCCGCGCGGCAACGCTTTGCTAGAATGGTCTCGTTGTGCGCCGGCGGTCCGCGACGAGGGGCGGATTGACCGCCACGGCGACAACGTCAGCTGGCCGGGGCCGCATCGCCCGGAGGCGGGGGTCTGGATCATGTCCGCGACGATGGCCGAACCGCTGAGGAAGTTCATCGCCAGCCGCTACAGCGGGCGCAACCTCCCCGTTACGCTGGTGCTCCCCGACGGGGGGCGGGTGCCGCTGGCGCCGCAGGCGGAGGTCGAGATCCTCGCGCGCACCTGGCGCGGCCTGAAGGCGCTCGCCTCGCCCGCGCTGGGCGCGATGGCCCGCGCCTACGTCAGGAACGACCTCGACTTCACCGGCAGCGCGCGGCGCGTGATCGCCGTCGCCGAGGGCATGGTCGGCGAGGTCAGCCACGGCAGGGACGCGCTGGCGTCGCGCTGGCGGCTGTGGCGGCACCAGCAGCGCGGCAATCGCGAGAACATCGGCCACCACTACGACGTCTCCGACGCGTTCTACCGCCTCTGGCTCGACGCGAACCTCGTCTACTCCTGCGCGTATTTCCGCACCGACGACGACACGCTCGACGCGGCGCAGGCGCAGAAGCTCGATTACATCTGCCGCAAGCTGCGTCTGGCGCCGGGCGAGCGCTTCCTCGACATCGGCTGCGGCTGGGGCGCGCTCGTCTTTCACGCGGCGCAGCGCTACGGCGTCGACGCGACCGGCATCACGCTGTCGAGGAACCAGTTCGACCACGCCAACCGGCAGATCGCCGCGCGCGGGCTGGCGGGCCGCGTCAGGGTCGAGTTGCGCGACTATGTCGACCTGCCGGACGCCGCCCAGTACGACAAGATCGCGAGCGTCGGCATGTTCGAGCACGTCGGCGTCGCGCGATTCCCGGCCTATTTCGGCAAGATCCGGCGGATCCTGAAGCCGGGGGGCGTCGTGCTGAACCACGGGATCACGCACAACCCGCTGGGCGCCCAGAGCCTGGGCAGCGGCATCGGCGACTTCGTCGACGAGTACGTGTTTCCCGGCGGCGAGCTCACGCACGTCGCGAAGGTGATCGAGGCCATCGCCGGAGAGGGGCTCGAGGTCGTCGACGCCGAGGCGCTGCGCGAGCACTACGCCAAGACGCTGTGGCACTGGTGCGATCGGCTCGAGGCCAACGCCGACGCGGCGCGGGCGGAGATCGGCGAGGCGAGATACCGCATCTGGCGCATCTACCTGGCGGGTTCGGCGCACGCGTTCGACCGCGGCTGGCTGTCGCTATGGCAGATCCTCGCCGGCAGGCCTCATGCCGACGGCCGCCTGCCGCATCCGCTGACGCGCGAGTTCATGTACCCGCCAACCCGCAGCATCCAGCTGCCGTAATGTCGTAGCCCGGGCTTCGCGGCCACGAGCCCCAACTGCCAACCCCCGCCGTCGACCCGCGAAGCCCGGGTTGCATTTCCCCCCGTCCACCGCCATATTCCGGCGTCTGGAGTGTCCGATGCCGTCCCCGCCCGCGCCGCCGACCGATTCCCTGCTGACGTTTCCCTGCGCCTTTCCGGTCAAGGTGATGGGCCGCAGGCACGACGGCTTCGCGCAGGCGATGCTGATCGTCGTGCAACGCCACGCCCCCGATTTCGATGCGGCCACGCTGGAGATGAGGGCGTCGAGCGGCGGCAGGTACCTGTCGCTGACCTTTCCGGTCAACGCGACGTCGCGCGCGCAGCTCGACGACCTGTACCGCGACCTCTCGTCGCACCCGATGGTCGCGATGGTGCTCTGATGGCGACGCCGGCGTCGGCCTGCGCGTTGTCGGTGCCCGCGACCGACGCCGGCGGCGTCGTCGTGCGCGCGCAGGGCCGCACCGGGTACGAACCGACGTGGCTGGCGATGCAGGCGTTCACGAATGCGCGAACGAGCGCCACCGCCGACGAGATCTGGCTCACCGAGCATCCGCCCATCTACACGCTGGGCCTCGCCGGCAGGCGCGAGCACCTGCTGCGCGTCAACGCCATCCCGGCGCTCAAGGTCGACCGCGGCGGGCAGATCACCTATCACGGCCCCGGGCAACTGATGGCGTACCTGCTGTTCGACCTGCGGCGTTCGCGGCGAGGGATCCGCGACTTCGTCCGGGCGATCGAGGGCTCGGTGGTAGAATGGCTTGATTCCATGGGAGTTTCCGCCTACGGCAAAGCGTCGGCGCCGGGCGTCTACGTGATGGCCGGCGGGCGCGAAGCCAAGATCGCGGCACTGGGGCTCAAGGTCCGCAACGGCTGCACCTACCACGGCCTGGCCGTGAACGTCGCCATGGACCTGGCGCCGTTCGCCGACATCGACCCCTGCGGGTATCCGGGCCTTGCCGTCACGCAGCTCGCCGACTTCGGCGTCGTGCGTTCGGTCGGCGAGGCCGGCGCCGAACTCGCGCCTATCCTCGCACGCCGCCTGACCGGAACCCCATCGCCATGACCTCCCCCGCCGATCCGCCCGCCGCTCCCGACAACGCCGCCGGCGTCAAGCACAAGGGCGAGTCGAAGACGGCGCGCGTGTTCGCGAAGTACGCGATCCAGCCCGTCGCCGCCGAGCGGCTGAGGAAGCCCGACTGGATCCGCGTGCGCGCCGCGTCGTCGCCGCGGTTCAACGAGATCAAGACCATCCTGCGCGAGCACCGGCTGCACACGGTGTGCGAGGAGGCGGCGTGCCCCAACATCGGCGAGTGCTTCAGCAAGGGCACCGCGACGTTCATGATCATGGGCGACATCTGCACGCGGCGCTGCCCGTTCTGCGACGTCGGGCACGGGCGGCCGCTGCCGCTCGACGCGGACGAACCGGTCAACCTGGCGCAGACCATCGCGGCGCTGAAGCTCGCTTACGTCGTCGTGACCAGCGTCGACCGCGACGACCTGCGCGACGGCGGCGCGGGGCATTTCGTCGACTGCATCCGCGCGGTGCGCGAGCACTCGCCGCGCACGCAGATCGAGGTGCTGGTGCCCGACTTTCGCGGGCGCCTCGGCCGCGCGCTGGACCTCCTGGCCGAAGCGCCGCCCGACGTGATGAACCACAATCTCGAGACGGTGCCGCGGCTGTACCGGCAGGCCCGTCCCGGCGCCGACTACGCGCACTCGCTCGAGCTGCTCGCCGAGTTCAAGGCGCGCGTTCCCGGCGTTCCGACCAAGTCCGGGTTGATGGTGGGACTGGGCGAGACCGACGAGGAGATCCTCGCCACCATGCGCGACATGCGCGCGCACGGCATCGACATGCTGACGATCGGCCAGTACCTGCAGCCGACGGGCGGGCACCTTCCGGTCCTGCGCTACGTCCACCCCGACGTCTTCACGCAGTTCGAGCGCGAGGCGATCGGCATGGGCTTCCGGCACGCCGCGGTGGGCGCGCTGGTGCGCTCGTCGTACCACGCGGACCGCCAGGCCGAAGGCGTGCTGGCGGGCTCGGCCTGACCGGCGACGCCGTCGGCGGTCACGGCCCGGGCAGCGGCGCGTCCTTCGGCCACAGCATCCACATGCGGCCCTGCTGCCGCATGCGGCCGGCCTGCCGGCCTGCGTCGTCGCCGAAACCCCAGAAGAAATCGGCGCGCACCGCGCCGCGGATGGCGCCGCCGGTGTCCTGCGCCAGCACCAGCCGCTGCAGCGGCGCGTCCGACAGCGGGCGCGTCGTGGCGAGGTAGACCGGCGCGCCCAGAGGAATCGACCGGGGGTCGACGGCGATCGCGCGTTCGGCGAGCAGCGGCACGCCCAGCGCGCCGAACGGTCCGTCGATCTCGGCGTCGAGCGTGCCGGGCAGCGGCGGCGGCACCTCGCGAAAGAACACGTAGCTCGGGTTCTCGTCGAGCAGCGCCGGCAGCTTGTCGGGATTGCGCTGTCCCCAGTCGCGGATGCCCTGCATCGTGGTTTCGCCCAGCGTGAGCTCGCCGCGATCGACGAGCACGCGCCCGATCGAGCGGTAGGGGTGGCCGTTCTGGTCGGCGTACCCGACGCGCAGCGTGCCGCCACCGTCGAGCCGGATGCGTCCGGAGCCCTGGATCTGCAGGAAGAACGCCTCGACCGGGTCGTCGACGAAGACCAGCGCCTTGTCGGCGACCGGCGCACGTCCGATCTCGATGTCGGCGCGCGGCCAGTAGGGAACGACGCGGCGGCCCTCGACGCGGCCGCGCACGCGCTTGTCCTTCAGTTCCGGATAGAGCGCCGCGAGGTCGACGATCAGGAGGTCGTCGGGGACGCCGTACAGCGGCACCGGATGGCGCGCGGAGCGGGTGCGGCTGCCGGTGAGCAGCGGCTCGTAGTAGCCGGTGACGAGTCCCGAGTCGCGGCCGTCGGCGGCGACGACCTGGTATGGGATAAAATGCGACTCGAAAAACGCGCGCACCGCGGCGGTGCTGTTGCCGTCGACGGCGGCCGCCGCAGCGCACACGGGTCGCCACAGCGCCTGCCGGGTCGGCGACGCGGCCAGCGCGCGGCAGCCGGCGCGGATCGCGGGCCAGGCCTCATGCACGGGGTCGTCGCTCCAGCCCGGGAGCGCGCTCCACGCGACGGCGCGGTAGGCGGCCGGCAGCGACGGCGCGGGCGGCGGCACGGCGGCGGGCGGCGT
>CAIWHR010000021.1 GCA_903912485.1 uncultured beta proteobacterium | reverse complement strand
GATCTCTGTTCACCGGGCTCGACCTCGTCGTCGCACCGGGCGACGTCGTCGGCCTCGTCGGCCCGAACGGCGCCGGCAAGACGACGCTGCTGCGGATGCTGGCGACGCTGGTCGTCCCCGACGCCGGGTCGGCGACCGTCGACGGCCTCGACGTCGCCCGCGACCGCTTCGCCCTGCGGCGGCGCATCGGCGTGCTGTCCGACGCCCGCGGGCTCTACCCGCGGCTCAGCGGCCGCGAGAACATCCGCTACTACGGCGCGCTGCACGGCCTTGCCGGCGCCGCGCTCGCCGGCCGCGTCGACCGGCTGCTCGACACGCTGGGCATCGAAGCCATCGCCGACCGGCCGGCGCAGGGCTATTCGCAGGGTGAGAGGATGAAGGTCGCGATCGCGCGCGCTCTGGTCCACGACCCGGCGGCGATCCTGCTCGACGAGCCGACCAACGGCCTCGACATCATGAGCATCCGCGCGCTGCGCGCGCTGCTCGTCGGCCTCGCGGCCGAAGGCAAGTGCCTGCTGTTCTCGTCGCACGTGATGCAGGAGGTGGCCGTGTTGTGCGACCGCATCGTGATCCTCGGCCGCGGCCGCGTCGTCGCGACCGGCACCGCGCCCGAACTCATCGCCCGCTCCGGCCAGGCCACGCTCGAAGAGGCATTCGTGCAGCTGCTCGGCACCGGCGAGGGGCTGGTCGCGTGAACCCTCTCTCGCTTGCTCGCATCGCGACGATCGTGCGCAAGGAGATCGTCGACACCTGGCGCGACCGCCGGACGATCCTGGTGACGCTGGCGACGGCGATCGCCGCCGGGCCGATCCTGCTGGTGCTGATGCTCAACCTCATCGCCAGCCAGGCGGACAAGGCGCGCGACCTGCGGCTGCCGGTCGCCGGGCGCGAGCACGCGCCGGCGCTGATCGCGTTTCTCGAGCGGCAGCAGGTGACGCTGACGCCGGCGCCGCCCGGGTTCGAGCAGAGGATCCGCGACGGGGTGCTCGACGTCGTGCTCGAGATCGACCCGGCGTTCGGCGACGACGTCGCGCGGGGGAAGGCGGCCACCGTCCGCCTCGTCTACGATCGCTCGCGCGACCGCGCGCGCTCGTCGATCGGCGAGGCCGAAGCGCTGCTGCGCGCGTACGCCCGGGAGTGGGGACGCGGGCGGCTCCTGCTGCGCGGCATCGCGCCCGAGGTGGGAATGCCGCTGTCGGTCGAAGCGCGCGACCTGTCGACGCCGCAGAGCCAGGGCTCGCTGATCCTGTTCATGGTGGCGTTCTACGGGCTCTTCGCCGCGGTGGTCGGCGGCATGGCGGCGGCACTCGACACCACCGCCGGCGAACGCGAGCGCGCGTCGCTCGAACCGCTGCTGACGACGCCGGCGCTGCCGCTGGAACTCGCCGCCGGCAAGTGGCTCGCCGTGTGCGCGCTGAACGCGCTGGTCGTCGTGATGACGCTGTCGGGCTTCTACCTCACGCTGCGCTACGCGCCGCTGCCTTCGGTCGGCATCCCCTTCCTGTTCGGGCTCGCGGAGTTCGCGCGGTTCGTCGTCGTGCTGCTGCCGCTGATCCTGTTCGTTCCGGCGATCCTCGTCTACGTCGGCTGCCGCGGCCGGACGTTCAAGGAGGCGCAGTCGAACCTCTCGCTGGTGCTGTTCGTGGTCTCGATGCTGCCGATGGTCCAGATGTTCCTGCAGCGCAAGGAGCCGCCGTGGCTCGCGTGGGTGCCGGTGTCGTCGCAGTACGCGCTGCTGACCCGCGCGCTGCGCGGCGAAGCGCTGCCGGCGCTGGAGATGGCGCAGGCGTACGTCGCGCCCGCGCTGCTGACCGTCGGCGCGCTGCTGCTCTTCGCGCGCCTGTTGTCGCGCGAGTCCGTGCTCAAGGCGTAGCCCGGGTTGCGCGTCCACGACCCTGTGCCGCTTGCCGCCGTACCGACCACGCGCAACGCGGGGCCGCCGCAAGCTGCGGCGCCATGCACCGTTGATGATCCCCGACCGAACGACTACAGTGTGAAACCCATCCCATGAATGCCACCCCCGACCCCGTCGTCATCCGCGAAGTGGGCCTGCGCGACGGACTGCAGAGCCTCGCCCGCGTCCTGCCCACGGCGGACAAGATCGAGTGGATCCGCGACGCCTACGCCGCGGGCCAGCGCGAGATCGAGGTCGGGTCCTTCGTCTCGGCACGGCTGCTGCCGCAGCTCGCCGACACCGACCAACTGGTCGCCTTCGCCCGCACGCTGCCCGGCCTTTGCGTCTCGGTGCTGGTGCCCAATCTCAAGGGCGCCGAGCGCGCACTGGCGACCGGCGCCGACGTGATGCTGCTGCCGCTGTCGGCCAGCCACGCGCACAGCCTGGCTAACCTGCGCAAGGCGCCCGACGACGTGGTCGCGGACCTCGCCCGCATCCGCAGCGCGCGCGACGCGGCCGGCTCCCGCTGCCTGATCGAGGTCGGCGTCAGCACCGCGTTCGGCTGCACGATCCAGGGCCGCGTCGAGCCCGACGAAGTGCTGCGACTGGTCGAGGCGGCGCTGGCCGCGGGCGCCGATCGCGTGGGCCTCGCCGATACCGTCGGTTACGCCGACCCGGCGATGGTGCGCAGCCTGTTCGAGCGCTGCCTCGCCGTCGCCGGCGAGCGCGTGTGCTGCGGGCACTTCCACGATACCCGCGGCCTCGGCCTGGCCAACGTCTACGCGGCGTGGCAGACCGGAATCCGTCGCTTCGACGCCTGCCTCGGCGGCATCGGCGGCTGTCCGCACGCGCCGGGCGCCAGCGGCAACGTCGCCACCGAGGACGTCGCCTACCTCTTCGCCAGCCTGGGGGTGCCGACCGGCCAGGATTTCGATCGCCTGATCGCGCTGCGCGCCCGGCTCGCGGTCTGGCTGGAAGGCGAGACGCTGCGCGGCGCCGTGTGGCGCGCAGGTCTGCCGAAGACGCTCCGCACGGCGCCGCCCGCCCCCGCCTGACCTCCCGCGCCTCCGCCATGAACGACACCGACCGCGGCGCCGCGCCGCAACCCCTCGCCGGCCTGCGCGTCGTCGAATTCACGCACATGGTGATGGGCCCCACCTGCGGCATGCTGCTCGCCGACATGGGCGCCGAGGTGATCAAGGTCGAGCCGATCGACGGCGACCGCACGCGGCGCCTGCTCGGCGCCGGCGCAGGCTTCTTTCCGATGTTCAACCGCAACAAGAAGAGCATCGCCGTCGACCTGCGCCATGCGGCGGGCGTCGAAGTCGCGCGCAGGCTCGCGGCGAGCGCCGACGTCGTCGCCGAGAACTTCAAGCCGGGCACCATGGACAAGTACGGGCTCGACTACGCGGCGCTGGCGAAGCTCAATCCGCGCCTCATCTACGTCAGCCACAAGGGCTTCCTGCCGGGCCCCTACGAGCATCGCCCCGCGCTCGACGAAGTGGTGCAGATGATGGGCGGCCTCGCGTACATGACCGGCCGGCCCGGCGACCCGCTGCGCGCCGGCACCAGCGTCAACGACATCATGGGCGGGCTGTTCGGCGCGATCGGCGCGCTGGGCGCGCTGATCCAGCGGGGCATCACCGGCCGCGGCATGGAGGTGCAGTCGGCGCTGTTCGAGAACAACGTGTTCCTGATGGGCCAGCACATGCTGCAGTTCGCCGTGACCGGCCGCCACCCGGCGCCGATGCCCGCGCGCGACAACCCGTGGGCCGTCTACGACGTGTTCACCGTCAGGGACGGCGAGCAGATCTTCCTCGCCGCGGTCAGCGACGCGCAGTGGCTGCTCTTCTGCGATGCGCTCGGTTTCGACGACCTGAAGGCCGACTCCGCGCTCGCGACCAACAACCTGCGCGTCGTCGCCCGCCCGGCGCTGCTGGAGACTCTGCGCCGACGCCTCGCCGACCGCAGCGCCGCCGAGCTCGCCGCGCTGTTCGAGCGCGCGGGCCTGCCGTTCGCACCGATCCGCCGACCCGAGGACCTCTACGACGATCCCCACCTGCAGGCGACCGGCGCTCTGGCCGACGTGCGGCTGCCCGACGGCCCCAAGGCCGGCCAGACGGTGAAGACGACGCTGTTCCCGATCACGCTGCAGGGCCACCGCCTCGGCGTGCGCCTGCATCCGCCGAGACTCGGCGAACATACGCACGAACTGCTGCGCGCCCTCGGCTACGGCAGCGCCGAGATCGACGCGCTGAGCGCGCAGGCGGCCGTGGCCTGACCGGCAACGGCCCCGACCGCCAGGCAGCGGGCGGCCTTGCCCCGCGGCGCGGCGAGACGCCACGGATCGGCGGGCCGCCGTTACCTGTTGTTACGTGCGCGCGGCGCGGTACCCGCGTATGGTGGCCCCACTTCCTCTGCCCATCGTCGGAATTCCGTGACGTGCGCCCCCATGTCGACCGGCATGGCGAGCCAGGTCATCTCCCGCCGATGCCACCGATGAAGCGTTGTCCGTTCTCCCCGGTATGGCACCCGTCTTTGGCAGACCGGTCACCGCGAAATGCGCGATAGATTTGTAAGGGGGATTCGATGAAAGGCTCCAAGCTTGCCGCGTTACTGGTGTTCATTTGTGCCGCCTTCATTGGTGTCCCTGCAGCGATGGCAGGATTCGCCCAACAGGGGCCGAAACTGGTCGGTGTCGGGGCCGTGGGCGCTGCGCTCCAGGGCGGTTCGGTCGCGCTCTCGGCTGACGGCAACACCGCCATCGTTGGTGGCTACGCGGACAGCGCGAATGTCGGGGCGGCGTGGGTCTACACCCGCAGCGGGGGTATCTGGACCCAGCAAGGCTCGAAACTGGTCGGCACCGGGGCGGTGGGCATTGCATACCAGGGCTGGTCGGTCGCGCTCTCGGCCGACGGCAACACCGCCATCGTCGGTGGTTACGCGGACAACTCGAGTGTCGGGGCGGCCTGGGTCTACACCCGCAGCGGGGGTGTCTGGACCCAGCAAGGTTCGAAGCTGGTAGGCACCGGCGCGGCGGGCGGTGCGGCCCAGGGCTGGTCAGTCGCGCTCTCGGCCGACGGCAACACAGCCGTCGTCGGCGGCGAGGGAGACAACAATGTCGTGGGGGCGGCGTGGG
>CAIWHR010000020.1 GCA_903912485.1 uncultured beta proteobacterium | reverse complement strand
GCCGGCGAGCGCCCGCAGCGCGCGCCGGCCGCGCCCGGGCCTCACTTTCCTGCCGGGAACTTGACCACCAGTTCCAGCGTGTCGTCGCCGCGCTTCACCCGCAGCGGCAGCCAGGTGCCGGCGGGCTGCATCCGGACCGACGCGATCACGCGCAGCGTCCGGCTCGCGGGCAGACCGGCGACTTCGACGATCTGGTCGCCCGCCTTCAGTCCGGTCGTTGCGGCCAGGCTGCCCGCGGTGACGTCGACGATGCGCACGACGCCGTCCTTTTCCTCCAGCCGCACGCCGAGGCGCGGCGGCTCGGGCTTCGGCCTGGCCGCCTCCGGCAGCGCGAACACCGCGTCGGCAAGGCCATCGGCCAGCTCCTTGCAGTCGAGGCCGACGGCGACGGGCAGCAGCGTTCCCACGCCCTTGACGCCGAGGTCGAAGAGCTGCCGCCGCACGCCGTAGCCGAAACGGACGTGGCCGCTGCCCATCACCCCCACGACCAGCGGCCTGGCGCCCGCCGGCCCGGGCAGCGCGCGGCGCGCCAGCGCCTCGGCCATCGCCCGGTCCCAGGCCGTCTGCGACTCGACGAAGCGGTCGAAGGCACCGTCGGTCGGCTGCGGCCTGGCGCCGTCCTTGCCGTGGACGACCGCGTGTTCGCCGTAGACCTCGAACAGGAAATCGCGGTAAGCCGAGGACGCCGGCGCCGGTCGCCCGACGCCTTCGCGCTCCGCCGCCGGCACCGCGTCCCAGCCCTTGTCCGCGATCAGGCGGACGAGCTTCTGGTCGACATTGAGCGCCACCATCGGGATGCGGTTGATGCGCGCGAACTGGAACAGCGGCAGGTAGAACTCCGCCGGAAACCTCCACACCGATTCCCACTGCGATTCGGCGAGCAGCTCCTTGACGGTGAGCTCGCCCGCCACCCAGCGGTCGAGCACCGGCTGCGCGCGCCGCGGGAAGGTCTCGAAGCCGATGACCATGTCGGGCCGCTGCGCGTGCAGCGCGGCCAGCACCTGCAGCTGCCAGCGGTGATTGTCCTCGTCGTCGTGCTGCTCGCCCAGCAGCACCACGTCCTTCTTCGCCATGGCCGCCAGCACCGCGGCGGCGCGGGCCGCGCGCGGCTTGCCGCTGTCGAGCGTCGTCCACGCGCCAGCGTCCAGGCAGGCCGCGGCGGGTTCGGCAGCGGCAGCGGCAGCGGTACCGGTAGCGGCGGCGGCATCGGCAGCGGCTTCGGCGACGGCCAGCGCGACGGCGCCGATCGCAGCGCAGGCGGCGGCGACGGCAAGATGGCGGAGAAGGCGGGGATTCACGGTCGTCGATCAGCGCGCCGGCGGCGCCGCCTTGAGGATCCGCAGTTCGACCGGCACCGACGCGGCGTCGTCGGCGACGTAGATGTGCCCTTCCTGGATGGTCACCCGCAGGCGCATCGACCGGCCGGCGAGCTGCGCCAGCGCGCGGCTCGCCTCGATCGGCACTTCGCTCACCGCCAGCCGGTCCTGGCGCTCCAGCCGATCGCGCGCGCCCTGCCACCACAGTTCGGCCGCCCGCCCGCCGTAGGCGAGGACGAAGACCTCGCGCGCGCGGCCGCAGGCCTTCCTCACCTCGCGCTCGTCGGGCAGGCCGACGTCGATCCAGCGCTCGATGCTGCCCGTGAGGTCGCGCTGCCACAGGTCCGGCTCGTCGTCGGCGCTCAAGCCGCGCCCGAAGGCGAGGTCCTCGTGCGCGTGCAGCGCGAAGGCGAGCAGGCGGACCATCATCCGCTCGTCGGTCTCGGAAGGGTGGCGCGCGATCCGCAGCGCGTGGTCGCCGTAGTAGCCGCGGTCGATGTCGGCCACCGCAAGCTCGGCTTTGAAGATCGTGGATTTGATTGCCATGCGCGCAGTGTAATGGACCGGCGGCGATGGCGCGGCTTCCCGGTCGGGCCGCGCCGCCGCGAAGGGCG
>CAIWHR010000019.1 GCA_903912485.1 uncultured beta proteobacterium | reverse complement strand
GGCGGCGGCGGCCGCCGCCGGCGACTGGGAAACCGTCGTCGCCGAGCTCCTCGTCCACCACTACGATCCGATGTACACGCGCTCGATGGCGAACAATTTTCCCAACGTCGGCGCCGCGATCGTCGGCGCGCCCGCCGACGTCAGCGAGGAAGCGTTCCGCGCGCTGGCGCGGGAGATCGACGCCGCGGTCGGCTTGCGCCCGGCGGCGCGCGCGGCGGCCGCCGCCTGAACGCCGTCGAGGAGCGACCCGTGCGCGACTACGCCTTCCGCATCGTCAACGTCTTCGCCGAAACGCCGCTGGCCGGCAATCCGCTGTGCGTGTTCGAGGATGCGCGCGGGCTGGTCGGCGCGACGATGCAGGCGCTGGCGCTGCAGTTCAACCTGTCGGAGACCACCTTCGTGCTGCCCGGCACCGACGCGACGGCCGAGGTGCGGATATTCACGCCGACCTTCGAGATGCCGTTCGCCGGCCACCCGACGCTGGGCACCGCGCACGTGGTGCGCGCCGCGACGGGTGCCGGCGACGCGCTGCGGCTGCGGATGAAGGCTGGCGTCATCCCGGTGTCGGCGGCGGGTGACGTGTGGACGCTGCAGGCCAACGCGCCGCGGCACCGGAGCGTGGACGCGGGCCGCGGCGAACTCGCCGCAATGCTGGGTCTGGCCGAGCGCGACCTGGCGCCTGCCGCCGACGCGCCGCCGCTGTGGGTCGACACCGGTTCGGAACAGCTCGTGATCCCGCTCGCATCGGCGGACGCGGTCCGGCGCGCGTCGCCGCGCGCGGACCTCCTGCTCGCGCACGGGAGCAACGGCCAGCGGGCGATGGCGTACGTGTGGGCGTTCGATCCGGATCGCGAAGGCGGCGCCGGCGCGGGTCGCCCGGTGCTGGCGCGCTTCTTCTTCCCCAAGCACGGCGCGGTGGCCGAGGATCCGGGCACCGGGTCGGCCTGCGCCAATCTCGGCGGCTGGCTGCTCGCGACCAACGCCGCCCTTCCGCAGCGGCTCGACATCGCGCAGGGCGAAGCGGTCGGAAGGCCTTGCCGGCTCGGCCTCGACGTCGGCACCGACCGGCGCATCCTCGTCTCGGGCCGCGTCGTCGAACTCGGCCGCGGCTCGGTCCGGCTGCCCTGACGCCGCCGACGCGATCCGACGTTGCCCGGGTTGCGGTTCGGCGTTGCGGTTCGGCATCGCGGTTCGGCATCGCGGTTCGGCGTTGCGGTTCGTAGCCCGGGTTTCGCCCCCACCGCCGTTGACCGCCAGCCCCGCGGTCAACGGGCGAAACCCGGGGCGGCGTGGCCACGGGCGCGGCTGCCCCGGGCTGCGCGCGGCTTGCGCCGGCGGCTCGCAATTGTCGTTTCGGGGCGCGCAGCCCGGGCTACGATTGCGCCGCGGCGTTGGCGTCCCACGCGGCCGCGAGTTCGTAGCCCGGGTTTCGCCTCCGCCGCCGTCGACCGCCAGCCCCGCGGTCAACGGGCGAAACCCGGGGCGGCGTGGCCACGGGCGCGGCTGCCCCGGGCTGCGCGCGGCTGCCCCGGGCTGCGCGCGGCTTGCGCCGGCGGCTCGCAATTGTCGTTTCGGGGCGCGCAGCCCGGGCTACGATTGCGCCGCGGCGTTGGCGTCCCACGCGGC
>CAIWHR010000018.1 GCA_903912485.1 uncultured beta proteobacterium | reverse complement strand
GCCAGCATCTTCGACAAGGACGCCGTCCTCACCTCGGCCCTGCTCGACCGGCTGCTGCATCACGCAGAGACCGTGATCATCGAGGGCAAGAGCTATCGCTCCAAGGACCAGGTCGAGATCTGACACCACGCACCAGATTCAGGCCCCGACCACCAGAGAATCAGCCCGTGACAGCTCTCAATCCATCAGCAATTTCGGACCGGCTGAACTCAGGCAGCTTCGCACCGGCGCCCACACCGTGAACTTCTTCTCCAAGCTCTTCGGAGCCAAACCCACGCCGAAGCCAACCACAGCGCCGGCCACCGTCACACCCGACTCAATCTCATCGTCATTCGGGGCCGAGTTCGCGGTCCCTCACAGTATTCTGCGCCACTCCTTCGACCAAGTTATGGCTACGGTCGAACTCGACGCGAACCAGCGCGAAGCCTTGTTCACGGCCTGGTCGACTGCGAACCGCAGCGGCAACCCCAGCATGGAAAAGACGGCAGCCACGTCAATCTTGCTTGGTTCTGGTTGGCGCTGGCCAGAGTACGACCGCTGGTCCGAGCGCTTTGCCGCGGCTGAGGAGTGGCCATACATGTGGTATCACCTTCAAGGCTTGGCGGAGCCGGACTTGCCGCCACCGACGACGGCTGCGGAAGCGATGTCGTACCTGTTGGTGACGACGATGACCACGATCGCACGCGAACGCGGCATCCTGCCTAAGCCAGCCCCGCGCAAGCGGGTCGAGCTTGAGGTCCTGCTGTTAGCACAGGTGCCCACTTCGGCCTTGGCCGAAGCCGCCCGCGAGCGATACCAGACCGCCGCGGCTGTTTATCGCGAGCAGCGGGAGAACTCGAAGTGCGAACTGTTAGTGCACACGCTAGCGATGACAGCGTACGCGTTGCGCAGTGTGCAGTCGCTGGAGAGGCTAGGCTGCCATGGGTATCAGCTGACGGTACTCGCTGCTGCCGGGGACGCGATAGAGGATCGGTTCGCGGCCAAGTTCAACGCCGGTGAGATAACTCAGCTACCGCCGTTCTTTCCAGGCGATCGCAGCTGCATACAAGTGACGCGGCGGCGGTGAAACGGCATGGCTGTCATGATCTAGAATCGATGTGTCTTGCAAATGCCGCCCGCATTGGCGATAGGTACAGCGGTAGATGCCAACACGCTGACGAAAATAAGGGAGACATCGCATGAAAAAAATGCTGGGGCGCTGGCTGGTTCTTGGTCTATTGGTGCTGCCCGCCGTGCCCTGCCGAGCAGGCTTCGATGAGGGATCGCTGGCCTATAACACCAAAGACTATGCGACAGCACTACGCGAATGGCTACCCTTGGCGAAGAAAGGGCACTCTGCGGCACAGTTTAATCTTGGGCTCATGTACAGCAACGGCCGCGGGGTACCCAAGGACGAGCGCGAGGCCGTCGCCTGGTATCGCAAGGCCGCCGACCAAGGTAATGCCGAAGCACAGTACAACCTAGGTGTCATGTACGGCAACGGCCGCGGAGTATCCAAGGATGAGCGCGAGGCCGTCGCCTGGTATCGCAAGGCCGCCAACCAAGGTCTTGCCATCGCGCAGTACAACCTAGGGTCCATGTACGACCATGGCCAAGGGGTATCCAAGGACGAACGCGAAGCCATCGCTTGGTATCGGAAAGCCGCCAACCAAGGTGAGGCCGAAGCACAGTACAACCTAGGAAGCACGTACTACAACGGCCAAGGAATACCAAAAGACATAACTGAAGCCGCCGCCTGGTTTCGCAAGGCCGCCGACCAAAGTAATGCCAGTGCGCAGTATATCCTCGGTCTCATGTATGCCCATGGCCAAGGGGTATCCAAGGACGAGCGCGAGGCAGCCGCTTGGTTTCACAAGGCTGCCGATAGAGGTAATGCTCCAGCGCAGTTCAATCTAGGTGTCATGTACGACAACGGCCAAGGAGTATCCAAGGACGAGCGCGAGGCGGTCGCCTGGTATCGCAAGGCCGCCGACCAAGGTGATCCAGACGCCCAACTTAACCTCGGGAACAAGTACGCGAACGGCCAAGGGGTATCCAAGGACGAGCGCGAGGCGGTCGCTTGGTATCGCAAGGCCGCCGACCAAGGTAATGCCAACGGACAAAACAACCTCGGGCTAATGTACGCGCAAGGAAAGGGGGCTCCCAAAGACGTTCAATCTGCTTACTTCTGGTTGCTGCTGGCAAGCGCGGCTGGCCATCAACAAGCGGGAAAATTTCGTGATCTCGTGGAGGCCGACTTGTCCCCTACACAGCGTACAACGGTACAGTCCGCGGCACACGAATGGAAGCCAAAGTCTCCGGTTACCATGGATAGAAACGGAGATACCGATAGGAGTGAAGCAGCGATTCTGACTCCGCAGCCTGGCTCACAAGTGCGAGCGGACAGTTCTGGCAGTGGCATCAAAATCGCAAAAGATGCAATCGCGACCAACCATCATGTGGTTGATGGCTGTCGCCGACTACGGGTCAACGGTGTATCTGCACAGGTCCGGGTCACTGACGCACGCAGCGACCTCGCGTTGCTCACCGTCATATTGTCGGGACGTAATGCCAGTTTTCGCGCTCAGAGGGTTGCGGTTGGGGAGCCTGTCGCGGTAGCCGGCTACCCATTGCGAGGATTGCTTTCCGGTTTCAACATGACAACCGGAACGCTCAGCAGCCTTTCCGGCCTTGGTGGCGACACCCGCATGCTGCAGATCAGTGCGCCGGTGCAGCCAGGCAACAGCGGTGGACCCGTCTTGGATTCGGCCGGCAATTTGATCGGAATGGTGGTATCGAAACTGGACGCGATCAAAGCAGCCCAGCTGACCGGAGATATTCCACAGAACGTCAATTTTGCCATCAACGCGAACGCGCTCCGCTCGTTCCTTGACTCTAACAGCATCGAATACGATACGGCCAGCACAACCAAGGCCATCCAGTCAACGGCTATAGCCGAGAGAGCCAAAGGCTTTACAACACTGATTGAATGTTGGAAGTAGCCTTTGCTGCCACTGGGGATGGCTTCAAAACAGTCCGACCTGGCCGCTGGAACTCCAGCTCCCGAGGAAGCGACCCGCCACGCCTAGAAACGGCGGCGTGCTGCCGTTCAACCCGGCGGCCGCCGTGCGCGGCCCACGCCACAGCGTCAAGCGCGGCAAGACGCCGATGCTCACCGCCGCGGAAACCCGCGTCCTGCTCGACAGCCTGCAGCACCTCGACCCCGCCGGCCGCGCCAGCCAGGCACTGCACGACGCCCGCGACCGCGCGTTGATCGGCCTCATGGTCTACACCTTCGCCCGCGTCGGCGCGGCGAGACCATGCGGGTCGATGATTACTTCGCCCAAGGGCGGCGGATGTGGGTCCGCCTGCACGAGAAAGGCAGCAAGGAACACGTCATGCCCTGCCATCACGCCCTCGAACACTACCTGGACGCGTACCTCGAGCTGGCGCAGTTCAAGGCGTCACCCGCCGCCCCCCCTGTTCCAGACCGTCCGCCGCGCCACCTTGACCGGGCGCAGCCTCGGCCAGCCCGACGTGTGGCGCATGCTCCGCCGCCGCGCCACCGCCGCCGGCATCCGGACCAAGATCGGGGCCCACACCTTCCGTGCGACGGGGATCACGACCTACCTGCAAAACGGCGGCGAGCTCGAACTCGCCCAGCAGATGGCCAATCACGAGAGCCCGCGGACCACCAGCCTCTACGACCGGCGGCACGATCAGGTGTCGCTCGACGAGGTCGAACGGATTTTGATCTGATCGTCCGGGATCAATCTGTCGCGGCGCAAGAAGATACCTTCAGTCCGGCGATAGCACATACCGATACCGGCGGTGGGTAAATATAAATACCGGCGGTTGCCGCCATAAAAACCATGACAACGACATAGTCTATTTCACAAATGTTGTAAGCTTCATCCCCAACAGGGGAGCGCATGAACATTCGTGAATTCGGGAAATTTGTTGCCGTGGCGGGATTCTTTTGCAGCGCGCTCCTGTGTTCCGCGACGGCAACTGCTCAATTTGTCCAGCAGGGAGCCAAGCTGGTGGGCCCCGGCGCGGAGGGACATACCGACCAAGGCCAATCGGTCGCGGTTTCGGCCGACGGCAACACCGCTGTAGTTGGCGGGTATGGCGACAACGGCGGTACCGGAGCGGCGTGGGTATACACGCGCAGCGGTGGTGTGTGGACCCAGCAGGGAGCCAAGCTGGTCGGCACCGGCACGGTGGGAAATGCCAACCAAGGCGTTGCCGTCGCCGTTTCGGCCGACGGCAACACCGCCGTTGTCGGCGGGTCTGCCGACAACGGTAATGCCGGCGCAGCGTGGGTGTACACCCGCACCGGCGGCGTATGGACCCAGCAGGGCGCCAAGCTGGTCGGCACCGGCACGGTGGGAAATGCCAACCAAGGCCAATCCGTCGCACTTTCGGCCGACGGCAACACCGCCGTCGTCGGCGGGTCTGCCGACAACGGTAATGCCGGCGCAGCGTGGGTGTACACCCGCAGCGGCAGCGCGTGGACTCAGCAGGGGGCCAAGCTGGTCGGCACCGGTGCTCTGGGAGCTGCCTTTCAAGGATCTTCCGTCGCGCTTTCCGCTGACGGCGACACTACCGTTGTCGGCGGATTTAACGACAACAGTTATGCCGGGGCGGCGTGGGTGTACACCCGCAGTAGCGGCGTGTGGACCCAGCAGGGCGTCAAGCTGGTCGGCACCGGCGCGGTGTTGGGAACGGCCGCCCAAGGCCGATCCGTCGCCGTTTCGGCCGACGGCAACACCGCCGTCGTCGGCGGGTCTTCCGACAACGGTAATGCCGGCGCAGCGTGGGTATACACGCGCAGCGGCGGCGTGTGGGCCCAGCAGGGAGCCAAGCTGGTCGGCACCGGCGCAGTGGGAAATGCCTACCAAGGCATTGCCGTCGCGCTTTCGGCCGACGGCAACACCGCTATCGTTGGCGGTGCTGGCGACAACGATGCCGGCGCAACGTGGGTGTACACGCGCAGCGGCGGCGTGTGGACCCAGCAGGGCGCCAAGCTGATCGACGCCGGCGCGGTGGGATCTGCCCAAGGCATATCCGTCGCGCTTTCGGCCGACGGCAACACCGCTATCGTTGGCGGGTTTAACGACAACGGTGGTACCGGGGCGGCGTGGGTGTATACGCGCAACGGCGGCGTGTGGACCCTGCAGGGACCAAAGCTGGTCGGCACCGGAGCAGTGGGAAATGCCAACCAAGGACAATCCATCGCGGTTTCGGCCGACGGCAACACCGCCATCGTCGGTGGGGATGGAGACAACAGTAATGTGGGGGCGGCGTGGGTGTACACCCGCAGCGGCGGCGTGTGGACCCCACAGGGCGCCAAGCTGGTCGGCACCGGTGCGGTGGGTAATGCCGGGCAAGGCCGATCCATCGCGGTTTCAGCCGACGGCAACACCGCCGTTGTTGGCGGCCATGGCGACAACGGTGGCATCGGCGCGGCGTGGGTTTACACGCGCAGCGGCGGCGTGTGGGCCCAGCAGGGCGCCAAGCTGGTCGGCACCGGCACGGCGGGCCTGCAGCCCTACCAAGGCACGTCCGTCGCGGTTTCGGCCGACGGCAACACCGCCGTTGTCGGCGGGAATAGCGACAACTGGGGTACCGGCGCGGCGTGGGTGTACACGCGCAGTGGCGGCGTGTGGACCCAGCAGGGCGCCAAGCTGGTTGGCACAGGTGCGGCGGGATCTGCCAACCAAGGCCAATCCGTCGCGGTTTCGGCCGACGGCAACACCGCCGTTGTCGGCGGGCATGGCGACAATGGCGGCATCGGCGCGGCGTGGGTTTACACGCGCAGCGGCGGCGTGTGGGCCCAGCAGGGCGCCACGCTGGTCGGCACCGACGCGGTGGGAAATGCTGGCCAAGGCACTTCCGTTGCGCTTTCGGCTGACGGCAACACCGCTGTCGTTGGCGGGTATGGCGACAACGGTTATGTGGGGGCGACGTGGGTGTACACCCGCAGCGGCGGCGTGTGGACCCAGCAGGGCGTCAAGCTTGTCGGCACCGGCACGGTCGGATCTGTTTTCCAAGGTATATCCGTCGCGCTTTCGGGCGATGGCAACACCGCCGTCGTTGGCGGGCCGTCCTACAACAGCAATAATGCCGGCGCAGCGTGGGTTTACACGCGCAGCGGCGGCGTGTGGGCCCAGCAGGGCGCCAAGCTGGTCGGCACCGGCGCGGCGGGAAATGCTGGCCAAGGCACTTCCGTTGCGCTCTCGGCCGATGGCAACACCGCCGTCGTCGGCGGGCCATTCGACAGCAGTTTTGCCGGCGCGGCGTGGGTATTTGCACAACCCGGGATAGCGACCAACTTCACGGTCTCAGCGCCAGCGACAGCCACCGCCGGGACGACATTCAGCTTCACCGTCACCGCGCTGGATGCTTTCAACAACACGGCCACGGGCTACAGCGGCACCGTGAATTTCACCAGCACCGATGGGAGCGCGACACTGCCGGCCAATACCACGCTGACCAACGGGACGGGCACCTTGTCCGCGACGCTGAAGACGGTTGGCAATCAGACGATCACCGCGACCGATACCGTCACCGCCTCGCTCACGGGCACCAGCGGCACGATTGCGATCAGCGCAGGCTCGACGACCCACTTCACGATCTCAGCTCCAGCGACGGCCACGGCCGGGACGACGTTCAACTTCACCGTCACTGCGCTGGACGCGTTCAACAACACGGCCACCGGCTACGCCGGCACCGTGCATTTCACCAGCAGCGATGGCGCGGCCAGCCTGCCGGCCAGTGCCACGCTGACCAGCGGCACGGGAACCTTTGCCGCCACGCTGAAGACCGCCGGCAATCGCAGCCTCACCGCCGCCGATACCGTCACCGCCTCGATCACCGGCACCAGCGGCACGATTGCGGTCAGCGCCGGGATCACCACCCACTTCACGGTGAGCGCACCGACTGCCGCCACAGCGGGCACGGCGTTCTACGTCACCGTCACGGCACTGGATGCGTTCAACAACGTCGTCACCAGCTACGGCGGCACCGTGCATTTCTCCAATTCGATTGGCACACCCTCGTTGGCGGCGAATGGCACGAAGCTCTCGACTGCCGCAATGCCGCCGGACGCTATGTTGACCAATGGGGTGGGCACGTTCGCGGTGGACTTGCAGACGGCAGGCAGCCAGACGCTTACGGTGACGGACACCGTCAACCCGTCGATCGCAGGCAGCACCAGCACGATCGCGGTCAGCGCGGGAGCGGCGACCCACTTCGCGGTTGCAGTCCCGGCGACGGCCGCCGCCGGCACCGTGTTCAGCTTCACCGTCACCGCCCTCGACGCGTCCGACAACACCGTCACGGGCTACAGCGGCACCGTCTACTTCACCAGCAGCGACGGTGCCGCGATCCTGCCGGCCAATGCCACGCTGACCAACGGCACCGGAACCTTTGCCGCGACGCTGCAGACGGCGGGTAGTCAAACGCTCTCAGCGACCGATACGGTCAGCGCGTCGATCACCGGCACCAGCGCCGTGATGTCGGCTATATCGACGGTGCCTGTGCCGTCCCTCGATGCGGCAGCACTGTTGGCGCTGAGCGCGATCCTGGGCCTGCTGGGATGGGCGGTCTTGGCCAGGCGCCGGTCGGCCTGACCGATCAAATACCGCGGTTCGCCTGCCGGCTCGCCGAGCCGCGGTACGTTCTCGCCGAAGCAACCCGTCCCACGAGGCGCGGGTTGTCGGTGTTGGTGCCGGCGTACGGGCCCCGAAGCGACATAACGCCCGAACCACGCCACCGCCGGGTTGCTAGTCGTCGAGGTCGGCCTGCAATCCGGTCTCGTAGTCCTGGCCACCGTAGAACACGCCGATGATGGATACCCGGTCGTCGTTCACGGCGAAGGCAATCACGGCGCGCTTCTTGTAGTTGGTGATGCGCAGGCCCGGGCGAATGTCGTCCCGCCGGGTGCCCCTCAGCGGGAAATCCCGCAGCCCTTCGCAATGGGTGACGATGGCGCCGGTATAGCGGGCTGCGATCTCGGGCGAGGCGGCGGCCGCGATGTAGCGGTACAGCGCCGCCAGTTGGTCCTCGGCCTCGGGGGTGAAGACGACGTGATGCACCGTCACGCCTTGGCCTTGGCGCGCGCCTTCTGGTGTTCGGCGGTGAGCCTTGCCCGCACCTGGTCAACGCCCACGGCCCGCGCCGGATCGGCTGCCAGCGCATCATAGGCAGGCCCCACCTGATCCCGAAGCCACTGCTCCATCGCCCGGTCGCGCGCCATGAGCACCCGCAGTCCGTCCCGGATCACTTCGCTTTCGGTGGCATATTCGCCGCTGGCAACCTTGGTCTTGACCACGTCCGCCATTTCGTTCGGCAGCGTGATGCTGAATTGCTGGGTTGTCCGCATGATGGCTCCGCCTCGATTGGTAGGATTTAATCCTACTACAATCGATCCTGTCCGGGTCTGGTTTGCTTCCGAGAAGTGACGTTATCGGAACCAATCCCGCCGCACCACCCCCGCCACGGCCGGGAGCGCCGGCCGGCGGCGGCCGCGCGCCGCGCCCGCCAGCCCACCCGCTCGCAGCACCCAGCGACCAGTGCGAACCGCATGCAGGTCTCGGCCCGTGCCTTGCGGACAGGGGACAGGTCGTCCGGAAATTCGCCAAGAGCATAGCCAATCGCAGCCACGCACATAACGCCCGAATCGCGACAACACCGGTGAGCCGTGACAAGGGTTCGTTCCGCGGACGGCACTCGGAAGACTCGCGTTGGCTTGGTAGCGTAAAGCCATACCCGCCAAACCACCGCTCGGGAGCTTCTGATGACGACCGCTGCCGTTCGCCCCGTGGCCATCAAGACCGAAGCCGAAATCAAGGACCGCGTGAAACGCCTGGCGACGGCTCGCCATCGCATGCCGCACTGGATCACGCGCGAAGCCATCAGTCGGTACGTCGAGCGCGAGGAAGAGCGGGAATCCTTCCTCCAGGACGGCATCAAGGCGTGGGACGAGTACCAGACCACCGGACTGCATGTCACGGCCGCGGAGGCCGATGCGTGGCTCGCGAAGCTGGAAGCGGGTGAAGATGTCGTGCCGCCCGCAACCCACGTCTGATCTGGTCGTCGCCGGCGCTGCTCGACGTGCAGCGCATCTATCGTTTCCTCGCTGGCAAGCACCTCGATGCGCTCAAACACGCGGTCGAGGCGATTCGCGGCGGCGCCCGGATCCTCATGGCTCAGCCCGACATCGGGCGCCCGGTCGATGACATCGACCCCGGCTACCGGGATTGGTTGATCCATTTCGGTCACGGCGGCCATGTCGTGCGCTGTCGCCATGACCGCGAGAGGGCCGTGATCCTGGCGGTGCGCCACCAACGCGAGGTCGATCCTCGCGATAAGCCTGGGGCGGGCCTGGCCAGCAGCGTCTGCAGGGTGCCCGTCTCCCGCTGGCTTGCGAGCGGCAACTTCGGGCGGGTGAACGCTGATTGCCAGCATCTCTCCTTCGTTGGTGCTTCGGCTCGGCGTGCGCGTCAGCCGACGCCCTCGACGATGCGCAGGCGATCGCTGTCGGCGGCGTTCATCGGGTCGGTCGGCGGTGTTCCCGCGGGAGTCCGCCGCGACCTCATTCCGGCGGCGACATGCCCGTTCCGAGCTTCAGCCCATGCTGTTGCGCGAGGCGCACCAGATCGAGCAGCAGGGCATGCCGCGCGGCATTCTCGTCGCTGCCGGTGCTGGCGTTGAGATAGCTCGTCAGCGTCATCTCGATTCCACCCGCGCCGATCGTGGATACGCCCACGTCGGTGCGACCGCCCACGAAGGCCCCGTCGCCGATGATGCGCTGGCGCACCGCGGCCGTGAACGCGTCCAGCTTCTCCGGCGTGGCGCCCGCGGTCACGACCAGTTGCAGCGTGACCAGCCGATGCCGGCGGGTGCCCAGATTGTTGATGGTCGAATCGACCAGCTTGCCGTTGGGAACGAACACCAGGCTGTCCTGCTTGGTGCGCACGCGCGTGGAGCGGATGCCGACCGCCTCGACCGAGCCCTCGACGTCGCCCGCCTTGATCCAGTCGCCGCGGCGAAACGGCCGGTCCGCCACGAGGATGCCGGCGCCGAACACGTTGGAAAGCGTTTCGCGCGAAGCGAACGCCAGCGCCAGGCCGCCGATGCCGAGCCCGGCCAGGATGTTGGTGGTGGGAATCGACAGGAAGAACGCCACGCCGAGCGCGCAGGCGACGACGACGCCCATCCGGGCGCTGGCCAGTACCAGCGTGACCAGGATGTCGTCCGTCGCCGTCGCCGTGCGCTCGGCCATCGCGGCGAACAGGACGCCCGTCAGGCGCAGGAGATGCCACGCGACGACGCCGGCGGCGACGCAGGCGAGTATGCCCCAGAAGGGCAGCGAATACTCGCGGATGCCCTCCGCCACGCCGAGCGCGCCGGGCACCGGGCTCGCGAGCGCGACGGCGATCAGGATCATCAGCGACCCGCGAAACCCGCGGGACTCGCGTTCGTTGGGCGGCAGCCGGCGCAGGCCGCTGCAGATCAGCCGGGTGCACAGATGCGCGACGGCGAACGCACAGAAGAGCGCCAGCAGCGCGGCGAGCGCCTGCCAGATCTCCAGGTGCCGCACGCGCCCGAGCAGCGCGGGTGCATTGCTGCCGACCCAATCGCGCAGCGTGAAGTAGAGGCTGTGGGGAATCAGTCCCGGAGGCACGGCCAGCGGCGGAGGGAGAGTTTCCGTCGCGATGTAGAGATCGCGGATGTCCGCGACGGTCTGCGCGGTGAACTGCCACGGCGCGTCCGGCGCGTTGCCGACGGGCGCGATGACGATGCGCCCGACCCCGTGCACGAAGTGGACGTAGGGGTCGCGGCCGGCGCCGTCGTCCGGGATCGACTGCAGGCCGACGAGGCCGATGTGGTCGAGCACGCGGCGCAGGTACTGTGCGGCGACATCGCCGCTGGTCCGGCGCAGGAGTTCCGGAACCGCGCCGAGGTCGAGCGTGGAGAGCGCCAGGGCACGCCCGGGGCCGTCCCAGTCCGCCATCCCCTCGAGGAAGGCGCGCATCGTGTCGCGCGGATTGCGCAGCTGGCGAAAGGCGTCGGCGGCCGGAGGCTTTGCCCCGTAGACGGCGAGCATCGCCTCGCGCGTGGCGTGCAGCTCGCGCGCGGCCGGCACCACGATGCGCCAGTCGCCCGCTTCGTCGCGCCGCAGCGTCAGCGTCAGCACCGCGGCCGAGCGCAGCTGTTCGAGGCGCACCGCGACGGACCCGGCGCCTGGCGGCGCATCCGGGATCGACCAGTAGCGGAACGTGGTGAGATCGACCAGCGCGAACAGGCTGTGCACGTGATGCAGTTGCTCGGTGCGCGTCATCGCGCCCGGCGCTCCGTCGAATTCCACGGCGTCGGCGGCCGCGGCCCAGGCATCGTCGTTGCCGCTGCGCGCGAGGTTTCCGGCGACGGTGAAACTCATGAAGGCTTCGCGCGGCGAGCGCAGGCCGATCTGCCGGGTAACCTCGGCATGCCGCGCACGCTCGCCGGTCCACCATTCGCCGGTGTCGAAACGGCCGGTGAACGTGCGCTTGTCGCGGCTCAGCACCGCGATGAAATCGCCGGAGCGGCTGCCGACGGTCCAGCGTCCTTGCAGCCGGGACCCGTCGGCAGTGACCTTGCCGCTGATCGAGCCGTGATACAGCGGGTAGCGGCCGGTGACGACGTCGCCCGCCTGCTCGAGGAGCAGGTGCCCGCCGCTGCCGCGCCAGTGCGTGTCCCACCTGCCGGCCCAGTCGCCGTCGGCACGGGCCGCACCGGCGACGCAGAGCAGCCACAGCAGCAGCCACAGCGGCAATCGGCGCATCGAAAGACGAACTCGCTGCACGATTCGGCTGCCGCGTCAGCGGACGGTCGCCGCCGCAGCGGCGGCCGCGCCGGCCGGCGACGGACCGATGGCGTGGTGGAAGCGGTCGATCATCGGTGGCTCCGGGCGAGGTGAAGAGAGATGGCAGGAAACGGCAAGGCGCTCACGGCGCGCCGAGCAGCAGGTAGGCGCCGACCCTGTTGCCGACGACGGTGCTGATGCCGTAACCCACGCCGAGGTAGGCCGGGCCGGCGAAGGTGTCCGCGCCGAGGAACAGCGAGGCCGAGTACATCGTGCCGGGCGACGGCTGGCCGGCGATGCCGTTGCCCATGCGCCCGACTTCCGCCGACGCGCCCGCGTAGATGCCCGAGCCCAGCAGGTCGGGCAGCGCGTACACGCGCTTGTAGTACATCGCGCGGCCGAAGGCGAAATCACGGCCTGTGAACTGGCCCGTGCGAAAGCCGGACAGCCGCAGCGGGCCGCCCAGCGCATACCAGTCGTAGGCCGGCATGTCGGTGCCGAGCGCGGTGCCGCCGGACCCGAAGACGTTCAGCGTGTGCTCGCCCCACGAGTGCGCGTAGTCGACCTGACCCTCGACGTGGCGGTAGTCGAGCGCAGAGCCGAGCGCGGTGAAGGCCTGGTATCCGCTGAGACGCGCCGTGTAGCCCGACTGCGGAAACCAGGCGTGATCCATCTGGTCGAGCCTGAACAGCACGCGCGCACCGGCAGTGAGCTCGCGCAACGACCCCAGCACGGGAGGCCCGGTATCCACCCGGGCGTTGATCTGCGTCCACACCGGACCCACGCGCAGGATGCCCTTGGTGCCGACCAGCGCACCCGCGTCGAACCCGCCCTGCGCCAGGCCGACGAGGTAGTCGGCGACCTGATTGTTGCCTTCGAACACGCCGCGCGTCACCTGGCCGACCGTGCCGTAGGGCATGACGAACCAGCGTCCGCCCGCGCTCACCGGCTGGAAGAATTCGCTGTAGAGATGCGTGTCCTGCCCGACCTGGACCTCGGTCAGCCATTCCGCGCCAAGGCTGTTGAGCGCGGTCCTGCGGTACTGGACGAGCACGTTGAACGCGTTGCCGCCCTGGAAATCGCTCTCGAGGCCGAGTCCGAAACGCAGGTAATCGGGGCCCCACGACTTCTCGCGCGGCGTGATCACCATCGCCCGCGGGCCGGTGTCCCCGACGATCCGGTAGTCGATGCTCTCGAAATCGCCGGTGCCGTAGATGCGGCGCAGGTCGGTGCCGATCCTGTGTTCGTCCACCGGCTCGCCCGGGACCGTCTCCATCAGGCCGCGCAGCGCCGCGGGATTGACGCGCGTCAGCCCCTCGAAGCGGACCTCGTCCACCGGCTCACGGGCCACACGCTCCACCACCTGCCGCGCACGCAGCGCCGCGTACTGTTCGGGCGGCAGGCTGTAGCGGGCGAGCGACGCCGCGAGCGCGCGGGTGGCCTCCTCGCCGATGCGGATGGCGTCCTTCGAGCGCTCGAAGGATGCCGAGGAAATGTCGCCGAGGTCGGGCTCGATCAGCACGTCGCGGCTGCCCATGCTCTTCAGCTGGTCGTCCACCGTCTGCTTGCCGAGGAAGTTGACGAGCTGGCCCGCGACCGACAGCGCCGACGTGAGGTCCTTGCGCTTCATCGGCGGCGTCGAGATGTTGACGGCGATCACCACGTCGGCGCAGAGCTTGCGCGCCTGCGCGATCGGCAGGTTGTCGGCGATGCCGCCGTCGACCAGCAGCCGGCCGTCGATCTCCACCGGCGCCAGCGCGCCGGGCACCGACATGCTGGCGCGCATCGCCTGCGCGACGCTGCCGTGATCGAGCACGATCGACTCGCCGGTCTCGATGTCGGTCGCCATCGCGGCGAAGGGTATCGGCAGCCGGCGGAAGTCGCTGGTGCCGATGGCGGGCTCCGCCAGCACGCGGAAGAAGGCCTCGATCGACACGCCGGCGATCACGCCCTTGGGCAGCGCGAGACCCCCGTCCTTGACGCCGAATTCGGGCGCGAACAGCGTCTTGTAGTCGTTCGTCTTCTGCCGGATCGCGATCTCGACCCGCGGCGGCTGATCGCGGAAGATCTTCGCCCAGTCGGCCGTGAGCACCAGTTCCTGCAGTCTGGCCGGCGGCGTGCCCGCGGCGTACGTGCCGCCGACGATCGAGCCCATGCTGGTGCCGGTGACGCAGTGGATCGGGACCCGCATCTCCTCCAGCACCTTGAGCACGCCCACGTGGGCAATGCCGCGCGCGCCGCCCCCGGACAGCGCGAGGCCGATGCGCGGGGACGCAGCGGCGGCGCCGGCCGCTGCGCCGTCGGCCGCGGCGGCGCCGGGCAGGCTCGAAAGGCAGGCGAGAGCAAGCGCAGCGCGCAGGCTGTGCCGCATTCCTTGGTGCGACGAACGGTACATGCCGGCCTCCCGCGGGGGTTGCGTCCGCGTCAGGGCGGCGTCTGCTGATAAGCGTCTGCGGTGGGCCGGGGCGCGCCGCGGCGGAGTTCGGCGTGGTCCTGCGGTCGGCAGCGAAACTACGGGGCCTCCGGCCCGGCGCCCCCGCGCGCTACGAATCCTTTCCGGCCGAACGCGAGTGTGCGCCTCTTCGGCGAGGCAAGTGTTTCCCGAGTGTGTCGCGATTGTGAATCCCTGGATCGCGACGCGGGCGACCCGCCGCCGCCGGCGTCAGAGCGTCGCCAGCGCGTCGTGCACGACGTCCTTCTGCAGGACTTCGGGCAGCAGCAGCGGCTCCTTGCCCGGGCGATAGAGCACGTACACCGGAACCCCGTTGCGGCCCAGCGCGGCGAGCGCCTGCGTGATCGCCGCGTCGCGGCGCGTCCAGTCGGCACGCAAGAGCGCGACGTTCCGCCGCGCGAACCCGGCGCGCACGTCGGCGGTGTTCAGCACCAGCCGCTTGTTGACCTGGCAGGTCACGCACCACGCGGCGGTGAAGTCGACGAAGACCGGGCGGCCCGCGCTGGTGAGTTCGGCGACCTTCGCCGCCGAGAACGCGGTCCACTCGCCGGTTTCTGCGGTCGGCGCGGCGCCGGGGGCCGCAGCACCGTCGGCCTCGGCCGCGAACAGCGGCCATGCGGCGACCGCCGTTCCGGCGAGGACGGCAAGACCCGCGATCGCCCACGGCCGCGCGCCACCGCTGCGCACGATGCGCCAGGTCCAGAGCACGAAGCCGACGCCCAGCAGCACGACCAGGAGCCGCAGCACGGCGTCGTTGTCGCGCTGCGATCCCAGCACCCAGGCGAGCCAGATCACCGTGCCGTAGAGGGGGAAGGCGAGCAGCTGCTTGAAGCGGGCGAGCCAGGGACCCGACCGCGGCAGCCGCCGCCGCCACGCGGGAAACCAGGCCAGCAGCACGTACGGCAGCGCCATGCCGACGCCCAGCGACGCGAACACGACCAGCGTCGTGACCGTCGAACCGGTGAGCGCGTAACCCAGCGCGGCGCCCATGAACGGCGCGGTGCAGGGCGAGGCGACGACCACCGCCAGCACGCCGGACCCGAACGCGTCGACGGCGCGATTGCGCGACGACCAGCCGGCGACGCCCGACGGCGCGAGCTGGCCGAACTCGAACACGCCGGACAGATTCAGCGCCAGCACGAAGAAGAGCATCGCCAGCGCGGTGACGACCGCCGGCGACTGCAGCTGGAAGCCCCAGCCGAGCTGCTCGCCGGCGGCGCGCAGCGCAGCCAGCGCGAGGCCCAGCGTCACGAACGTCAGCACGACGCCGCCGGCGAATGCGGCGGCCTCGTGTCGCAGCGTTCGCCGGTCGTCCTGGTGCGTGGCGAAGCCCAGCACCTTGATCGACAGCAGCGGGAACACGCAGGGCATCAGGTTGAGGATCGCGCCGCCCGCCAGCGCGAACAACACGGCGAGTGCCAGCGACAGCCGGCTCGCAGCGGGCGCCGGGGCGACCAGGTTCAGCGTCGGCGCGGCGGCGCCCGCCGGCTTCGCGCCCGCGGACACGCTGCCGGCGAGCGCGACGTCGATCGTACCCGCGCGGACGTTGGCGCCGAAGCCGTTGCCCGCGGTGACCACGCCCGCCACGCGCGTCAGGCCGCCGGCGAGGCTGCTCGCCACCGGCAGCGTCAGCACGAAAGCGTCGCCTTCGCGCGCCAGCCGCTGCGGCAACGACGGCTCGATCTGCCCCTCGGCGTCGGGGAAAAAATACAGCGTGCCGGGATTGGCGTTCGCCTGCGCCGGCGGCGTGAGCTTCAGCGCGATGGTCGCGCCGG
>CAIWHR010000017.1 GCA_903912485.1 uncultured beta proteobacterium | reverse complement strand
CGTGAACTTGATGGCGTTGCCGATCAGGTTATTGAGGATCTGGCCCAGCCGCAGCGGGTCGCCGACCAGCGGTTCGGCGCCCAGGCTCGGGTCCACCTGCAGGTCGAGCCGCAGCCCCTTGCCCGTCGCCGTTTCGCCGAGCACGTTGCTCACCCGACCAAGCACGTCGGCGAGCGTAAGGTCGGCATCGACGAGGCTGATCTCCTCCACCTCGATCCTGGCGATGTCGAGGATGTCGCTGATGATCCCCAGCAGATGCGT
Source organism: uncultured beta proteobacterium (assembly GCA_903912485.1). Taxonomy (GTDB): domain Bacteria; phylum Pseudomonadota; class Gammaproteobacteria; order Burkholderiales; family Casimicrobiaceae; genus CAIWHR01. Next base: position 4,829 of record CAIWHR010000017.1, on the reverse strand, counting down.
CGACGCCTGCTGGGCTCTGGTGAGGTAATCGGCGACCTTCGGCTCGGTCACGCGGCGCTGGGCGAGCTGGGTCATCCCCATGATGGCGTTCAGCGGCGTGCGCAGCTCGTGGCTCATCATGGCGAGGAACGCCGTCTTGGCCCGATTGGCGGCCTCGGCCTCGTTCGCCCGGCGTGCCAAGTCCACGTTCAGCTTCGCAAGCTGCCGGGCCTGCGCCTCGATCCGGGCCTCGGCGGCCTTGCGCTCGGCGATGTCGGCGTGCGTGCCGATCATCCGGCTGGGCCGTCCATCCGAACCCCGCTCGACGACCATGCCGCGCGACTCGACCCAGATGTAGCTCCCGTCCTTGCAGCGAACCCGGAACTCGGCCGAGTAGTTCGGCGCTTCGCCCCCGAGATGCTTCTCGACCGCCGCCGTCATCGCGGCCACGTCGTCGGGGTGGAATCGAGCGAACCCGGCCTCCGCCGACGTGTCGAGGGGCTCATCGCCATAGCCCAGCATGTGCCTGTACTCCGGCGAGTAGTACACGGTGCCGCCGACCATGTCCCAGTCCCAGACGCCCTGCTGCGCCCCCTCCAGCGCGAACTGCCACCTTTGCTCGCTGGCTGCCAGCGCCGCTGTGCGCTCCTGCACCAGCGATTCCAGCTGCTCGCTATGTTTCTCGAGCGCCGCTTCCGCAGTCTTGCGCTCGGTGACGTCCTGGATGAAGCCCACGACCCTGACCGCCTTCCCTGCGGCATCGCTCTCCACCCGGCCCAATGAACGGATGAACTTGGCAGGCGATCCATCGGCGGGGTTCATTGCGAACTCATCGTCGTAGGGTTGGCCGCTGCTGATCGCGATCGCAAGGACTTGGCGTACACGGTCGCGGTCCTGGATACGGGCCAGAAAATCGTCCAGCGAGTAGTCCTTGGGAGCGGGCGGAAAGGCGAACATGGCGAGGCTTTGGGCGGACGCCCGTATGGCATTGGTCGCGATGTTGTAGACCCATGAACCGGTGCTGCCGAGCACTTGCGATTGGGCGGTCTCGGCCTCGCTGCGCCGGAGCAAAGCCATGCTTTCCTCAAGGGCCTGGTCTGCCCGCCGGCGCTCGGTGATGTCGATGAACGTCGTGACCACTGACGCCGGTTCCGACATCCCCGGACCGGCGATGGGTCGGGAATTGATGCTGATCCAGCGCAATCCCCGCGCCGGGTCATGGATGCCCATGACCTGATCACGCAACGACTGCCCCGTGCGCAGCGTGACCATGGCCGGGTGCTCATCGCCGGGGAAAGGCGAACCGTCCTCGCGAATCGCCCGCCAACCCGGATCGTAGGAAGTCCTGCCGAGCAACTGGTCCCGCTTTAGTCCCAGAATCTCTTCGGCGGCGGCGTTGGCGTCGATGATCTCCCCGGTGCCCGTCTGCATGACCAGACCTTCGATCATCGCGCTGTACATGGTCCGCAGGCGTACCTCTCTGACCCGCTCGGCGTCGTCGTGGCGTCGCTGCTCGGTGATCCGGGCATGCTCGCGCCGGAGCGTAAAGCGGAACGCGAGCAACCCGCCCACAAGAGCGAGCAGCAGCACGATGGCGGCGCCGACGACCCTTTCCCACCACGCCGCGCGAATCTCGGCCATGGGCATGGCAATGAACAACGTGACGGGGTAATCGGGGAGACGGCGGAACACGTTCAGGAAGTCCGGTCCATCCAGGCTGCTCGGCCCCTGGACGAAGCCGCTCGTCGGGAATCCGGATTGCTGCAGGTGCTGGATCAATACGCCGGTTCGCGGCCGTCCGTAGATCTGGTCGATGGTCATCGCGGGCGGCACCGGGTAGCGACTGAGCAGGAAGCCGTTGTCGCGCATGAGCCCGATCGCGCCATGGGCCGTGATTGGTGCATCCATCCAGAACGACTGCAGGTACGCCTGCGGCAGGTTGGCGCTGATGACGTAGCGCAGGTTGCCGTCGCGATCCTTCAGAGCGTACCGAACCGGGACGATCACGACGTGGGTCACGACGCCGATCAGCGGCTGGCCGATTCCGAGAACCGTCCCGCCCTTCAACTCGTCGAGAAACTTGACGAACGAGGGCTCTTTGGCTAACGATGCGACGACGGTGCCGGGCGGGCTCCTCGCGGAAATAAGCACCGCTCCGTCTGCCTGGATGAGAGAGACGTTGTACAGCTCCGGGTGCGATACCCAGAGCTTCTTGATCGACGCGAATGCCCGGTCGAGGTCGAGCGGATCACCCTGCGCCATCAGGTCATCGCCGGCTCCCCGCAGGTCCAGATCCAGGTGTTTCAGGTAGGTGTTGATCGCGCGGCTTTCCAGCTCCATTGCCGTCGTCAAGTTGCGGACCGCGTCGGCCTTCTCTTCGGTCCAGCTATACCAGCCGAGGACCACGGCGAAGATCAGCAGTACCACCACCATGCCGCCTGCCCCAAGCCTGAGGTTGCGAATGGAACGCTGCCCGAGGACGTCAACGGCGAGCGGAAGGCGGTACTGGTCAGAACTCATCGGTGGCTTGCGGGCAGTTGGCAGTAGCAGCCGAAGATGTTGGGGACCCCCGGGAGGGCGAATCTCGGGTCAAGGCAGACGCCGGCCCCGGCGAGCACGCCGCGCCGGAGCCGGCAGGACGAAAAGCCGGCGCCCCCCCGATAAATCATGAGTTCAACACAATTGGAGTGGGCTGCGTTGACGCAACACAAACCGGACGACTGCCGGTGCGAGCTCTGCCGACGGACCGGCATCATTCAGGCAGCATACGCCCACATTCCCGAGTGTGCGGTACGAATGATCAAGGCCATTGCCCTGCACGGCCTGGGCTTGTACATCTACGCCGGAGAAGATTTGCCGGACACGGGTGCGGAAGAGACACCGCCGACGAAGCCGAAGGTCACCAAGCTGCCGAGCAAGGACCGCGCGTCTGGCGGCGAGGACCTCATCACCCCGGCGCAGCTCAAGTTCGTACAGCGCCTGATTGTCGAGACCGATGCCGACGTCAATCAGCTCCTCGACTTCTTCGGCTTCGAGTCCACGGACACGATCCCGAAGGCGGCGGTGAATGGGGTTATCAAGGCGCTCGAAGTGAAGCGCGGACGGAGGGCGGCATGAAGATCGTCAAACTCGTGCAAGGCTCGCCTGAGTGGCACGCGCACTGGGCGAAGCACCGCAACGACTCGGAGACACCGGCGGTGCTCGGGTTGTCGCCCTGGGCTATCAGCACGGCGATCTGGTCGACGGAGATCATCTGCAGGTCGGTGGCGGGGTGTTGTTTGGTCATGTGGCCCTCCGGATGCGGCTGCGCTCGGTCTCCGGGTGGTTCACGACGCGTACCTTCTTGAGCTTGAAGGAGCGGCGGTTGTAGATGTTGTTGCCGATGTATTTCTCGTTCGACAGCACCTCGCGTACCGTCGCGCGCGTCCAGTCGCGCCCGAGGTCGGTCTGGATGCGCTTGGCATTGAGCCGGTCAGCGATCTCGGATTCGAACAGGCCGTCATCGACGAACCAGCGGTAGATATGGTTTGCCGTGGCGACTTCGGCGTCCGGGCCCAGCATCAGGATCACCCGGTCGGTTTGCAGGCTCTTGTGTTCGCCGCGTGAGAGCGGCCCCCTCACCGAGCCGGACTGGTCGATCAGCACGCGCCGCAGGCCATAGCCCGCGGGCCCTCCCTGCCGAAAGCCGAGTTCGATCAGGCGGCACTGGCCCGCGAACACCTTCGCCGACAGCTCGCGGCTGTATTCGCCCGCCATCGCACGCTTGACGCCCTTGACGATGGTGGACACCGGCGAACCATCGTTTTCGAACTGCTCGGCGCAGTAGGTGACCTGAATCCCGGCGCGGCGGCAGATGTACTCGTAGTAGGCGCTTTCGTCGGCGTCCTGAAATCGGCCCCAGCGGCTGACGTCGTAGACGAGAATGATCTGGAAGTCGACGTTGCCGGACTGCACATCCCCGATCAATTGCTGGAGGGCCTGCCTACCGTCGATGCGCAGCCGCTCTTCCCCTCGTCGGCGTAGGTGCGGACGATTTCGATGTTGCGGCGGTCGGCATACTCGCGGGTCGGTCGCTCCCTTCGATGGCCGTACCGCCGCCGAATGGCGCCAATGCGCACGGTTGGATGCGTTGCTATGCAGGATGCGTGAGAACCCGTCGGAAAGGTAAGTTACGGGTTGGTCGCCGGGGTGTCGATCACGTCCGCTCTTGACGCGTCCATCTTGCGCGGATGGGTGACGCCGACCGGTGCGATCTCGACCACCCACGAGACGCCGTCTTCACTCGGAAAAGCCGGAAGCCGCGTGATCCGGTACAGGCCGGTCGGGAGGTCGCACACGTCCATCTTTGCAGGACCAGCATCCCAGGCTCGGTCCCGCGACTGCTGTTGCTCGAGGTTGCGCTGCTCGGACGCGGGCCGGGCGTCACGGTAATTGCGCCAGTAGTCCTGATTGCGGTGCGACCACGCCTGCTGAGCGGCGCGCTGGTTGATCCGGTAGTCGGAATCGGACTGGAGCTTGGCCCGCTGCCACTGGCGTTTGCGAGCACGCTGGCAAACGGGAGTGGAACAGTAGGTCTGGTCGGGAACTTGGGGGCGTGGCGCGAAGGGCTTGCCACAGCAGGCGCAGCATTGGGGCATCGTCGGGGTCTCCATGCAAAGTACGTATGGAAACCGCCATTGACCGCGGCGATCGACGCGCGACTGCTACTCTAGTGCCTGCCAGAAAACCCCTGTTTTTTGAAGAGGCGGGGCGCCAATTTTGCGGCAAGCCGCCTGGTCTTTGCATCCACTCGCGGGCAGAGAACAATTGTTCAATCTCATGAGCCAAAAGGCCGAATTCTGGACGAACGT
>CAIWHR010000016.1 GCA_903912485.1 uncultured beta proteobacterium | reverse complement strand
GGCCGCCCTCTGGGCGTCGCTCGGCGTTCCCGCGCCGGCGCCCGACGAGATCCGGCTGTCGCTGTTCTGCTATCCGAACCGCGCGCTGCCGGAGCTCCTCGACGCCTGGGCCGATGGCGACCGGCCGATCGGCTGCCTGGTTCCCGAGGGCGTCGCCGCGGGAGCTCTCGACGCCTGGACGGGCGGGGCCGTTCCCCATGCCGGGGGCGTCGCGCTGACTCGCGGCCGGCTGCGCCTCCACGCGATCCCCTTCGTCGACCAGGATGACTACGACCGCCTGCTGTGGGCCTGCGACGTCAATTTCGTGCGCGGCGAGGATTCGATCGTCCGCGCGCAATGGGCGGCGCGACCGTTCGTCTGGCAGCTCTACCCGCAGGCGGACGCGGTCCACGTCGGAAAGCTCGCGGCGTTCCTCGCCCGTTACGCCGCGGGCCTCGACGCCGCGGCCGCCGGCGCGGTCCGGCGGCTGATGGACGCGTGGAACGCCGACTCCGGGGCCGGCGCGATCGCTGCCGCGTGGCTGGATTTCGTCGCCGCCCGCCCCGAACTCGAAAAACACGGGCTGAAATGGGCGGCGCAGCTGGCCGGTCAATCCGACCTCGCGGCCGGTATGGTCAAGGCTGTCGCGACGAAGGTATAATGTCGGGTTTTCCAAATCAGCCACTTACAGCAATCATTCGCCAGGTAATGCAATGAAAATCGCCCAGGAAGTCCGCGCCGGCAACGTGATCATGATCGGGAACGAGCCGATGGTGGTCCAGAAGGCCGAGTTCAACAAAACCGGCCGCAATGCGTCGGTGGTCAAGATGAAGCTCAAGAACCTGCTCTCGGGGTCCGGCACCGAGACGGTCTACCGCGCCGACGAGAAGTTCGACGTCGTCCAGCTCGAGCGCAAGGACGTGACGTACTCGTATTTCGCCGATCCGATGTACGTGTTCATGGACGGCGAGTTCAACCAGTACGACGTCGAGAAGGACAACATGGGCGACGCCCTGTTCTATCTCGACGACGGACTGCCCTGCGAGATCACGTTCTACGACGGCAAGGCGATCTCGGTCGAGCTGCCGACGTCGGTCGTCCGCGAGGTCGCCTACACCGAGCCCGCGGTCCGCGGCGACACGTCGGGCAAGGTGCTCAAGCCCGCGAAGATCACCGGCGGCCACGTCGTCCAGGTGCCGCTGTTCGTCGCCACCGGCGACCGCATCGAGATCGACACCCGGACCGGCGAGTACCGCCGGCGGGTGTAGCGCCGGTCGCTGCTAGTTCGGAATCACCCCCGAAACCCGCCCTGTCGTCGTGCACCCCAGGGTGGCGGAATGCGTCTGCAGCCGCGCCCTGAAGATCCCGATGCTGGCGGTCATCTCGGAATAGGTCGCGGTTCCGGTCTCGCCCGACGTGCAGCTGTAGTCGGCGCTCAGCGTCCCCATGCGCCCCTGTTGCGCGAACGTGCCGGTGTGCGTGCAGACGTTCGAATTCGGCAGCGTCCAGACCGCTGACATCGACGGTCCGTTCTGCGTGAACTGGATCGTCGCCGCCGTGGTACGGGTGCCGTTGTTCGCGGCATCGAGGCAGCCGGTGCTGGTGCGCGTATCGGTCGCCGTGTAGCTTCCGCTGTAGTCGTCCTGCGTGAGCGCCTCGCGCAGCACCGACTTGTTGACGACCACGCCGTCCACCGTATAGGTGACCAGCCCGGTGGTCACCGACGTCGGGACGAACGTCATGGGTCCCGATTCCTTGTAGGCGAAAGCGTTGGCGTCCCACGCGCCGCCGTAGTACGGCCCGGTGGTCAGGTACAGGGGCCCGGCAAACGTCGCGGGCGCCACACCGGTCCGGGTCAGCTCGCCGATCATCCAGGTCGGCTTTCCGTCGGTCCCGTAGACGAACACCGTGGCGAAGGCGAACGTGCCCGTGCTGTTCAGTTGCATCCCCCAACCCGATTCGGCGGGCGTCCACCAGATGTCGGTCACATCGGTGGTGGCGGCCTGGCTCAGCAAGAACTGGCCGCTGTTGTCGCCGAAATTGTAGTCGGCCACGATGAAGCTTATGGTCGGATTGGTCTGCGTAAAGTTGCCGAAGCCGAGCGCGCTCAATGCCGTCGCCGGAAGATTGAGACCCTCAGGCGGCCTCGCGCTGCCCAGGCCGTTGCCGGGGTTGGGCGCGAACACCTGGACCGTGCCCACGCCGGAAATCGTCAGCAGCAGCGAACCGAAAGTCCACGTGCCCGCCGGCATGACACCGGCCGGCCCGGTAAACGACAGGGACGAACCCACGGGCGGGGGTACCGCGCCCAGCGAGGCGGCGACCGTGAGGACGCCCGCGCCGTTGCTGCAGTAGCTTCCTTTGGGCTGCAGGCAGGGGTTTCCCGTCTGGGTGAAGGCGATGCTGTCGTCCTGCGTCAGCGTGCCGGCGTAGGTGAACGACACGCCGCCGGCGCCGTTTCCCGGCACCGTCAGCGACCCGCCGGGAAGCGAAATGCTGGCGGCGACGCTGGTTCCGGTGACGAATGCTGCAAACCACAGTAGCTTGCTGATCATGGTCTGACCTCCGCGGCTGGACGAGTCGATCGAACACACCCCGATCCGATAAAATCTACTCCGTGCGCAGCGACCCTTCTTGACAGCAGTCAAACAACCGACGCCGGAACGCCGCTGCCGCCGATCCGCAGCCACCTTGGGTTTCCGCGCGGCGGCAGCGTATGCTCGCGGATGCGGCGCCGGCCGCGGTTCCCTCCACCAACGACGAGACGCGATGAGCGCAAGCGGTTCCCCCATGAAGGCAGCCTTCGGAGCGGCGGCGATCAGCGCCGACCTCGGCGCGGTCCGC
>CAIWHR010000015.1 GCA_903912485.1 uncultured beta proteobacterium | reverse complement strand
GTGCTCGCCGACATCACGCGCATCCTCGCCGACCGCGACATCTCGATCGACGCGATGATCCAGAAGGAGCCGTCCGAAGGCGAGGACCAGACCGACATCATCCTGCTCACGCACCTCACCGTCGAGCGCAGCGTCGTCGCCGCGCTGCAGGCGATCGAGGCGCTGCCCACCGTCCGCGGCAAGGTCGTGCGCATCCGCCTCGAGGAGCTCGCCTGATGCGCTACGTCTCGACGCGCGGCGCGTGGCGCGAGGACCCGCAGCCGTTTTCGGCGATCCTGCTCGAAGGCCTCGCTCCCGACGGCGGGCTGGCGATGCCGCAGGCGTATCCGCGGCTCGACGCCGCCGCGCTGGCCGCGCTGCGGCCGCTGGGGTACCGCGACCTCGCGCACGCGGTGCTGTCGCTGTTCGTCACCGACATTCCCGGCGCCGACCTCAAGGCGCTGATCGACCGCAGCTACACCGCGGCGACGTTCGGCAGCGACGAGATCACGCCGCTGTCCACGCTCGCTCCGGGGCTGCACCTGCTGCACGTCTCCAACGGGCCGACGCTCGCGTTCAAGGACATCGCGCTGCAGCTCCTCGGCAACCTGTTCGAGTACGTGCTGGGCAAGGACGGGCGCGAACTCAACATCCTCGGCGCGACCTCCGGCGACACCGGCAGTTCGGCCGAGTACGCGATGCGCGGCAAGCGAGGGCTACGCGTGTTCATGCTGTCGCCGCACGAGCGGATGAGCCCTTTCCAGCAGGCGCAGATGTTCTCGCTGGCCGATCCCAACATCCACAATCTCGCCATCGACGGCGTGTTCGACGACTGCCAGGACATCGTCAAGGCGGTCAGCTGCGACGCCGCGTTCAAGGCGCGCTGGAAGATCGGCACCGTCAACTCGATCAACTGGGCGCGCGTCGCAGCGCAGGTCGTCTACTACTTCAAGGCGTATTTCGCGGTCACGCGCGGCGGCGGCGACGGCGTCGACTTCGCCGTCCCCTCGGGCAACTTCGGCAACATCCTGGCCGGGCACGTGGCCAGGCAAATGGGCCTGCCGATCCGCCGCCTGATCCTCGCGACCAACGAGAACGACGTGCTCGACGAGTTCTTCCGCACGCTCACCTACCGGCCGCGCGCGACGGCGCAGACCTGCGCCACGTCGAGCCCGTCGATGGACATCTCCAAGGCGTCGAACTTCGAGCGCTACGTGTTCGACATCGTCGGCCGCGATCCGGCGGTCGTGCGCGCGCTGTGGCAGCGGCTCGACACGGAAGGCAGCTTCGACCTCAAGGGCACGCCTTACGCCGCCAGCGTCGCCGCATCCGGGTTCGTGTCGGGGAAGAGCACGCACGCCGATCGCCTGGCGACCATCCGCGACGTCGCGGCGCGCTACGGCGTCGTCGTCGATCCGCACACCGCCGACGGCATCAAGGTCGGGCAGGAGCACCGGGATGCCCGCGTGCCGCTGGTCTGCGTCGAGACCGCGCTGCCGGCCAAGTTCGCGGCGACGATCCGCGAAGCGCTGGGGCGCGATCCCGAGCGGCCCGCCGCGTACGCGGACCTCGAGCGCCGCCCGCAGCGCTGCGAGCGCCTTCCCGCCGACGCGGCGCGCGTCAAGGCGTTCATCGCCGCGCACGCCTGATGCCGGCCGGCCCGCGGGTTCCGACGGCCGCGCCGTCGCGCTGACCGCAGCGACCCCGATGCGCAACGAACTCGCCAAGCTCGGCCGCAACCTGTTCGCGGGTCTCAGGCTCGCGCTGTTCCTGCCGGTGTCGCGGCTCGCTTTTCGCATCGACGTCGCGCAGCTGCTGCTGCTGTTCGCGCTGTCGGCGCTGGTCGACGTCGGGTCGGACTGGGTGCGCTACGGCCCCGACGCGTATTTCTCGTGGTACGGCGCCGGCAACGAGATCTTCGGCGCCGGCGTGCTGCTGCTGCTGGCGGCGCTGCTCGCGCTGGCGTTCGGGCAGGCCGAACTGACGCTGGCGATCCCGATCCTGACGCTCGCCGCGTATCCGCCGCTGCAGGCCGCGCTGACGCTGCCGTCGGCGCTGCAGCGCTGGGCTTCGCTGCCCGACGCGCTGGCCACGGCGCTCGAGACGCTGGCGCTGGCGTGGGTCGTGGCGCTGTTCGTTCGCGCCGTCGCGGTGGCGCTGGCGCCGGGGCGTCCGCGCCGCTGGCCGCGGGCGCTCGCCGGCGGGCTGCTGCTGGCGACGCCGATGTGGCTGGCGTCGACGATCATGACGACGGAGCCGTGGTGGCGGCAGCCGGCGGTGCACGGCGGCGTCGACCCGCGCTTCCCCAGTCCCGCGTCGGAGGCGGTGCTCGCCACGCAGCAGGACCTGCTCGACAACGCGCTGTCCGCGCTCGAGGACGAGACGCCCGGGACCGCCGATCTCTACTTCGTCGGTTTCGCCGGCGACGCGCAGAACGACGTGTTCCGCAAGGACGTCCAGACGGCGCAGCGGGTGATGGACGAGCGCTGGAACACCGACGGCAGGTCGCTCGCGCTGGTCAACAATCCGCGGACGATGCTCGACACGCCGATGGCGACGGTCACCAACCTGCGCGCGGCGCTGAACGAGATCGGCGCGCTGATCGATCCCGACGAGGACGTGGTGATGGTGTACCTCGCCAGTCACGGCGGCCGCGACCACGTGCTCGAAGTCGCGCTGCCGCCGCTCGAGCTCGCGCAGCTGAGCCCGGCGACGCTGCGCACGCTGCTCGACGACGCCGGCATCAAGTGGCGGATCGTCGTCGTCTCGGCGTGCTATTCGGGCGCCTTCGTCGACGCGCTCGAGGACGAGCGGACGCTGGTGATGACCGCGTCGCAGGGCGATCGCGCGTCGTTCGGCTGCAGCCAGAGGAGCGACGCGACGTACCTGGGCGAGGCGCTCTTCTCCGAAGGCCTCGCCAGGTCGGAGTCGCTGCTCGCCGCGTTCGAGGCCGCGAAGAAACGCGTGGCGGAGCGCGAGATCGCCGCCGGCCACCAGCCGCCGTCGAATCCGCAATTGAGCGTCGGCGAGGCGATGGCGGAGAAGCTGAAGGAGCTCGAGCGCGGCGGCGCCGCCCGCCGCTCCGGGCGCACCGTGTAGGGCGAACGGCGGGCGCGCGGCCGACGGCCCGGCCGCGGCGGCTGCGCGACTGCGCTGCCGCGACCGGTTGTCCGTCGCCGCGAAATTCTTTACGCTGTCTCGAGCCGCATCCGCCCCGGCGTTTCCCGCGCCGCACCACGATGACCCTCGCCCTGCGCCTTCTCGGCCTCTTTCCGCTGTCCGTGCTCTACGCGTTCGGCCGGCTGATGTCGTTCGTCGCCTACGATCTGATGCGCTGGCGCGTTCCGCTGGCGACCGGGAATCTCGCGCGATCGCTGCCGGAGCGCTCGGCCGACGAGCGCCGGCGGATTCTCGCCGCCTCGTATCGCAACCTCGGCTCCACGCTGGCCGAGGGCATCTGGGGCTGGCGCGCGAAAGGCGACGCGCTGCGGCGGCGCGTGAACATCGACAACCGCGAGCTGGTCGACCGCTACATCGCCGAGAAGCGGATCGTCGTGCTGCTCACCGCGCACGTGTGCAACTGGGAATGGCTGATGCTGGCCGCGTGCGCGGAGCTCGGGATCCCGATCTGTCCGGTCTACAAGCCGCTGCGCGTGGCCACCGTCGACGACTACGTCCGGGCCGCCCGCGCGCGATTCGGCGGGCGGCCGATCGCCGTCGACAACCTGCTGTTCGAGCTGATGCGCACCAACGACGAGCCGCGCGCCTACGCGATGCTCGCCGACCAGACGCCGCCCCGGGACCGGCCCAAGCACTGGCGCCGCTTCCTGCACCAGGACACCGCGTTCTACGCCGGCCTCGGCAAGATCGCGCGGTATCTCGACGCGCCGGTGCTCTACGTCGCGATGCGTCGCGAGCGCCGCGGCGTCTACACGGCGCACCTCACCGTGCTCACCGAACCGCCGTACGTCGACGATCCCGACGAAGCGATCGTCGACGCCTACGCCGCACGCCTCGAGGCGGAGATCCGTCACTCGCCCGCCGACTGGCTCTGGGTGCACCGGAAGTGGAAGTACCCGAAGACGCCGGAAGCGTGATCCGGCATTGACGGGTGCCGGTCCGATGCGGTATAGTTACCCTTCTGTCGCGGGGTGGAGCAGTCTGGCAGCTCGTCGGGCTCATAACCCGAAGGTCGAAGGTTCAAATCCTTCCCCCGCAACCAATCAAATCAAGGGCTTAGCTTCGGCTAGGCCCTTGTCGTTTCTGGCTGTGACAGTTCTGTGCCACTTTCTGTGACAGTGGTTGCGAGGCCCAAATGCCGGGAGGTCGAGACGATGACCTTCGGGTTACACCGAACTGTCACATTTCTTGATGGTCGTCCGACGCGAACGATCATTGTGTCGCCATCGCGACGTGCCATTCAACCACTCCGCGATCGAGTGGCGCGACCACCAGTACCTCGCCGGTCCATTGCGCCGTTTCGCCCAACGAGTAACCAAACATCCTCAGCAGAAGATTTGGAGCGCGCGGCAGCGGTCGTTAAGTTCCGCACAGCATGGGCCTCAGAACGCCATGAGCAGTCGCTCGAGGCGGCTGCGCGAACACCCGGATGAGACTGGAAGCGGTAGTTCGCGCCCAACGCGCCGAGACCCGTAGTCGACCCGAAGCCGTCGGAGGGACCGGGCTTCTCGGAAGGTCGCATTTCTTGCGCATAACGGACGCTCAAAGGTCGCAAGTTCGATCCGCCTTCCCTCCACCAAGTTCAGAAGGCCCGGACACTCTCCGGGCCTTTTTTCTTTCCGGCGCTACGCGAATGAAAATGAAGGGGTTTCCGCCGACGTGCGAAAGGCGGCGGGAGCCCGTTTGACCCGATTTCCGGGCCATTTCCGCCCCTTCCCGCTCTCCGTTCTCTGTTCTGCGAAAGGCGACCTTCGCACTGCCTCTAAGAAAATCAGGGAGTTGGCAAGCGCGGTTTGAAGTATAAGTCGGAGGGCGCGGACGACTCGATCGGAACCGTCAGCCGCGGCATCGCGCGTCCGCGACGATGAGCGGTGGTCATCGAACAGCACGCAACCGGTCATTCCTCCGCGTCCCCCGAACAGGCGCAACCGGCCACGAGGGATCGTGTCCGCCGGCACTCACATTGCGGTCGCTCGCCGACTGGGCAATTTGCTATTGAGCCATCGCATGTGCCGAAGGCCCGCGCTATTTGGACTCGGCGGCATCCTCCACGAGCCGGTATCCGACGGCGGTTTCCGTCAATAGATGCTGCGGTTGCGCGGGATCGGCTTCGAGCTTCTGTCGAAGATGGCTCATGTGGATGCGAACGTAATGGTCGCGGTCCAGATGGCCGGGACCCCAGACGTGCTGCAGGATCTGGCGGTGGGTCAGCACCTTGCCCGCGTTGCCCACGAGAAATGCGAGCAGCCGATACTCGGTCGGACTGAGGTGGACGTCGGCTTGCCCCTTCCGCACGATACGCGCCTCGAGGTCGATTTCCACGTCACCAAAGCGGAACGTCCTCGCCTCAAGGCGCAAGGACGTTCCCGCGCGCCGCACATTGGCTCGGATGCGGGCCAGCAGCTCCCCGGTGCTGAACGGTTTCGTGAGGTAATCGTCGGCACCGGCGTCCAGGGCCGCAATCTTGTCCTGCTCGTCGGCGCGGGCCGACAGCACGATGACCGGAACGGTCGACCATCCGCGTAGGTCGCGCAGCAGGTCGACGCCGTCGCCATCCGGCAGGCCGAGATCCAGGATGACGACATCCGGCTTTTGCGTGCCGGCGTCGATCAGGCCCTGCTGCAGCGTTGCCGATTCCACGACGTTCCAGCGGTCCGCTTCCAACGTCATCCGCACGAAGCGGCGAATCGGAGCGTCGTCCTCGATGATCAACGCGGTTTGAAGCGGAGCAGTCACTGTGCCGTTCCCCTTGTTCGCTGGGCCGAGGACCCCGCCTCGGCCTCGTCGGGGCCTGACGGTGGTGTACCGAGCGGCAGCGTGAACACAAACGAAGCGCCGCCGTCCGGCGCCGGGTCAACGAAGATTCGGCCGCCATGTGCCTCGACGATCGCGCGCGCGATTGCGAGTCCCAGACCGACGCCGGGCGTGTTCGATTCGCGGGCGACGCCGCGGGTGAATTTCTCGAAGATCGCTTCTTCCTGACCTTTGGACACGCCCGGACCTCGGTCGCTTATCGCGACCCGAAGGCTCGATCCCTCAGGTTCCGCATCGATGCGCACACGCGTACCGTGGGGGGTGTACTTGCCTGCGTTCTCCAGCAGGTTGTAGAGGACCCGCTCGATCAGTACCGCATCGATCTCCACCAGGGGTGTGTCGCGCCCGATCGACACTTCGATCGGGCGGTTGCCGAGTGCGGGGCGCGCGGACTTGATCGCGCTGCCGATCACTTCCTCGATGGGAAGCCACTTGCGGCGCAGCGTCGTCCCGCCGGTCTCGATCCGGGCCATCTCCAGCAGGTTCTCGACGAGTGAGGCGAGGCGCTGCGATTGCGCCGCCAGCTGCTGTGCGCTTTCCTGCTGCGGTGCGCTCAGCGGCGGTTGGCTCTGCATGAGGGACTCGGCGATGCCCACCAGCGATGCCAAAGGAGTGCGCAGGTCGTGGGAAAGGGCCGCCAGCAGCGAGTTGCGCAGCCGCTCGGATTCCATCCTGAGCAGCGCCTGCTGCGCGACTTCGACGTAGTGGACGCGTTCGAGCGAGATGGCCGTGAGGTAGGCAAATGTCTCGAGTTGCCGCTTTTGCTCCGGTGCCAGCAGCAGGTGCTTGTATCTTGGCTTCAGGATCAGCACGCCGCGGTTGCGCATGGGTGCGCGCAGCGGCAGGTAGAGGCACCGACTGCCCGCGAGCGTGTCGGTGCCGAGCCCGGCGGGCTGGGCGTTGTCGAGCACCCAGCGCGCCGTGCCCTCCTCGGCACCTTCGAAACCGGCAAGGGCGCTTGCATCCAGCCGATCCTGATCGTCGGGCACCAGGATCGTGGCGCGACCGTGGAACTGCGCTTCGATGAATCGGGTAGCGACCTCGACGACGCGATCGGTCTCGAGCAGGCTCGACAACTCGCGCGCGAACTCGGAGACGGCGCGCGAACGATCCTCGCGTGTCGAAGCGATTCGCGCCTGATAACGCAGTCCGGCGGTGAGATTTCCGATGACGAGTGCGACCGCGAGCATCACGGCAAAGGTCAGCAGGTACTGGACATCCGAGACCGCGAACGAAAACCGCGGCGGAACGAAGAAAAAATCGAACACGGCAACGCTCAGGAACGACGCGAGCACGGCCGGGCCGCGCCCGAGTCGTACGCCGACCAGCACCACCACCAGCAGGAACATCATGACGATGTTCGCCAGGTCGAAATGCGGGAGCAGTGGCGTCGCAAGAAGGCCGACGGCCGCGACGGCAAGGGCAGTCCAGCCGTACGCCCGCAAGCGTCTCCCGTTGCGTTCACGCGCGTCGTCGGGAGCCTCGGCCGTCGTTGGTGGCGCGGCGGGCTGCGCGGATTCCACCTGACCAACTGCGACCACATCCAGGTCTTGCGCCAGCGCGCCCACCCGCGAGATCAGCGATGGCAGGATGCGCAGCCAGGGCCGTGCCCGCGGCCGGCCCAGAACGACCTTCGCGCAATTGTGCGAGCGCGCGTAGTCGACGAGCACCGCCGCGGGGTCCGTCCCGGAAAGCACAGCGGTGCGCGCGCCCATGTCCTGTGCAAGCTTCAATGTCCGCAGGATGCCCTCACGGGCGCTGGCGGGCAGGCGCTGCAGCCGCGGTGTTTCTACATAGACGGCCAACCAATCCACGCCGAGTTGCGACGCCAGGCGAGCGGCGTTCCGGATGACGGCTTCCCCGCCGGGTCGTGGGCCGACACCGCAGAGCAGGGAAGCTTCGGTCTTCCACACGGGCGCGATGGCCCGCTTGACCCGATAGGCCTGGACATCCTCCTCGATCCGGTCGGCCGTGCGGCGCAGCGCGAGTTCGCGCAGCGCCATCAGGTTGCCCCGGCGAAAGAAGTTCTTGGCCGCGTGCTCGATTTGCTCCGGGAGGTAGACCTTGCCGGCAGCAAGCCGAGCCAGCAGTTCGTCCGCCGGGAGATCGACGACAATGACCTCGTCGGCCGTGTCGAAGAACGAGTCGGGAACGGTCTCCCAGACACGGATGCCGGTGATGCCGCCGACCACGTCGTTCAGGCTTTCCAGGTGCTGCACGTTGAGCGTCGTGTACACGTCGATGCCCGCGGCCAGCAGTTCCTCGACGTCCTGCCAGCGCTTGCCGTGCCGGGAACCGGGAAGATTGGTGTGGGCGAGTTCGTCCACCAGCAGCAGTGAAGGCTGCCGCGCGAGGGCGGCATCGAGGTCGAACTCGGTCATCGACCGACCATTCACGCTGACGGTTCGCGGCGGCAGGATCTCGATGCCGGCGAGCAACGCCTCGGTCTCGCGGCGGCCATGCGTCTCGACGACACCTGCGACCACCTCGGTCCCGGTATCCCGGAGTTGCCGGGCCGCCGTCAGCATGGCGAAGGTCTTGCCCACCCCCGCCGAGGCCCCGAAGTAGATGCGCAGATGCCCGCGCCTCTGTGCGGCTTCCTCGGCCTGCACTTCGGCGAGCAGGCGATCAGGGTCGGGGCGCTCGGGGGCCATCGATTCTCAGGGCAGGGGTGGATACCGGGTTGTCCCGGCCAAGCTACCCCTTCCTTGCCGCCCGGTCCAGATTGAGGTTGAGCTGCAGGACGTTCACCCTCTTCTCCCCGAGGACCCCGAACGTCGGAGGCTGGGTGTGCTGAGCGACCAGCGCGCGGAGAGCCTCAGGAGCGAGGCCGCGGGCCTTGGCGATGCGGCTGATTTGATAGTCGGCCGCGGCCACGCTGATGTGCGGATCGAGGCCGCTGGCGGAGGTCGTGACGAGATCCGCCGGGACCGGCCCGGTCGCCTCGGGGTCGGCGTCGCGGAGCGCCTTGATCCGGGCGGTGACCGCTTCCGCAAGTGCCGGGTTACGCGCGCCGAGATTCGATCCGGACGAAGCACCCGAGTTGTAGGGCTGGGGCGACGTCGCCGAGGGGCGGCCCCAAAAGTACTTCGGATCGGCAAACGGCTGTCCGATCAGCTCGGAGCCGACGACCTTCTGATTCTCGATCAGCAGGCTGCCGTTGGCTCGCCACGGGAACGCGAGCTGGGCGATGCCGGTGACCAGCAGCGGGTAGGCGACGCCGGTCAGCACCGACAGTACGACGAGCATGCGCAACGCAGGTATCAGGTTTGCAAACATGGCTTCCTCCGGTCAGGCCAGCCCGACTACGGACAAGATGAGATCGATGAACTTGATCCCGACAAACGGCAGGGCAATGCCACCGACGCCGTAGATCAGCATGTTCCGGCGCAATGCCGTCGCCGCCCCTTCGGCCCGGTACGGCACGCCCTTGAGGGCGAGCGGGATCAGTGCCGGGATGACCAGCGCGTTAAAGATGACGGCCGCCAGGATCGCGCTGGCCGGCGTCGTCAGCTGCATGACGTTGAGCGCCCCGAGCGCGGGATAGGTGCTGGCGAACGCCGCCGGAATGATCGCGAAATACTTGGCTACGTCGTTGGCGATCGAGAACGTCGTCAGCGAGCCGCGCGTCATCAGCAGTTGCTTGCCGATCTCGACGATCTCGATCAGCTTGGTGGGATTGGAATCGAGGTCGATCATGTTGCCTGCTTCCTTCGCCGCTTGCGTCCCGCTGTTCATGACGACCGCCACGTCGGCCTGCGCGAGTGCCGGCGCGTCGTTGGTGCCGTCGCCGGTCATGGCGACCAGCTTGCCCTCGGCCTGGATGTCGCGGATCAGCTTCAGCTTGGTCTCCGGCGTGGCCTCGGCCAGGAAGTCGTCGACGCCGGCCTCGGCGGCGATCGACGCCGCGGTCAGACGGTTGTCCCCGGTGATCATTACCGTGCGGATGCCCATTCGGCGCAGCTCGGCGAAGCGTTCCTTGATCTGCGACTTGACGATGTCCTTCAGCTCGACCACGCCGAGCACGTAGCGCCCCTCGGCGACGACCAGAGGCGTCGCACCGCGGCGTGCCACTTCCTCGACCCGGGTGACGACTTCCGGGTCCACGACGCCGCCCTGCGCCGCAAGCCAGGCGCGGATCGCGTCCAGCGCGCCCTTGCGCACCTCCCGCCCGTGAAACGTCGCTCCGCTCATCCGCGTCTGCGCGGTGAACGGGACGATGCTGAAGGCGCCTGGCTCCAGCGCCGGCGGGTTCAGCCCCGCGGTGCGCCTGACCAGCGCGACGATGCTCCTGCCTTCGGGCGTCTCGTCGCCCAGCGACGCGAGCATGGCCGCCTCGGCCAGATGCTGCGAGGTCACGGTCGCGACCGGATGCAGCGCGGCCGCCTGCCGGTTGCCGTGGGTGATCGTGCCCGTCTTGTCGAGGAGCAGCACGTCGCAGTCGCCGGCGGCTTCGACCGCGCGTCCTGAAGTGGCGATCACGTTGGCGTGCATCATCCGGCCCATGCCGGCGACGCCGATCGCGGACAGCAACCCCCCGATCGTCGTCGGGATCAGGCACACCAGCAGCGCGACCAGCACGGTGATCGAGACCGGCGTGCCGGCCTTGGTCGCCTCGATGCTGTACAGCGAGTACGGCAGCAGCGTCACGGTCGCGAGCAGGAACACGAGCGTCATCGCGACCAGCAGGATAGTCAGCGCGATCTCGTTGGGGGTGCGCTGGCGCTTCGCCCCCTCGACCATCCCGATCATCCGGTCGAGGAACGCTTCGCCGGGGTTGACCGAGATCCGAACGACGATCCAGTCGGACAGCACCAGCGTTCCGCCGGTCACTGTGTTGAAGTCGCTGCCCGCAGCGCGAATGACGGGGGCGCTTTCGCCGGTGATCGCGCTTTCGTTGATCGACGCCGCACCATCGATCACCTCGCCGTCGCCGGGGACGATGTCGCCCTGCAGCACCAGCACCAGGTCGCCCTTGCGCAGTCGCGCGGACGGGACCTCGGTCTGCGCGGCGTCCTTGTCGGCGCGCGCGAGCTTGCGCGCCATCGTGTCCCGCCGGGCGCTCTTCAACGATGCCGCCTGCGCCCGGCTTCGCCCCTCGGCGATGGCCTCGGCGAAGTTGGCGAAGATCAGCGTCGCCCACAGCCACAGCGTGACGGCGAGGATGAAGCTCGCCGGCGCCTCGCCCTGGCCGATCAGCGCCTGGATCCACAGCAACGTCGTCAGGATGCTGCCGATGTAGACGACGAACATCACCGGGTTGCGCCACTGGTAGCGTGGCGTCAGGCGGCGGACGCTGTCGACCAGCGCCGGCCGCAGCAGCGCGGGCTCGACGAACCAGGCCAGCGTGCCCCGGCGTTCGGTCAGAGTGGTCATCGCGATTTCCTCAGTATGGGTCCGGCTATTTGCCGGCGAAGAGCTGCAGATGCTCGGCCACCGGACCGAGGGCCAGCGCCGGCACGAACGTCAGCGCACCAACGGTGATCACCGTTCCGATCAGGACCGTCACGAACAACGGCGTGTGCGTGGGCAGCGTCCCTTCGCTGGCAGGTACGGTCTTGGCGGCGGCGAGCGCACCCGCCAGCGCCAGCACCGGGATCGCGAGCCAGTAGCGCGCGAACAGCATGCAGATGCCCAGCGCCGTGTTGTAGAACGGCGTATTCGCGGACAACCCGGCGAACGCGCTGCCGTTGTTGTTGCCCGCGGACGAGAACGCATACAGGATCTCGCTGAAACCCTGCGCGCCGGGGTTGGCGATACCGGCCCTGCCGGCTTCGACCATCACGGCGACCGCGGTGCCTCCCAGCACGAGCAGCGGCGGGATCAGGATCGCGATCGACGCCATCTTGATCTCGAACGCACCCAGCTTCTTCCCCAGGTACTCGGGAGTGCGGCCGATCATCAGGCCGGCGATGAACACGGCGATAATCGCGAACATGATCATGCCGTAGAGCCCCGAACCGACGCCACCGAAGATCACCTCGCCGAGCTGCATCAGCCACATCGGCACCAGCCCGGTCAGCGGCATCAGCGAGTCGTGCATCGCGTTCACGCTGCCGTTGGAGGCCGCGGTCGTGACGGTCGCCCAGAGCACGGAGTTGGCGATGCCGAACCGGACCTCCTTGCCTTCGAGGTTGGTGCCGGGGTAGTTCGCATTGGGCGTGCCGTCGATGCCGGCGCTGACCAGCGCCGGATTGGGAACGCTCTCTGTGATGTAGGCGCTGGCCAGCAGCGCCGTGAAGACGACCGTCATCGCGGCCAGCAGCGCCCAGCCTTGCCGGGTGTCGCCGATCATCCGCCCGAACGTGTAGCAGAGCGCCGCAGGAATCAGCAGGATCGCAAGCACTTCGAGGAAGTTCGCGAGCGGGGTTGGGTTCTCCAGTGGATGCGCCGAATTGACGTTGAAGAAGCCCCCGCCGTTGGTCCCGAGCTGCTTGATCGCAACCTGCGACGCGGCCGGCCCGACCGCGATCGACTGCTCTGTCGTGCTGGCGTGCTCGGTCACCGGGCTTCCGCTCGCATCCTTGATCGGCTGGCCGTCGGGACCGTTCTTCGGCTGGTCGTAGTTGAGGGGCTGTTCGACCAGCTGCGCCGTCGGAGAGGCGTCGAAGGTCTGCACGACGCCCTGGCTGACGAGCGCGACGGCCAGCAGCAACGAAAGGGGCAGCAGGATGTAGAGCGTCGAACGGACGAGGTCGGCCCAGAAATTGCCGATGCCGGTCGCCTGCTTGCGGCTGAAGCCGCGGATCAACGCCACCAGCACTGCCATGCCGGTCGCCGCGGAGACGAAGTTCTGCACCGTGAGACCGAGCATCTGGGTGAGGTAGCTCATCGTCGCTTCCCCCGAGTAACCCTGCCAATTGGTGTTCGAGATAAAGCTCGTCGCCGTGTTGAAGGCGGAATCGGGCGAAACCGCCGACAGCGACTGGGGATTGAGCGGCAGGAATGCCTGAAGCCGCTGCAATGCGTAGACGACGAGGCCGCCCACCAGGTTGAACCAGAGCATGGCCAGCGCATACTCGGTCCAGCGCATGTCGCGCGACGAATCGACCCCGGCCAGCCGGTAGATGCCGCCTTCAATCGGCGCGCCGATCCGCTTGCGCCATCCCGGCCGATCCTCGTATACGTCAGCCATGTAGGCGCCGAGCGGCTTGGCGAGCGCGATCAGGACAACGAGGTAGAGTGCGATCTGCAACCATCCGAGCGCGGTCATGAGAAGAGCTCCGGCTTGAACAGTGCAACGACGAGGTACACGAACACCGCGAGCGCGGCAATGCCCGAAATCCAATAGATCCAGGTCATCGTTGATCTCCCTTGGCAAGCCGATCGCAGAACCGGATCAGGCCGACCGACAGAACGAAGAAGGCGATCATTGCGCCAATGAATGCGAAGTCCATCTGAACCCTCCAATCGGGAAAGAGGTCGAATCCCCATGCGCACAAGATAGCGCTGTCCCTGTATAGGTGGTGTCAAGTCCGCAGCGGGCGGTGTATAGATGGTGTATAGGGCCTCCGGTGGGAGGAATCGCTGGCCCCGCAGATCCATTGGGGCTACGGACGCCCAGGAGCCTGCCCACCACGCTTGTCGGCCGCGCTGATTCGGGCGCTCCGGCAGCCGGCCCCAGTTCCCAGGTGGACACCCAAGAATGACGGGCGTGGCTAGCGAGTGCCCGCCGAAATGGGCTTGCTCAGCGCGTCCTGAAGTGCGCGAAGACTCTCTTCGCACCGCGCCGTGAGCATGCGCTTCTTGCCCAGCGACAGCGCCAGCGAGTGGACGTTGCTGTTGCGTCGGGACAGGACGATGAGCTGCGAATTGAGGTCGTGAAAGCGGCCCAATGCGCCGGTGGCGGCATCGATTTGTGGACGTGACGCAGAGGGTAGCAGGTCCGCCAGCGACCGCAGCGCGCTGCGCGCCAGCCCCTCGGACAACGCCATTCGCTCCTCGAGCCGCGTCATCGCCACATCGTCTGCTTCGGCAATGTGCGGGCCCTGGAGAACCTGAATCTCGCGCACCGCCGCCAGGGCGGTTGCCGTTAGTGCCTTGACCTGCCAGGCATCGTTGGCCGGGGAGGTGCGTGCGACAGACTCGAGGGCATCCCGGAAGGCGTCTGCTTCTGCCCGAGCAGGACCGAATGACAGGCGCTGCGCCTTGAGATTTGTGTTCTCGACGGCCAAGCCGAGGATCGCGTTGTCAAGTTCCCGATACTCCGCGAATCGGCCGTTGAACTCTTCGAGGAGACGTGATTCACCTGATTTGGCGGTGTAGCCGATTCCTGCGAGGAGCGGCTTAAGGGCGTCGGCATCGCGCTGGACCGCTTGTTTGGCCTGCTCGGCCTCGCGCACATGTTGGGTGGCCGTCTCGTCGGTACCCGCCATCACGGCCCGGTTCGCAGCATCGGCCGCAGTGGTGAACCGGACCAGAAGGTCTGACGAGAGCCGTTCGGCCTCCATGAGCCGCTCCAGGCTGGATCCATCATGGCATCCAGCAGCGACGACGACGAGCATGATGACGGCCCATCCGCGGACTCTCCCAGTGGCCCAAAGCGACGCTCCCAAGCGATCCATAAAGCCCGCCATGACACCGTTGTGTTCCACGCCGCGTCTTCTGTTCGTCCGACAAGTGAGGTGCGTCAGGTCTCGGCAGCGATGGGCAGTCATTGGATCACGCCGCATGCCTTGCATCTGCAAGCTCGGAATGTCCGGAATCATTCACTGGAAGTCGACCGCGTCCATCCGGATAGCGAACACTGCGGTACGAGGCGTTGGACCCATGGCCCCGCTCTGCCGTGACGGTGCCTTGCGGACCCTGCCAGCGATACTCCTGTTGCCTGTCGCGCCGCGCAAGTATCGCGCCCGCAATCACGAGGGCGCAAATCGCACCGGCGACGAACAGCGCCCGAATCAGCAACACGGTGTGGTATGCATCCATGATTCACCTCCTGTTGTTCAAACGATGAATCCAATATATTCGGCCGCATGTAAAGATAGTGTCCAAATGCGGCGGCAGGATGCAAAGAAATCGTAAAGCCGACGGAACGCGGCGCCTTGAATCGGCACCGCAGCGCATGACGAAGATGCACCAACCCCAACGGGTCAGCGTAGGCGCACGTCATCATTCGCCCGGGGCGCCGAAACGATTGAGTACTGCATCGGGTCAGAAGGTCTTCTGGATGAACCCGACGAACTGACCCTTCGACAGGTTCTTGCCGTACGGGTTGGTGTAGTAGGCGTCCTGCGCGTTGGTCCCGGTGCCGTAGACGCCGACGGTGAGGCCGTAGACCTCGGTGGACGCGCCGGCCTTCCAGTCGCCGTAGTTGTAGTTGCTGTTGGCGACGCTGCCGGTATTGCCCGTGTACCACTGGTGCCCGAGGTGGCCGAACAACGTGACCTTGCCGATCGCATCGCTGACCTTTTCGACGACGTCGTAGCTCGCCGTCAGGTCGAGATACGACGAGCCGCGCGAATCGGGGATGCCGAACGTCTTGTTGTTGACGCCGTAGCTGTACTTGAGCGAGAGGAACTTCCACGTGAGCGCCGCGTAGAGCTCGGTCGTGTCGGCCTTCGTGTAGCCGGCCGGCGCCTGGCTGTAGTTGCCCGGGTAGTAGTAGTAGAGGGCGCCGAGGTCGTAGCCGAAGTCGGCCGGGAGGCTGCCCTTGTAGCCGCCGTAGATGTCC
>CAIWHR010000014.1 GCA_903912485.1 uncultured beta proteobacterium | reverse complement strand
GTCGGGCGCCAGCATCGCCTCGGCGAAGTGCCGCTGCAGATCACGCAGCGACGGCATCGCTCGCTTCCAGCATCGACTGCGCGGTGGCCGCTTCGGCGAGCAGCGTGGCCAGCGGCGGGATGTCGTTGTCCCACTCGATCAACGTCGGCTGCGCGCCGAAGCGCTCCAGCGCGCGGCGGTAGAGCGCCCACACCGCGGGCGCGACCGGCGCGCCGTGGGTGTCGATCAGGAGCGCGCCGCGCACCTCGAACCCGGCCAGGTGGATCTCCGCGACCGCGTCGCGCGGCATCGCCGCCAGATAGACGTCGGCGTCGAAGCCGTGATTGACCGCGCTGACGTGGATGTTGTTGACGTCGACCAGCAGCTTGCAGCCGGTGCGGCGCGCCACGGCGGCGACGAACTCCCACTCGGGGATCGTGCTGTCGGCGAACGCGACGTACGACGAGACGTTCTCGACCAGGATCTCGCGGCCGAGCGCGTCCTGGACTTGCGTGACGCGCGCGCAGACGTGCGCCAGCGCTTCCTCGGTGTACGGCAGCGGGAGCAGGTCGTTGAAGTGCCGGCCGGCGACGCTGCTCCAGCACAGGTGCTCGGACACGGCCGCCGGCTGCGTGCGCGCGATCAGGCGCTTCAGCTTGGCCAGGTGGACGCGGTCCAGCGGATCGGTCGAGCCGAGCGACATGCCGACGCCGTGCAGCGACAACGGATAGTCGCGGCGCAGGCGGTCGAGCGCCGCCAGCGCGGGTCCGCCGTCGGCGTAGTAGTTTTCGCTGTGGACTTCGAGCCAGGCGACGCGCGGCCGCGTGGCTTCGACCTGCCCGACGTGCTGCGCGCGCAGGCCGATGCCGGCGGCGGCGGGGAGCACGGCGGAGGGCAGCGCGGCGGAGGGCAGCGCGGCGGAGGGGAGATTCATGATGCGGCAGGCCGGGCGCCGTCACCCGCCCGGCCGCGGCGCCGGCGCAGGGCGGCGATCAGGCCTTGGGCGCGGTGGTCTTGCCGCCGACCTTCTCGCAGGTTCCCTTGGGCACGAACTTCCACTCGGCCGGATCCTTGTCGGTCTTGGCGCCCATGCCGGCGCAGGCGTGCTTGGCTGTGGCGCAGTCGTTCTTGCCGGCCGTGGCGACGCCGTAGCACTTTTCGTTTTCCTTGGGGGTCGAAGGCATCGTCTGCGCAGTCGCCGCCGCGGCGACGCCGACGGCGAGCAGTCCCGCGAGCGCGGCCTGCAGGGTGGCTTGGTGGTCCATGAGAAGGTCTCCGGTGGATGGTGGGTGAGGGCGGTGGTCGCGAGCCGAAGGCGGAAGTTACACCATCTTGGCATCGTTTTGAAATCCGGGGGCGTGCCGAGGGGCGCGGTGATCCCGGGCGGCGGCGCCACGGCCGCCCGTTGCGAGCCGCCGCCACGATCGTAGCCCGGGCTCCGCCGCCACGATGGCCAGTTGCGAGCCGCCGTCGTCAAACGGCGAAGCCCGGGGCGGGCGCCGGGTGGCCACGTCGGCCCCGGGCTGTGCCGATCGAGGCCGGGGGCTGGCGGGCGACGCGGGTGGCGGCGCAGCCCGGGCTACGCGCCACGGCCGCCAGCTGCGAGCCGCCGCCACGAACGTAGCCCGGGCTACGCGCCACGACGGCCAGGTGCGAGCCGCCGCCGCCAAACGGCGAAGCCCGGGGCTGGCGCCGGGCGGCCACGTGTACGTGATTGCCCGTTCGCGGCGCGGGGGCATGCGCCGCGGGCCGCCGCGGTCCTGGCGCGCCGCGTCGGCTCCGCGAAGCGGTTAGAATTTGGGTACGCTGTTGATCGCGGGCCGCCATGCGTTTCACCATCGCCACCTACAATATCCACAAAGGCTTCTCGCATCTCAAGCGGCGGATGGTGATCCACGAGCTTCGCGAGAAGCTGCGCGGGCTCGACGCCGACATCCTGTTCCTGCAGGAAGTGCAGGGCGTCAACGAGCGCCACGCCGGCCGCTACGCCGACTGGCCGGGCAAGCCGCAGCACGAGTTCATCGCCGACGAGGTCTGGCACGAGGTCGCCTACGGCAAGACCGCGGTCTACCGCCACGGCCATCACGGCAACGCGATCCTGTCGCGGTTCCGGATCATGACGGCCGAGAATCAGGACATCTCGGCGCACGCGTTCGAGAGCCGGGGCCTGCTCCACTGCAAGATCCGCCTCGGGCAGCGCGGGCCGGTCGTCCACTGCATGAACGTGCACCTGGGACTGTTCGAGCGCGGGCGGCAGTGGCAGATCCGCGCGCTGTGCGAGCGCATCCGCGAGACGGTGCCGCAGGACGACGCGTTGATCATCGCCGGCGACTTCAACGACTGGAGGCACAAGGCCAACCGCGCGCTGGTCGAGGCGCTGGACGTCGAGGAGGTGTTCGAGTCGTTCCGCGGCCGGACCGCGCGCACCTTCCCGTCGGTGCTGCCGATGTTCCGGCTCGACCGCATCTACACGCGCGGCCTGCGCGTCGTCGACACCCGCGTCCACTACGCCTTCCCCTGGGGCAGGCTGTCCGACCACGCTGCGCTCGGCGCGACGTTCGAGACCGTGAAGCGAGCGCGATGAACCGCTTCATCGGCGGCAACCGGATCACGCTCCTGCGCAGCGGCAGCGAGTACTTTCCGGCGCTGCTCGAAGCCATCGATGGCGCGCAGCAGGAGGTCTGGCTCGAGACTTATCTCTACGCCGACGACCGCGTCGGCCGGCAGGTCGCCGCGGCGCTGACCGCCGCGGTGAGCCGCGGCGTCGTGGTCAGGGTGATGGTCGACGGCTGGGGCGCGCGGCACTTCCTGACGCCGACGCTCGAACGCGAGCTCGTCGGCGGCGGCGTCGCGCTGCTCAAGTACCGGCCCGAGGTCGCGCCGTGGCAGTTCCGCTTCCACCGGCTGCGGCGGCTGCACCGCAAGCTGTGCCAGGTCGACGGCGAGGTGGCGTTCATCGGCGGCATCAACGTCATCGACGACATGAACACGCCGCGGCACAAGCCGCCGCGCGTCGATTTCGCCGTGCGCGTCGAGGGGCCGCTGCTGCCCGCGATACAGCACACGATGCAGCGCGTCTGGGCGATCAATGAGCTCGTGCAGCTGCAGAGCACCAACGTGCCGCTGTTCCCCGACTTGCGCAGCGGCGAGCACGTCGGCACGCAGACGGCCAAGTTCGTGATCCGCGACAACCTGCGCCACCGCCGCGACATCGAGCACGCCTACCTGGCCGCGATCCGCATCGCCAAGGACGAGG
>CAIWHR010000013.1 GCA_903912485.1 uncultured beta proteobacterium | reverse complement strand
GTCGGGCGCCAGTGCGAAAAAGAGCCGCATCCCCTTGCAGGAATGCGGCCCGATGCCGGTCGGCGTGGAGTCGATCAGCCGTTGATGACGTGCAGCTCGTCCTTCGGCTTCTCGAAGAACTGCTCGTCCTCGGTCGAATGCGCGAGCGCCGTGGTCGACGCCTGGCTGCCCTGGACCGTGGTCGTGATGGCGTCGAAGTAGCCGGTGCCGACCTCGCGCTGGTGCTTGATCGCGGTGAAGCCCTTGCTCATCGCCGCGAATTCCGCCTCCTGCAGCTCGACGAACGCGGTCATGTGGTTGTGCGCGTAGCCGTGAGCCAGGTTGAACATCGAGTAGTTGAGGCTGTGGAAGCCGGCCAGCGTGATGAACTGGAACTTGTAGCCCATCGCGCCCAGCTCGCGCTGGAACTCGGCGACCGTCGCGTCGTCGAGGTTCTTCTTCCAGTTGAACGACGGCGAGCAGTTGTACGCCAGCAGCTTGCCCGGGAACTTGGCGTGGATCGCGTCGGCGAAGGCCTGCGCGAATTCGAGGTCCGGCCTGCCGGTCTCGCACCAGATCAGGTCGGCGTAGGGCGCGTAGGCGAGCCCGCGCGAAACCGCCTGGTCGATGCCGTTCCTCGTCTTGTAGAAGCCTTCGATGGTGCGCTCGCCGGTGCAGAACGCCTTGTCGACGGGGTCGATGTCGGAGGTGACCAGGTCGGCGGCCTCGGCGTCGGTGCGCGCGAGGATGATCGTCGGTACGCCCATGGTGTCGGCGGCGAGCCTCGCCGCCACCAGCTTGTCGACGGCCTCGCGCGTCGGCACCAGCACCTTGCCGCCCATGTGGCCGCATTTCTTGACCGAGGCCAACTGGTCCTCGAAGTGGACGCCCGAGGCGCCCGCGTCGATCATCGCCTTCATCAGTTCGAAGGCGTTGAGCACGCCGCCGAAACCGGCCTCGGCGTCGGCGACGATGGGCGCGAAGAAGTCGATGTCGTCGCTGCCTTCCATGTGCTGGATCTGGTCGGCACGCATGAACGTCCGGTTGATGCGGCGCACGACCTCGGGCACCGAGTTCACCGGGTACAGCGACTGGTCGGGGTACATCTCGCCGGCGAGGTTGGCGTCGGCGGCGACCTGCCAGCCCGACAGGTAGACGGCCTTGAGGCCCGCCTTGACCTGCTGCATCGCCTGGTTGCCGGTCATCGCTCCCAGCGAATTGACGAACGGCTGCTCTTCCAGCAGTTTCCAGAGCTTCTCGGCGCCGCGGCGCGCGAGCGTGTGCTCGATCTGGACCGAACCGCGCAGGCGAACGACATCCTCAGCCGAATAGCTGCGCTTGATGCCCTTCCAACGGGGATTTTCCGCCCAGTCCTTCTTGAGTCGTGCCGCTTCGAGATCGTAGTTCATGGAGTGCTCCCATCATATGCGTCGTGGCCAATCCGGTCGGGACCGTGCTCCCTCCCGGGAACATCGGGTGACCGGAACCTTGGTCAGCGGACCGGTGCGCGCCTTTGCCGGCGCGTGCGGGCTGCCGCGTTGCGAAGCAGGAGGCGAACCCAGTCGCCATTGCCCCGCTGCACGGACCGGCGAGGATCGCTCGTCGGTCTGGCGGGCATGGATGGGGTTCAGATGCTACCCAAGCCCTGGATCCGGTCGCTGCCGAGGTTGGCGATCGACCGTTCGTGGTACTGCAACATTAGCAAAGTTGGCGCCCGATGACAAGCAAATTACTGCAACGCAATAACAAAAAACAGGTTTCAAATCATGCCGTTAAAATCATTACCCCCGTTGCGCGATTATTTCTCGCGCCCGGATGCTGCATTGCGGAACCCGACATCCTGCGTCCGCCGCCCTGCGGTCTCGAGACGGCTGAGCGGCCAGGTGCGCCGGGGACCGCTTCGACGTCAGTCGATCCGGACGCGGGTCCCGCGCTGCGGCACCTCGACCGAGGTCCAGTGCAGGCGCTCGCGCACGACCTCGGCGAAGCGCAGCGCCGTGTCCTGCTCGCCGTGGACGACGCAGGTGCGCGCCGGCGGGCGCCGGAACGCCGACAGCCAGCCCAGCAGCGCGGCCTGGTCGCCGTGCGCCGAAAGCCCGCCGATGGTGTGGACGGCGGCGCGCACGCGGACGTCTTCGCGGAACAGCCGGACGCTGGTCGCGCCGTCGACGATCTGCCGCCCCAGCGTGCCGGCCGCCTGGAAGCCGGTGAACACGATCGCGCAGCCTTCGCGCGCGAGGTTGTGCTTCAGGTGGTGCCGGATCCTTCCCCCTTCGCACATGCCGCTGGCGGCGACGATGACGGCGCCGCGGGTGATGCTGTTGATCGCCATCGAGTCCTGCGGCGTCTCGGTGAAGTGGATGCGGACGCGGTCGCGGTGCCGCGCGAGCCACGCGCCGAGGTCGCGGCTCTCGCGATCGAGCGTCGCCGCGTACCTGGCGGTGATCTCGGTCGCGCGCGTCGCCAGCGGCGAGTCGACGAAGATCGTGAGGTCCGGCGCGCGCCCCTGCCGCACCAGGTCGGCGAGGACGTGCAGCACCTCCTGCGTGCGGCCGACGGCGAACGCGGGGATGAGCACGTTGGCCCGCGGCAGCGTCGTCGTGAGCACCTGACTGAATTCGTCGTAGGTCGAAGCGAGCGTCTTGTGCAGCCGGTCGCCGTAGGTCGACTCGACCAGCAGCAGGTCGGCGTCGGCGATCGGCGTCGGGTCGGCCATGAGCGGCCGCCCGGGCTGGCCGAGATCGCCCGAGAAGACGAGCTTGCGCTCGCCGCCGCCGGCGCCGATCCAGGCTTCGACGATCGCGGCGCCCAGGATGTGACCGGCATCGGAGAAGCGCAGGCGCACGCCGCCGTGCGCCTGCACCGTGTCGCCGTACGCCACCGGCACGAACTGCCGCAGGCAGGCTTCGGCCTCGGCGACCGTGTACAGCGGCTGCGTGCCGTCGCCGGCGCCGGACCTGCCCGCGGCGGATTCCGGGCGGCGATCGGCGCCGCCGTGCCCGTTGCGGCCGCGGCCACGGTCGCGGCGCTCGCGCGCCCACTCGGCATCCTTTTCCTGGATGTGCGCGCTGTCCGGCAGCATGACGCCGACGAGGTCGATCGTCGCCGGCGTCGCGTAGATCGGCCCGCGATAACCGCGCGCGCAGAGCCGCGGCAGCAGCCCCGAGTGGTCGATGTGCGCATGCGTCAGGACGACGAAGTCGAGCGCACGCGCGTCGACGTCGGGCGCCGCGGCGTTCCTGGCGTCGGCGTCGCGGCCACCCTGGAACATGCCGCAGTCGACCAGGAAATTCGCGCCGCGCGTCGTCACGCAAAAGCACGAGCCCGTCACCTCGCGCGCAGCGCCGAGAAACTCCACCTCGATCGTCGAGGGCGTTCGGTCCATGTTCATGCCCAAGTCTAGCCGATCGCCTTTGCTGCCGCCGAAAAGAGAGCGGCGCCCGCAGGCGCCGCCGTCGCGGACCGGAAGATCGCTCACGCCACCGGCGCGTGCTCCTTGTCTTCCTCGAACACCAGCCGGACCGCATCTTCGGGGCCGACGTCGATCGTCACCTTGCCGCCGCCGACCAGCTTGCCGAACAGCAGCTCGTCGGCCAGCGCCTTGCGGACGGTGTCCTGGATGAGCCGCGCCATCGGCCGCGCGCCCATCTGCGGATCGAAGCCCTTCTTGGCGAGGAACGCCTTGAGCGCGGGCGTGAACGACGCGTCGACCTTCTTCTCGTGCAGCTGGTTCTCGAGCTCGAGCAGGAACTTGTCGACGACCATCAGGATCACGTCGCGGTCGAGCGCGCCGAACGAGATCACCGCGTCCAGCCGGTTGCGGAACTCCGGCGTGAACAGCCGCTTGATCTCGCCCATCTCGTCGCCGGATTCCCTGGTGCTGGTGAAGCCCATCGTGCCCTTGGCCAGCGCGTCGGCGCCGGCGTTGGTCGTCATGATGATCGTCACGTTGCGGAAGTCCGCCTTGCGGCCGTTGTTGTCGGTCAGCGTGCCGTGGTCCATCACCTGCAGCAGGATGTTGAAGATGTCCGGGTGCGCCTTCTCGATCTCGTCCAGCAGCAGCACGCTGTAAGGGTGCTTGGTGACCGCCTCGGTGAGCTGCCCCCCCTGGTCGAAACCGACGTAGCCGGGCGGCGCGCCGATCAGCCGCGACACCGCGTGCCGCTCCATGTACTCGGACATGTCGAAGCGGATGAGCTCGACGCCGAGGCAGTACGCGAGCTGGCGCGCGACCTCGGTCTTGCCGACGCCGGTCGGGCCGCTGAACAGGAAGTTGCCGATCGGCTTCTGCGGATTGCCGAGTCCGGAGCGCGCCATGCGGATCGCCGCGGTCAGCGCCTCGATCGCCTTCGCCTGCCCGAACACGACGTTCTTCAGGTCGCGGTCGAGCGTCTTCAGCGCGTTGCGGTCGTCGGACGACACGTTCTTCGCCGGAATGCGCGCGATCTTGGCGACGATCTCCTCGATCTCGGCCTTGTTGATGACCTTCTTCTGCTTCGACTTCGGCAGGATCTTCTGCGCGGCGCCGGCTTCGTCGATGACGTCGATCGCCTTGTCGGGCAGGTGGCGGTCGTTGATGAAGCGGGCCGACAGCTCGGCGGCGGTGGTGAGCGCCGCCGGCGAGTACTTGACGCCGTGGTGCTGCTCGAAGCGCGACTTGAGGCCCTTCAGGATCTCGATGGTCTCGGCGATCGACGGCTCGGGGATGTCCACCTTCTGGAAGCGCCGCGAAAGCGCGTGGTCCTTTTCGAAGATCTGCCGGTACTCGTTGTACGTCGTGGCGCCGATGCACTTCAGCGCGCCGGTCGACAGCGCGGGCTTCAGCAGGTTGGACGCGTCGAGCGTGCCGCCCGACGCCGCGCCGGCGCCGATGATGGTGTGGATCTCGTCGATGAACAGGATCGACTTCGGATTCTCGGCGAGCTGCTTCAGCACCGCCTTCAGGCGCTGCTCGAAATCGCCGCGGTACTTGGTGCCGGCCAGCAGCGCGCCCATGTCGAGCGAATGGACCTGGTACTCGTACAGGAGCTCCGGCACCTCGTGGTCGTTGATGCGGCGCGCGAGGCCCTCGGCGATCGCGGTCTTGCCCACGCCCGCCTCGCCGACCAGGAGCGGGTTGTTCTTGCGGCGGCGGCAGAGCACCTGGATCACGCGCTCCAGCTCCACCGCCCGGCCGATCAGCGGGTCGGTCTTTCCCGCCTTGGCCATCTGGTTCAGGTTGATCGTGTACGCTTCGAGCGCGCCCTGCCCCTCCGCCGCGCCCTCGGTCTCTTCCTTGGCCTCGGCCTTGTCCGCCTTCGGCTGCGCACCCTTGCCGATGCCGTGCGCGATGTAGTTGACGACGTCGAGGCGGGTCACGCCGCGCTGGTTGAGGAAGTAGACGGCGTGCGACTCCTTTTCGCCGAAGATCGCGACCAGCACGTTGGCACCGGTGACCTCCTTCTTGCCCGACGACTGGACGTGCAGGATCGCGCGCTGAATCACGCGCTGGAAACCCTGCGTCGGCTGCGTGTCGGAATCCGAATGCGGCGACAGTCGCGGCGTGTGTTCGCTGATGAAGTCGACGAGGACGCCCCGGAGCTCCTCGAGGTCGACGCCGCAGGCCTTCAGCACCTCGGCGGCCGACGGATTGTCGAGCATCGCAAGCAGCAGGTGCTCGACGGTGATGAATTCGTGCTGCTTCTGCCGCGCCTCGACAAAAGCCATGTGGAGGGAAACCTCGAGTTCCTGCGCAATCATCGTCTGTACCTCTCGCGGCCACTTCCGTCACGCCGCGGGCTGCGGCGTCCACGGGCCCTTCCGGCCATAACGCTCAAACCTCCTCCATCGTGCACTGCAACGGATGCTGGTGCTTCCTCGCGAAGCCGATCACCTGCCCCACCTTGGCGGTCGCGACTTCGCGGGTATAGGTGCCGCAGACCCCCACCCCGTCCCTGTGCACCTGCAACATCACCTGCGTCGCCTTCTCCCGGCCCATTGCAAAGACAGTCTGCAACACGACCACCACAAAGTCCATCGGCGTGTAGTCGTCGTTGAGCAGCAGCACCTTGTACAGCGGCGGCGGCTTGACCCGTGTCTTCTCGGCCTCGAGGATGCTGCTGCCGTCCTGCTGCCGGTTGGCCATGTTCCGCTGGGAGTTCACGGGCTCGAACCTTATATGTTTGATGATTGCAACAGTTTTTTCAAGGGGACGGCAAAAATAAGCGGGCCCGGCTTGACGGCGCGCACCCCGACGCGTAAAAAAACGGTGTTTGGCTTCAAAGTGTCTGCTGTTCCGGTCCGCTCGAGCTTCGCCGCTTGCGTCTGCCGTAGGTAGTCCTTGCTGTCCAAACGACAACATCCCGTTCATTTTGTAAGGACGTAGCACTATGGCAACCGGTACGGTCAAGTGGTTCAACGACGCAAAGGGCTTCGGTTTCATCACGCCGGATGGCGGCGGTGAGGACCTGTTCGCTCATTTCTCGGCAATCAACATGCCGGGATTCAAGACCTTGAAGGAAGGCCAGAAGGTCAGCTTCGAAGTGACCCAGGGCCCGAAGGGCAAACAGGCGTCCAACATTCAGGCTGCCTGACGCCGCGCGAAGTCGGCGCTGGCGCCGGACATCCGGCCGAAACGAAGAGCCCGCCACCCGGCGGGCTCTTCGCTTTCCGGCGCCGGATTCCTGCGGCGCCCCGGGACGTGCCCCCGGTCCGGCGCGGCAGGGGACGGGCCGCAGCGCGGCCCGCCGCCGCCCTACATCCGCTCGATCAGCGCCTTGCCGAACCCGGAGCAGGACACCTGCGTCGCCCCCGGCATCAGCCGCGCAAAGTCGTAGGTGACGACCTTGTCCGCGATCGACTTCTGGATGCTCGCGACGATCAGCGCGGCGGCCTCCTTCCAGCCCATGTGCACGAGCATCATCTCGGCCGACAGGATCTCCGAACCGGGGTTGACGTAGTCCTTGCCCGCGTACTTGGGCGCGGTGCCGTGGGTCGCCTCGAACATCGCGACGGTGTCCGACAGGTTCGCGCCCGGAGCGATGCCGATGCCGCCGACCTGCGCCGCCAGCGCGTCCGAAATGTAGTCGCCGTTGAGGTTCAGCGTGGCGATCACGTCGTACTCTTCGGGGCGCAGCAGGATCTGCTGCAGGAAGGCGTCGGCGATGACGTCCTTGACGATGATGTCGCGGCCGGTCTTCGGGTTCTTGAACTTGCACCACGGGCCGCCGTCGACCGGCAGCGCGCCGAATTCCGTCTGCGCCAGCGCGTACGCCCAGTCGCGGAAGCCGCCCTCGGTGAACTTCATGATGTTGCCCTTGTGCACGATCGTCACCGACTTCCGGTCGTTGTCGATCGCGTACTGGACCGCCCTGCGCATCAGCCGCTCGGTGCCCTCGCTCGACACCGGCTTGATGCCGATGCCGGAGGTCGCCGGGAAGCGGATCTTCTTGACGCCGAGTTCGCCCATCAGGAAGCCGATCAGCTTCCTGGCCTGTTCCGATCCGGCTTCCCATTCGATGCCGGCGTAGATGTCCTCCGAATTCTCGCGGAAGATGACCATGTCGGTCTTCTCCGGCGCCTTGACCGGGCTCGGCACGCCGGCGAAGTAGCGCACGGGGCGCAGACAGACGTACAGGTCGAGCTCCTGGCGCAGCGCGACGTTGAGCGAGCGGATGCCGCCGCCGACCGGCGTCGTCAGCGGGCCCTTGATCGAGACGACGTAGTCGCGCAGGATGGTCAGCGTTTCCTCGGGCAGCCACACGTCCGGTCCGTAGACCTTGGTCGACTTCTCGCCCGCGTAGATCTCCATCCAGTGGATCTGGCGCTTGCCGCCGTAGGCCTTCGCCACCGCGGCGTCGACGACCTTGATCATGACGGGAGTGATGTCGAAACCCGTGCCGTCGCCCTCGATGTAGGGGATGATCGGCTGGTCCGGCACCGAAATGCTGAAATCCTTGTTGACGGTGATCTTCTGGCCTCCGGCGGGGACCTTGACGTGCTGATAGCTTGGCATCGGGTTCTCCATGGATGGTGTCCGCGAACGTGGCGGATCTCGGCACGATTCTCCGCGGCGCGTGCGCTTTCGACTTTGCGGGGCGTCAAACTGCGGATGCTGCAAACCTTCAATTATCCCCGCTTTCGATGAACCCCGCCATGCCGCGACGCCCTTCCGCCCGCCCGCCCCGCCCGACGCCGTCCGGCGGCGGGTCCCGCGCCGTCGTCCTGTTCAACAAGCCGTTCGGCGTGCTCTGCCAGTTCTCGGCCGACGGCAGCGGCAAGCCGACGCTCGCCGACTTCGTCAGCCTGCCCGGCGTGTATCCGGCCGGCCGGCTCGACGCCGACAGCGAGGGCCTCGTCGTGCTGACCGGCGACGGCGCGCTGCAGGCGCGCATCGCCGACCCGCGGCACAAGCTCGAGAAGGTCTACCGGATCGAGGTCGAGGGTGTGGCGACGCCGGAGCAGCTGGCGGCGCTCGCCGCGGGCGTCGCTCTCGGCGACTTCGTCACCGCGCCCGCGCGTGCGCGCCGGATCGCCGAGCCGCCCGGATTGTGGCCGCGCGATCCGCCGATACGCGTGCGCCGCGCGATTCCGACCTGCTGGCTGGAGGTCGCCATCCGCGAAGGCCGGAACCGCCAGCTGCGGCGGATGACCGCGGCCGTCGGGCTGCCGACGCTGAGGCTGATCCGCTGGGCGGTCGGACCGTGGACGCTCGACGGGCTGCCGCCGGGCGCGGTGCGCACCGGGGTCGCGCCGACCGGCGTGGTATGATCGCCTTCCGCCCGTCGAGCGTCCGGACCTGGACACTGCGGCGGCCGTTGCGACCCGCGGCCCTGCCGCCACGCCACTTACCGGTTCCTCCTCGTTGGACTTCGCCCCCGCCCCGGCCGCAGCTCGCGCCACGCCCTTCCGATGATTCGCCGACTTTTCGCCCGACTGCTGCCCGGCAAGGGCAAGGCCGGTGACACGGCGCGCGTCTACGGGCGCCACGATCATCCGATCCGGCAAACCGCACTCAGTCCGGGCGCGCTGCAGGTCACGCGGCGGCTGCAGGAGGCGGGCTTCAAGGCGTTCATCGTCGGCGGCGCGGTGCGCGACCTCCTGCTGGGCATCGTGCCCAAGGACTTCGACATCGCGACCGACGCCCGTCCGGAGGACGTCAAGCCGCTGTTCCGGCGGGCCTTCCTGATCGGCCGCCGGTTCCGGCTGGTCCACGTTCACGTCGGCGCCGAGACGCTCGAGGTGTCGACGTTCCGCGCCGCGCAGACGGGCGACGACGCCACCGACGAGCACGGCCGACTGCTCTCCGACAACGTCTACGGCAGCCAGGCCGAGGACGCCGCGCGCCGCGACTTCACCATCAACGCGCTCTACTTCGACCCCGCCACCGAGGAAGTATGGGATTTCGTCGGCGGCGTCGCCGACATCCGGTCGCGACGGCTGAAGCTGATCGGCCCGCCGACGACGCGCTTCCGCGAGGATCCGGTGCGCATGCTGCGCGCGGTCCGGCTTGCCGCCAAGCTCGGCGTGGCGATCGAGCCCAAGACCGCGGCGCCGATCTCCAAGCTCGCGTCGCTGATGGCGAACGTGCCGCCGGCGCGGCTGTTCGACGAGATGCAGAAGCTGCTGCTCTCGGGGCACGCGGTGGAGACGGTCAAGAGCCTGCGCACGCACGGGCTGTCGCACGGCCTCCTGCCGCTGCTCGACGTCATCCTCGAGCAGCCGCTCGGCCAGCGCTTCATCGATCTCGCGCTCGCCAACACCGACGCGCGCGTGCGCGAAGACCGCGGCGTCTCGCCCGGCTTCCTGTTCGCGACGCTGCTGTGGCACGAGGTGCTGTCGACGTGGAACGCGGCGATCGCGCGCGGCGACAAGCCGATCCCGGCGCTGTTCGAGGCGATGGACAAGGTGCTCGAGCGGCAGGCGAAGCAGATCGCGATCCCGCGCCGGTTCGAGGCGACGATCAAGGAGATCTGGGCGCTGCAGCCGCGCTTCATGCAGCGCTCCGGGCAGCGGCCGTACCGCCTGCTCGAGCACCCTCGCTATCGCGCCGCCTGGGACTTTCTCGCGCTGCGCTGCGAGAGCGGCGAATTCGAGGGCGAACTGGCCGGCGTCGCCGACTGGTGGGAGCGCTTCGCCGACGCGCCGCACGCCGAGCGCGAAGCGATGCTCCGCCCGGACGAGGGTCCGACGAAGAAGCGCCGTCCGCGCGGCCGCGGCCGCAAGCGCGACGAAGGCGGCGAGGGCGCGACGCCGGAATCCGAGCCGACGCCGGAGTGAGCGCCACGCTCGCGCTTCTCGGACTGGGCAGCAATCTCGCCCACCCGCGCCGCCAGCTCGCCCGCGCCTTGCGCGCCCTCCTGCAGCTGCCCGGCGTGCACGCGATCGCCGTCTCGCCGAATTACGCCAGCGCGCCGGTCGGCTGCGACGCGCCGCAGCCCGACTACGTCAACGCGGTGGCTGCGGTGCGCACGACGCTGGCACCGCGGGCGCTGCTCGCGGCGCTGCACGCCATCGAGCGGCAGCAGCGCCGGTGCCGCGTCGACGAGACGCGCCGCAACGCGCCGCGGACGATCGACCTCGACCTGCTGCTGTACGGCCGCCGCCGCATCCGGCTGGCGGGCCTCACCGTGCCGCACCCGCGCATGCACGAGCGCGCCTTCGTCCTGCGCCCGCTGGTCGACGTCGCCCCGACGGCGACGATTCCCGGGCGCGGGCTCGCGCGGCGCTTCCTCGGCGCTGTCCGCGCCCAGCGCATTTCGCGGACGCGGGCGCACGCCCTCTAGAGGCGGGACGGCATGGATCTCGACAAGTGCCGCTACATCGTCGTCGAAGGGCCGATCGGCGCCGGCAAGACGAGCCTCGCGCGGCAGATCGCGTCGCACGTGGCCGGCGACGCGCTGCTCGAGCGGCCCGAGGACAACCCTTTCCTCGCCCGCTTCTACGACGACATGGCGCGGTTCGCGCTGCCGACGCAGCTCACCTTCCTGTTCCAGCGCGCCGACCAGCTGCGCGGCGTCTCCCAGCTCGACATGTTCCGCCGCGCGACCGTCGGCGACTTCCTGCTCGACAAGGATCCGCTGTTCGCCCGGCTCAACCTGTCGGACGCCGAGTACCTGCTCTACGAGAAGGTGTACTCGCACCTGAAGCCGGAGACGCCGACGCCGGACCTCGTGATCTACCTGCAGGCGCCGGTCGAGACGCTGGTCGAGCGCGTGCGCGAGCGCGGCGTCGCCTACGAGCGGTCGATCTCGCCGAACTACCTCTCCCGCCTCGCCGAAGCGTACAGCCGCTACTTCTACCAGTACGAGGACGCGCCGCTCCTGATCGTCAACAGCGAGCGGCTCAATTTCGTCGCCGACGCCGAACACATGGCGCTGCTGCTGTCGCGGATCGCTTCGATGCGGGGCCGGCGGGAATTCTTCAATCTGGGCCAGACGGCGTGACGGCGCCGGCGCCGTTACGGTACGATGCGCTCGGAATTCGAGCCGGCCGGACGCTGCGTCCCGCCCGCAACCGATCGGGATAGCGCATGGAAATCGTCAGAACCGCCGCCGAACTCTCGCAGCACCTTGCCGGCGCGAAGCGCATCGCCTTCGTGCCGACGATGGGCAACCTGCACCGGGGCCACCTCGCGCTGATGGACATCGCGCGCCAGCACGGCGACGCCGTGGTCGCCAGCATCTTCGTCAACCGGCTCCAGTTCGGGCCCAACGAGGACTTCGACCGCTACCCGCGGACGATCGACGCCGACAAGGCCGAGCTCGCGCGGCTGGGCGTCGACGTGCTGTTCGCGCCGCTGGAGCAGGAGATGTACCCGACGCCGCAGGTCTACCGCGTGCAGCCGCCGCCGCTGGCGGAGGAGCTCGAAGGCGCGTCGCGGCCCGGCTTCTTCCACGGTGTGTGCACCGTCGTGCTGAAGCTCTTCAACCTGGTCCAGCCCGACGTCGCCGTGTTCGGCAAGAAGGACCGGCAGCAGGTCAAGATCGTCCGCGGCATGGTCCAGCAGTTCAACATGCCGATCCAGATCGTCCCGGCGGAGACGGTGCGCGCGCCCGACGGTCTCGCGCTGTCGTCGCGCAACAACTACCTCACGCCGGCCGAGCGCGCCGAGGCGCCGAACCTGTACCGGATCCTGCGCGGGGTCGCCGACGAGATCGCGCGCGGGCGCCACGACTACGCCAACCTCGAAGTCTCCGCCCGTGCCGAACTCGCGCAGCGGGGGTGGAAGGTGGACTACGTCGCGATCCGTCACGGCCTCGGCCTGCGCATCCCGCACCCGGAAGGCTACGACCACCCGAATCTGCTGATCGTGCTCGGTGCCGCCGGCCTCGGATCCACGCGTCTGATCGACAACGTCGACGTCGTTCCGGGCCACGGCGAGGACTGACTCCCGCCACCCGCCGCGCCGCCGAATCCACCCCTTCCCGGCCACCCCCCATGACTTCGCTGCTCCGCTTCGTCGCCAGCCTCGTGCTCGCGGCCCTGTCGTTCGCCGCGCCGGCGCAGGCGCCGGCGTATCCCGCCAAACCGATCCGCCTGATCGTGCCGTTCCCTCCCGGCGCCGGCACCGACACCGTCGCCCGGCTGGTGGCGCAGCGACTGGGCGAAGCGCTGGGCGTTCCGCTCGTCGTCGACAACCGCACCGGCGCGGGGGGAGCGATCGGCGCCACCGAAGCGGCCCGGGCGGAGCCCGACGGCTACACGCTGCTGTTCGTCGCCGGCCCGTTCACGACCGTCGCGGCGGCGTCGAGGAACCCGGGCTACGACCCGGTCAGGCAATTCGTCGCCGTGGCGCCGATCGCCGCCGGCCCGCTGGCGTTCGTCGTCAATCCCAGGCTGCCGGCGAACACGATGAAGGAGTTTCTCGCGCTGGCGAAGCAGAAGCCGGGCGTGCTCAACTACGGATCGGCGGGCACCGGCAGCATCAATCACCTCGCGCTGGAACTGCTCAAGGCGCGCACCGGCGCCGACATCGTGCACGTCCCCTACAAGGGCATCGCGCCCGCCACCCTCGACCTCTTGTCCGGCCAGATCCAGGCGATGACCGCGTCGATCCCGGCGACGCTGCCGCTCGTCGCGCAGAACAAGGTGAAGGTGCTGGCGGTGACCGGAACGCGCCGCGCGCGGCTGCTGCCCGACGTGCCGTCGTGGGAAGAGGCGGGCGTGGCCAACGCCGACGTCGTCAACTACTGGGGCATCGTCGCGCCGGCGGGCACGCCGCACGACATCGTCATCCGGCTGAACTGGGAAGTGCTGCGTATCCTGGCGCAGGCCGACGTCCGCGACCGGCTCGAAAGGGAAGGCGCCGAACTCATTCCCGGACCGCCGGAGAAGCTCGCCGCGCTGATCGAAGCCGACCTCAGGAACTGGAAGAAGCTCATCGCCGACGCGAAACTCGAACTGGAGTAACGCGCCCGCCACCCGGCCTAAGCCGCGCGCAGCGCGTCGACGATCTTCATCCGCGCCGCCCGCGCCGCCGGGAGGAATCCGCCGACGAAGCCCATCGCCAGCGCGAACGTCAGCGATTTCGCCACGATCGCCGGCGTCAGCGTGAAGCTGAACGCGAGCTCGGCGAAGGTCTGGAAGTTGGTCGTCGAGATCGACAGCGCCTGCATGAACGCCGCGGCGACGAGTCCGACGACGCCGCCGCAGAACCCGAGCAGCAGCGCCTCGGTCAGGAACGCGGAGAGGATCGCGGCGCGCGAGAACCCCAGCGCGCGCAGCGTGCCGATCTCGGCGGTGCGCGCGGCCACGCTCGCGTACATCGTGATCGTCGCGCCGATGACCGCGCCGATCGAGAAGATGATCGAGATCGTCGTTCCCAGGTAGCTGATGAAGCGCGCGAGCTGCTCCGACTGGTCGGCGTAGAACCGCATCTCGCGCTTGGCCTCGAGCGTCAGCCGCGGATCCGATTCGATCCCGGCCTTGACGGCGTCGAAGCGGTCGCTGTCGGCGAGCCTGAAGATCAGCGACGAGAAGCCCTGCCGGCGGAAAGCCTGCAGCATCTGCTCGG
>CAIWHR010000012.1 GCA_903912485.1 uncultured beta proteobacterium | reverse complement strand
TCATGAATTGCCTTAATGAGTTGCTCGATGCTGCGGAAGCTGGCGTTGTTGAGCGTCTTGCGCTGAAAGAT
This sequence comes from uncultured beta proteobacterium, assembly GCA_903912485.1. GTDB lineage: Bacteria > Pseudomonadota > Gammaproteobacteria > Burkholderiales > Casimicrobiaceae > CAIWHR01. The sequence goes on along the minus strand of CAIWHR010000012.1, from coordinate 6,132 downwards.
GCCGAACCAAATCTCGACCTGATTGAGCCAACTTGCGCTGGTGGGTGTGAAGTGGAAGGTGACGTTGGGATGTGCGGCGAGCCAGTCGTCGTTCTTCTTGTGGGTGTTCAAGTTGTCCAGGATGACGTGGATCTGACGTTCGGCCGGTTGATCCTCGATCACTTCGTCCATGAAGGCTTGAAAGTCGGCTCGCTTCTTGGTCTGCGTGGTCTTGCCGCGGATGATCCCGGTGGCGACTTCCAAGGCAGCAAACAGGTTGACTGTGCCATGGCGCTTGTAGGTGCTCTTCAGGCCTTGGACGATCTTGCCGCTGCTCGTCTGCACGTAGCCGCGGGCACGCTCAAGCGCTTGGATCGAGGGCTTTTCGTCCACGCTCAGCACCAAGGCATTTTCCGGCGGGTTCAGGTACAGCCCAATCACGTCCGCCGCCTTGGCCGCAAACTCGGGGTCGGTGCTGACACACCAAGAACGATGGCGCTGCAACTGGATACCTTGTTTGCGCAACACGCGCCATACCGCATCATCCGACACGTCCAGCGCCAGCGCCAGGGATCTGCCGTCCCAACTGGCCATGCCGGCTGGCGGCGATCGTTCGAGTTGCGCCAAGATCCGATCCCGAAGCTCGACCCCATACTTGGCCGGCTTGCCCGATCGCGGGGCGTCGCGCAGGCCGGCGATGCCGCGCGCAGCAAAACGGCACCGCCATTGTCCAACCGTATTCGGGCGCACGCCCATCTCCCGCGCCACCACGTCGTTGCGCTTGCCCTGCAAACAAGCCAGCACGATACGCGCTCGTTCCGCCAAGCGCACCTCGCCACTTCGACTTCGAGAAAGGCGCTCAAGTTCGGCCATCACGTCCGCCGTGCACGACAATGCAACCGCAGTTCGCGCCATGACGCCTCCGTCGGCAATGCAACGAAGGCATCATAAGTACTATCGCAATATAATGCAATTAAACACTAGCGCAGACGGTGACGGTGCCGTTCGCCGCCGTCCTGCCGACGCCGACCGAGGTCCCGATCTCGCCCTGGGCATTGGTCGTCTTCAGCCTGGGGCTGGCTGCGCTGGCCGGCTGGATCTCGCGGCAACGGTTGCGGCAGGCTGCTGGGCACCTGCGCGGCTGGCCGCTGGCGCTGCTGCTGGTCGTCGGGCTGCTCGTGGCTGGTTCCTCGGGCGAGTGGATTCCCCGGGTGATGGCCGGCGGGGGTCTCACCAGCTTCGACCTGGTGCCGCCGTCGCCGACCACCTCCCCGGCGCTCGCTACCGGCGTCGATGTCGCCGTCCACAACACCACCGGAAACGCGGTGGTCCTCGCCGCGCCGATGCCCTCAGCCGGTTACGCCTTGCTCGCACCGACGGCCGCGCCGCAGTGCGTGGCAGGACTCGAACTCGCAAACCTCGCCACCTGCTATCTCAAGCTCGTCGCCATCGCCCCGGTCAACCAGGCGCCGGTGGTCAACGCCGGACCGAACCAGATCATCACGCTGCCCGCATCGGCCAACCTCAATGGCAGCGCCACCGACGACGGCCTGCCCAACCCGCCGGCCGCGCTGACCTACGCCTGGAGCAAGATCTCCGGTCCGGGTACGGTCAACTTCGGCGATGCCACGAAGGCCGTCACCACGGCGAGCTTCGGGGCCGCCGGCAGCTACCTGCTGCGTCTCACCGCCTCGGACAGCGCCTTGACCGGTACCGCCGACGTCACCCTCACCGTCAATGCCGCCGCCCCCACCGGGCCGCAGATCCTGCCGATCGCCGACCGTTCGCTCGAACTCGGCGCGCGCTTCCAGCAGGTGATCCAGGCCGTCGCCGGCAGCAACCCCGCACTCGCCTATTCCCTACCAACCGCCCCAACCGGCGCCGGTCTGGTTCCGGCACCGCTGATCGACTGGCAACCGACCGCGGCGCAGGTCGGTCCGCACACCTTCACCGCCCGCGTCGTCGACGGCTCGAACCAGGCGGCGACCACCAGCTTCACGGTGACGGTCACGCACACCAACCACCCGCCGGTGCTGCAGCCGCAGGCCAACGCGACGCTCGACATCGGCAGCGCGTTCAGCCGCACGCTGGTTGGCAGCGACCCCGACGTCGGCGACGTGCTGACCTACAGCCTGCTCTCCGGGCCGTCCGGGATGACGTTGACCGGCGCGAATCTCGCCTGGCCAACCGCAGGCCTCGCCGCCGGCGACTACCCGGTCACGGTCCGCATCGCCGATGGCGGTGGCCTTTCCGATACCAAGTCGTTCACCCTGACGCTGCGCGCACCGGTCGCCCCGGTCGCCTACGACGACAGCTACGAGGTCAAGCTCGGGCAGACGCTGACCGTGGCTGCCCCCGGCGTGCTCGGCAACGACGCGATCCCGACCGGCAAGACCGGAACGGCGGCGAAGCTCACTGACCCCGACAAGGGCAGCCTCACCGCGTTCAATGCCGATGGCGCGTTCACCTTCCAGGCGCCAGCCGTGGTCGGCAAGACCTTCCAGCCGGTGGTGAAGTGGATCAGCTCACTGCCTTACGACGGAGCCTGGGCATGGGGGAACCTGGTGGCGGTAGATGCAGACGGCGACGGCAAGCCCGAGATCGTGAGCAATGTGCCACCGGTTCCGCTCTGGGGCGGGCGCGGGCTCAGCGTATTCCACGGCAGCGACGGGACCCTTGTGTGGGGCTCGCAGGAACTCTGGATGCCGCCGGAGGCCAACGGCGGTCCGGCGCCGCTGTACTGCACGATCGAGACCCGCTTTAATCAACCTGATTCGATGGCGGTAGGCGACATCGACGACAGCGGGCATCCGGCGATCGTGGTGCCGCTGCAGTGTCCGGGCGGACCCGTGACCTGGCCGACGACGCCCGCACCGCCTTCGTCCCGGCTGGCCGCCTTCGACATGAAGACCGGCGCGCTGAAATGGATCAGCGAGGACCTCGCCTTCCTGCACGATGGCGGTACAACGGCATACAACCAGTTCATGTGGAGCATCGTACCGGCGATCGCACGCCTGCAGGCCGGCGAGACGCCCACGGTGCTGTTCAAGAGGCGGCTGTCCGGCGCCTGGAACACCGCCGTGCCGGGCCAGTCGTGGTGCAACGACTTTCAGCCCGGCACCGGATCCGAGTGCACGGTGGTCATCGGCGTCGACGGCGCCACCGGGGCCAAGCGGCGCACCTGGGTAGCGCCGACCGACCTAGGGGACCAGGATAGCCGCGGCGGCTACGTGACGGTGGCCGACCTCACGGGCAGCGGCTCGCCCAACATCATCGCCGACGGCGCGGTGTGGAGTGTGAACGGCACGCTGCTGAGCAACCGGATGAGCGGCCGCCGGGTCGCGGGCCTGGCGCTGGCCAATCTCGATGATTCGGGTCAGCTCGCGATCATCAGCCACGAGATTTCCGGCCACGGCTATGTCGTCGCGCGCAAGCCTGACGGCGCGGTGCTGTGGGAAACGCCGACCGACGACGATGCCGGTTCGGTGAGCGGGGCGATCGTGGTTGCCGATCTGTACGGTGATGGGCGACCGAAGGTGCTGGTGACCACCTACGGCAATCTCTACGTATACGACGAGCGCGGAGCAGTGGTGTGGACGCACCGCTTCGCCGATGCCTCCAATATCGCGACCATCGATAAGTGGGTGCGGCCGGTGGTATTCGACCTCGACGGCGACGGCGTGCCGGAACTCATCATGCAGACCGCCTACGGTCTGGAGTTTTTCGACGGCAGGACCGGGGCGCAGAAGGCCAGTATCACCTACTCCAACATCGGTTACCCGTATCCCCGATCTCTCGCCGGCTATTACACACCGCTCGTGATAGATGCCGACGGCGACGGCCATGCCGAAGTGGTGTTCCAAATCATGGCGCCCTACTACCCGCTGAAGAGTTGGATCGTGGCACTGAAGTCTGCCACCGGCGACTGGCAGCCGGCGCGGCCGGTGTGGAACCAGTTTGCGATGCACGACTCCAATGTCACCGACACGGGACACATCCCGTTCCCCGAGGTCAACAACTTCGCGACGCCGCGGACCAACGTCTTCGCCAACCCAGCGCAGATCGCGCCGCCGGTCGATCCGCGCAAGCGCGAGCAGACGACCTTCACCTACAAGGCGCAGACGGGGGGCCTCGATTCCAACCCGGCGACGGTGACCATCGACATCCTGCCGCCGAACCGGCCGCCGGTGTTCACGTCGACGCCGCCGACGACGTACATGAGGTACTACTCGTCCGACCCTGGCAACCCGTACGTGCCGTTCGTCTACTACGCCCACGCCGCCGATCCCGATCCCGGCGACACTCTGACCTATTCCATCGCAACCCGGGGCGGTCCGGAGTCGACCAACTTCCGCATTGATGCCAGCACCGGCAAGTTGGATGTTCAGGGTGGCATCCTCTACGGCACCAATTGGGGTACCTGGGGGCCGGCCAATACCATCGTGATCGCCGCGACCGATGGTTACGGCGAGAGCGCCTACCAGACGGTGACAATCTTGCCGAGCACGGGTCCGATCGCGGTTCCCAACGTCGTTGGCAAGACGAAGACCGAAGCCAGTGCGGCGCTCACTGCCGCTGGCTTCGCGACCGGCACGATCGGCAGCGTGTACGACCTCGCCCCGGTCGATCAGGTGCTGACGCAGTACCCGGCGGCCGGCGCCAAGGCGATGGCCGGCGAGGCGATCGCGCTGCAGGTGTCGCTGGGCCAGGCCCCGGTCGTGCTGCCCGATTTCGTCGGTCAGCCGCTGGCGCAGGCGCAACCGGTCCTGGCCGGCTACGGCTTGCCGGCGACCATCGTGCCGGTCGTGTCGCCGACCGTGCCGGCGAGCCAGGTGATGGCGCAGAACCCGGCGCCGGGCACGCTGGTCGTTCCGGGCAGCCCGGTGACGTTGGACGTGTCGGTGGGGCCGCCGCTCACCGGCACCGTGGCGCAGGTGATCGTCGAGCCGGCGCCCTCCGCGACGCGACTGGTCAACGAGGCGCTGCAATACCGCGCGACTGCGGTGTTCACCGACGGCACCGCCACCGACGTCACGCTGCGTTCGGTGTGGGGTAGTTCCACCGGTGGCGTAGCGAGTGTCGATGCGGTCGGCAGCGCCAAGGGACTCACCGCCGGCAGCACGACAATCAGCGCCACGGCCGGTGGCAAGACCGGGCAGGCGACGCTGAATGTCGTCGCCCGGGTCGCAGAGTCGGTGAACCCGGTGGCACAGATCACGGTACCGACCGACGGCGCGGCGGTGAGCGGCCCGACGCCGGTGACCGGCACCGCCACCGACGCCAACTTCCTGCGCTGGGAGTTGGCCTACGCGCTCGCCGACGACGCAACGTGGACGGTATTCGCCGAAGGGACGAGCCCGGTCAGCAACGGCCCGCTGAGCACGTTCGACCCGACGGTGCTCGTCAACGACCAGTACACGCTGCGCCTCACCGTCTTCGACCGCGGCGGTAATAGCACCGTGGCGACGACCACGGTGCAGGTGCAGGGACAGATCAAGCCGGGGCTCTTCACGCTGACCTACCAGGACCTGAACCTGCCGGCATCCGGGATTCCGGTCACGGTCACCCGCACCTACGACAGCCGCGACAAGGCGCAGGGCGACTTCGGCATCGGCTGGCGAATGGGCTTCGACAGCATCCGGTTGCGGACCAACCGCGTGCCCGGCACCGGCTGGGTACGCCAGGTCGGCGCGCTGGGCGTCGTCAGCCTCACCGCAACCTCGGCCCACAAGGTCAGCGTGACCCTGCCCGACGGCAAAGTCGAGGAGTTCGACCTCGTGCTGTCACCTACGGCCGGACTCGGCGGCCTCGACTTCACCGTGGTCACCGACTACGCACCACGGTCTGGAACGCTCGGCAGGCTCGAGTTGCTCGATAACCCGAACCTGCTGATCGTCAACGGCGGGGCCGAGGACGCGCTGGTCGACGACATCACCTTCAACACCTTCGAACCGGCGCACTACCGCTACACGACGGCCGATGGTACCCGGATCGAGCTCGGACCGCAGTCCGGGGTGTTGTCTCTCTCTTTTCTTCGTGATCCACCGGCCTCTTTCTCGCGGAATGTCTCACCGCGCAGTGAGGCGACGCGGCAAGGCAATGCGAGGTGATGCGGTGGGGGATCTTCCGCCGCCGGCGGAGCGGACGTAAGCT
>CAIWHR010000011.1 GCA_903912485.1 uncultured beta proteobacterium | reverse complement strand
GTCGCCGGCCTGCGCGGCGTCGGCGTCGGCGCCGACCAGCCGCGGAACGTCGGCGGCAGCGCCGCGTGCATCGCGCCCGTAACCCCGGCTCACGATGCCGGGCCGCCAGCCGCGGGCTGCGAGCTCGCTCGCCAGCGCGGCGACCAGCGGCGTCTTGCCGCTGCCGCCGACGGTGATGTTGCCGACGACGACGACGGGCACCGGCAGGCGCTCGACGCGAAGGATCCGGTGGCGGTAGAGCGCGCGGCGCACGGCGGCCGCGGCGGCGAACACGGCGGCAAGCGGCGTCAGCGGCAGCGTCAGCGGCGTCAGCCTTTCCGAGTACCACGCGGCGACGAGGCGGTCGGCGGGTGTCGGGGCGTCGAATGCGCGGAGTTCGCCGCGAACGGCCGCGGGGAACGGCGTCGGAGGGACCTCGACCCGCGGCCGAAAGGTCACTTGGCCGGCGTCTGCGTCGCGAAAGTGACGTGGATGAGCCCGGCGGCGCGCGCGGCTTCCATCACGTGGATCACCGACTGGTGCGTGGCGTTGGCGTCGGCATTGATGATGACGACCGGGTCCTTGGTGTCGCCGGCGGCGCGCTTCAGCACGTCGGCCAGCGCGCTCACCGAGGTGAAATTCAGCACGGTCCGGTCGATGACGTAGCGGCCCTGCGCATCGACGCCGACGTTGACCTCCTTCGGCCTCACCTTCAGCTGGTCGGCGTCCGCTTCGGGCAGCGTGATCTGGAGTTCGGCCACGCGCTGGTACGTCGTCGTCACCATCAGAAAGATCAGGATGACGAGCAGGACGTCGATCAGCGGAATGAAGTTGATCTCGGGAGCTTCCCTCGTCCTGCTTCCTCGGAGGTTCATGGCGGGCCGGGCTAGCTGCGCTCGCCGTGGGCGAAATCGACCAGCCGGATCGCCTGCTGCTCCATCTCGACGATCAGCGCGTCGACCTTGGCGCGGAAGTGGCGGTAGAAGATCATGCTCGGAATCGCGACGATGAGGCCGAACGCGGTGTTGTAGAGCGCCACCGAGATGCCGTGCGCGAGCTGGATCGGGTTCGAGCCGGCCGCCGTCTGCGAGCCGAAGATCTCGATCATGCCGACGACGGTGCCGAACAGCCCGAGCAGCGGCGCCATCGCGGCGATGGTGCCCAGCGTGGTGAGGAAACGGTCGAGATCGTGGGCGACGATGCGACCGACTTCCTCGATCGTCTCCTTCATCACCGCCCGCGGGCTCCTGACGTTGGCGAGGCCCGCGGCGAGGAGGCGGCCGAGCGGCGCCTGCGCCGCCACCTGGTCGAGAAACGCGGGCGTTGCGCCGACCTGCCGATACTCGGCGAGCACGCGGTCCACCATCCCCGCCGGCGCAACGACGGCCTGCCGCAACGACCACAGGCGCTCGAAGATGAGCGCCAGCGCGATGATCGACGCGAAGATCAACGGCCAGATCGGCCAGCCGGCCGCTTGAATGAGGGACCACACGTTGGGGGGACTCCGTGGCGAGGAAACAGCGCGATTGTAGCCCGGCGCCGGGCGAACGCGAAACCGGGAGGAAGCCCGGCGAAGCGCCGGTCCCGCGTCAGCCGCGCCGCTTGCGCCGCGGCGCGCGCGGCGCCGGCTTCGGCTCGGCCAGCGTCGCCGTGATCGCCGCCCCCGCCAGCACGATCAGCCAGCACAGGTAGATCCAGATCAGGAACACCGGCAGCGCCGCCAGCGCGCCGTAGACGAGCTCGTAGGTCGGCACCTTGGTGAGGTAGAACGCGAAGCCGTGCTTCGCCGCCTCGAACCCGAGCGCCGCCGCCGCCGCACCGACCAGCGCGTAGCGCCACGGCACCGGGCACGCCGGCACCAGCGCGTACAGCAGCGTCAGCGCCGCGGTGGTGAACAGCAGCGGCATCGGCGTCAGCACGAGATCGGAGATGAATCCCTGCAGCGGCATCGCGGCCAGCGACTGCGTGACGAACCACGTCGTCAGCGACAGGCTGGCGCCGACCAGCACCGGCCCCGCGGTGAGCCCGAGCGCGTAGACGACGATCCTGCGGCCGAGCGGCCGCCCCCGGCTGATTCCCCAGATCAGGTTGATCTCGCGCTCGATGGTGGCGGTGGCCATCGTCGCCGTCACCGCGATGAACAGCAGCGAGATCCCGGTGAGGCCCGCCGCCTTTTCGGTGAATTCGCGGACGTAGTCGTGGACGACCGTGTAGGCGCTCGCCGGCAGCATGTGTCGCAGCAGGAAGCCCTCGAGCGCGTCGAGCCAGCGCTGGAAGGCCGGAAAGCGGGCGACGAAGGTCAGCGCGACGGTGCCCAGCGGGACCAGCGCCAGCAGCGTCGTGAACGACAGGCTCGCCGCCGTGCGCGCGAGCCCGATCGCGCGCATCCGCACCGCGGCGCGGACGGCGAAGCCGACGAACGCCACCGCCGGCCCTGGCGGCGGGGTCGCGGCGCGAGGCCTCACAGCAGGTGATTGGCGACCCACCACGCGAGCGCCGACATGAACGCGACGCAGGGAATCGTCAACACCCAGCCCCAGATGATCCGCTCGGCCACGCCCCAGCGCACCGCCGACAGCTTGTGCGTGGCGCCGACGCCGATGATCGCCCCGGTGATCGTGTGCGTCGTCGACACCGGGATGCCCAGCCCGGTGGCGAGGAACAGCGTGATCGCGCCGCCGGTCTCCGCGCAGAAGCCGCCGACCGGCTTCAGCTTGGTGATCTTCATCCCCATCGTCTTCACGATGCGCCAGCCGCCGAAGAGCGTTCCGAACGCCATCGCCGCCTGGCAGGACAGCACGACCCACAGCGGCACGGTGAACGTCGGCCCGGTCATCCCGGCCGAGAACAGCAGCATGGCGATGATCCCCATCGTCTTCTGCGCGTCGTTGCCGCCGTGGCCGAGGCTGTAGAGCCCGGCCGACAGCAGCTGGAAGCGGCGGAACCAGCGGTCGACCTTGCGCGGCGTCGTGCGGAAGAAGAGCCACGCGACGCTGGTCATCAGCGTCATCCCCAGCACGAAGCCGAGCATCGGCGACAGCACGATCGCGAGGCTGATCTTGAGGAAGCCGCTGCCGACCAGCGCGTGAAAGCCGCCCTTCGCCACCGCGGCGCCGCCCAGCCCGCCGATCAGCGCGTGCGACGACGACGAAGGCAGGCCGTAATACCACGTGATCACGTTCCAGGCGATGGCGCCGACGAGCGCGCCGAAGATCACCTGGTGGTCGACGATCCACGGCTCGATGACGCCCTTGCCGATGGTGGTGGCGACCGACAGGCCGAAAAAGAGGAACGCGATGAAGTTGAAGAACGCGGCCCACGCGACGGCGTAATTCGGCCGCAGCACGCGCGTCGACACGACGGTCGCGATCGAATTCGCGGCGTCGTGAAAGCCGTTCATGAAGTCGAACGCGAGCGCGAGGACGACCAGAAAAACGATCATCCCGTACGCGGAGGCTCCCTCGCTCATTGGTGCACCCTTGGCGCTGCGCGCGCCTTCCCTCCGGGAGGGAGCAATTCGCGCTCGGGGCGGCCCTTCGCGCTCATGCGTTCTCGAGCACGATGCCTTCGATCACGTTGGCGACGTCCTCGCACTTGTCGGTGATCGACTCCAGCAGCTGGTAGACCTCCTTCAGCTTGATGATCTGCCTGACGTCGGACTCCTCGCGGAACAGCTTGGCGAGCGCCGAGCGGAAGACGAAGTCGGCCTCGCTCTCCAGCCGGTCGATCTCGCCGCAGATCCTGAGGATGGCGTCGGCGTTGTCCATCGACTCCAGCTTGGCCACCGCGTCCTTGACCTTGACCGTGCAGGTCACGCAGATCTCGCCCAGCTTCTGCGCGTCGGGCGTGACCGCCTTGACGTCGTACAGGAACAGGCAGGTGGCGACGTCCTCCATCAGGTCGAGGATGTCGTCCATGCCGGTGATCAGCTGGTGAATCTCGTCGCGGTCGAGCGGCGTGACGAAGGTCCGGTGCAGCAGCTGCACCGTCTGGTGGGTGATCTGGTCGGCCTGCTTCTCGTTTTTCTGGATCGCGCGGCTGCGGCTCTCGAGCTGCGTGAGGTCGGCGAGCAGCGCCTGCAGCTCCAGCGCCGCCTGCGCGGCGAGCTCCGCATGCTGGTTGAAAAAATCGAAGAACTTTCCTTCCCGCGGCAGCAAGCTCATGATTCGGTCGTTGTCTCCGGTGGTTCGCCCTCGATTATCGCACCCCCGCCGCCGCCAACCCCGGACTGCCTTCGGAGCCTTGCGATGACGACCCATTCCGTCCCCACCACCGAGACCGCCGTGCTCGGCGGCGGCTGCTTCTGGTGCCTCGAGGCCGTGTTCGACGACCTCGCCGGCGTCGCCTCGGTCGAATCGGGCTACGCCGGCGGCAGCACGTCCCACCCCAGCTACGACCAGGTCTGCGGCGGCGCCACCGGCCACGCCGAGGTCGTGCGCGTGACCTTCGACCCCGCGCTGCTGTCGTTTCGCGACCTGCTCGCGGTCTTTTTCGCGATCCACGACCCGACCACGCGCGACCGGCAGGGCAACGACGTCGGCACGCAGTACCGGTCGGTGATCTTCTGCGCGACGCCCGAACAGCGCGCCACCGCCGCCGCCGTGATCGCCGAACTCGACGCCGCGCGGCTCTGGCGCAATCCCGTCGTCACCGAGATCGCGGGCCCGGCGCCGTTTTACGAGGCCGAGGACCACCACCAGGAGTACTACCTGCACCACGGCGGGCAGCCCTATTGCCAGGCCGTCGTCGCGCCGAAGGTGGTCAAGTTCCGCAAGCAGTTCGCCGACCGGCTGAAGCGCAAGCCACCCGCCGGCTGAGGCCGCGCGCGTCAGCCGGGGCGGCCGCGCCGCGCCAGCCAGCCGCCGGCGGTGAGGCACACGCCCACCGACCAGAACACGGGGGCGAGGCCCAGCGAGGCGCCGATGGCACCGAACAGCAGCGGCACCACGACCGACGACGTCTGCACCAGCGACATCCGCACGCCCACCGCCTCGCCGGTGCGCCCGGCCGGCGTGTGCTCGTGCAGCAGCGACATCACCATCGGCTGGCCGCTGCCCAGGCCGAGTCCGAGGCAGAACGACAGCGCGCCCAGCGTCAGCGCGCTGTGCGAAAACGGAAACACCAGATACACGGCGCCGGCCACGAACAGCGCCGCGGTCAGCACCTGATGCTCGGTCACGCGGCGGGCGATCGCCGGCATCGCCAGACGCACCAGGAAGGTCGCCGTGGCGAACGCGGCCAGCACCATCCCGATCTGCGACGCGGCGAGCCCGATCCGCGCGCCGTAGATCGGCACGAACACCGTGTGCAGATCCCAGCCGACGGAGAGCAGCACGTTGATCATCAGCACCCGCCGCACCGTCCGGTGTGCCAGCAGCGCGCGCACGCCGCCGCGATGCGCGGCCGCCGGCGCGCGCCGCGCGGCCGGCAGCGGAAAGCGATCGACCGCCAGCACGACGGCGGACAGCGCGGCGATGGCAGTGAGGACGACGAACGGCGCCCGATATCCGTAGTGGTCGATCGAAAAACCGGCGACCAGCGGCCCGATGAAGCCCGACACCGAATAGCCGAGCGCAAGCAGGCTGAAATTGCGCGCTCGGTCCTCGGGCGCACCGATATCGCCGGTCGCCCGTTGCGCGGCGAGCTGGTACACCATGAACGCCATGCCGACGATCGTGGCGCTGGCGTAAAGCGCGCCCAGGCCCGGAGAGAACAGCGGCAGCGCCACGCCGAGGGCCAGCCCGATCGCGGCGGCCAGCATCGGCACGCGGACGCCGATCCGGTCCAGCCACCGGCCGGTCGCCACCGCCGACAGCATCGGCAGCAGCGCGTAGAGCGCCATCAGGACGCCGACGGTGAGCGCCGAGGCCCCCTGCGCCAGCGCTGCGAGCGAGACCGATACGCGGCTGCCGGCGAGGACCGTGTGACTGGCGATCCCCAGCGGGATCAGGAAGGCGAGAACATTGGCGTGTCGCGGCGACTCCATCAAAACACGCGCATGTCCCGGAGCATGAATGGCGACCGTCAGTGTCGCATTGCGCAGCCCCCGGGGGAAGCCCGGGCGCGCCCGTTGCGCGGTCCCGCCTGCGATCGCCGTCCGCGCACGCGCGGCGTGACCGCGCAACGGACCCCGCCGCGCGAGTGAAAAAACCGCGCAGCGGGCATTCCCTCCCAGCGGGAATGCGGTATAGTTTCCTGCGATGGAGCGGGGTGTTCCCCTGACAGGAGGGTCTGCGCCAGAGTGTTCGGCGTCATGTTGCGCACTTACTCATACGAAGGAGAAATATGGCCACTGCCAAGCAAGCTGCAAAGAAGCCCGCCGCGAAGAAAGCTCCGGCGAAGAAGCCGGCAGCCAAGAAAGCCGCTGCGACCAAGCCGGCCGCGAAAAAAGCTCCGGCGAAGAAGGTCGCCGCCGCGAAGACAACTGCGACGAAGCCGGCGGCCAAGCGCAAGCCGAATGCCGCGTTCATGAAGCCGATGACGCCGTCGGCGCTGCTCTCCGCGGTCGTCGGTGCGCTGCCGCTGCCGCGCACCGAAGTGACCAAGAAGATCTGGGCCTACATCAAGAAGAACAACCTGCAGAACGCCATCAACAAGCGCATGATCGACGCCGACGAAAAGCTCCGCGCCGTGTTCGGCGGCAAGAAGCAGGTGTCGATGTTCGAGATGACCAAGCTCGTGTCGAACCACCTCAAGTAGACGACGCGACATCGCGTTCTTCGGCGGAACGATGCCACGGCCGGCCGGGTCCAACCCGCCGGCCGTGATTTTTTGAAAGGGGCGCTTTCGATGGCCGCTGTGAATTCCGGCCACGCGTCGGCGGCCGTGTCGCCGGCTGCGGGCTATTCGCTGTCGGTGGTGGTGCCGGTCTACAACGAGGAAGCGGTGCTGCCGGAATTCCATCGCCGGCTCGCCGCGGTGCTCGACGGCATTGCGGGCACCGCCGAGATCGTCTACGTCAACGACGGCAGCACCGACGCAGGCATGGCGCTGCTCGCCGATCTCCACCGCAGCGATCCGCGCGTCGCCGTCATCGACCTGTCGCGCAATTTCGGCAAGGAGATCGCGATGACCGCCGGCCTGGACCACGCGGGCGGCGACGCGGTGGTCGTGATCGACGCCGACCTGCAGGATCCGCCCGAGATGATACCGGCGATGCTGCGCGCCTGGCAGGAGGGCCACGACGTCGTGCTGATGCGCCGGCGCAGCCGCGCGCAGGAGAGCTGGCTCAAGAAGGCGACGGCGCGCGCGTTCTACCGCGCAATGGGCCGCATGGGCACGATCGACATCCCCGAGGACGTCGGCGACTTCCGGCTGCTGTCGGCGCGCGCCGTCGCGGCGCTGCGCCGCTTTCCCGAGCGCAGCCGGTTCATGAAGGGGCTGTTCGCGTGGATCGGCTTCCCCTGCACCGAGATCGAGTACGACCGTGACGGCCGCCACGCCGGCGAAACCAAGTGGAACTACTGGCGCCTGTGGAATTTCGCACTCGAGGGCATCACGTCGTTCTCGGTGGTTCCGCTCAAGATCGCGAGCTACATGGGCTTCCTGGTCGCGCTGGTCGCGTTCGCGCGCGGCGGCTACTTCATCGTCAAGACGCTCGTCTACGGCGATCCGGTGCCGGGCTTTCCGACGCTGGTCGTGCTGGTGCTGTTCCTCGGCGGGCTGCAGCTGATGGCGCTGGGCGTCATCGGCGAATACCTGGCGCGCATGTTCATCGAGGTGAAGCAGCGCCCGCTCTACCTCGTCCAGCGCTGCCTCGCGCCGGCGCAGCCGCTGACCGTGCCGGCGGCGGGTCCGGCGATCGACATCGCTGCCGCGCACGCGCTCGCCGCGACCCCGGGTCGATGGCCTTCGCGCTGACGCCACGCGAGCGCGGCTGGCTCGCGCTGGCGTTCGCCGCCGTCGTCGGCGTCCGGCTGGCAACGCTAGGCGCGTATCCGCTGATGGACCCGACCGAGGCCCGTTACGCCGAGATCGCGCGCAAGATGCTCGAGACCGGCGACTGGGTGATGCTGCAGTTCGATTACGGCATCCCCTTCTGGGGCAAGCCGCCGCTGTCCACCTGGCTGTCGGCGGCGGCGATGGCCGCGTTCGGCGCCAACGAGTTCGCGGCGCGGCTGCCGTCGCTGCTGCTGCTCGCCGGCTGCGGCGTCCTCGTGCACCGGCTGGCGGCGCTGCGCGGCGGGCGCGACCAGTCGCTGTGGACGCTGCTGCCGTTCGCCGCCACCGGCCTGGTGTTCGTTGCCGCGGGCGCGGTGATGACCGATCCGGCGCTGGTGCTGGGAACGACGCTGTCGATGGCCGGGTTCTGGCTGGCGGTCAACGGGCCGGAACGGCGCGCCGGCGGCGCCATGTTCTTCCTCGGCCTGGCGCTCGGGCTGCTGGCCAAGGGGCCGGTGGCGGCGGTGCTCAGCTTCGTTCCGATCGTTGCGTGGACGCTGTGGACGCGCCGCTGGCGCGAGGTATGGCGCGCGCTGCCCTGGCTCACCGGCGCGCTCGCCACCGCGGCGCTGGTCGCCCCCTGGTACTGGGCGGCCGAGCGCGCCTCGCCCGGCTTCCTCGACTATTTCCTCGTCGGCGAGCACTGGAAGCGCTTTGTCGAGCCCGGCTGGAAGGGCGACCTCTACGGCGCCGCGCACGCGCGTCCGCGCGGCATCATCTGGCTGTTCTGGATCGCGGCCGCGCTGCCCTGGTCGCTGCCGGCGCTGGGCTGGCTCGCGCGCGCGGCATTCGCGCGGCGCAACGACGCGCGCCGGCTGGTCATGGATCCCTGGCTCGCGTACCTGACGCTGTGGGTCGTGACGCCGATGCTGTTCTTCACCGTGTCGGGCAATGTGCTGGCGACGTACGTGCTGCCCGGCCTGCCGGCGTTCGCGCTGCTGCTGGGAGAACTCTGGCGCCCCGCCGCGGGCGACCCGCGCACGCTGCGCCCCGCGGTGCGCGTCGTCGTCGCGCTGGCGCTGATGCTGCCGCTGGTCGTGGTCGTGGGCATCGTCACGCAGCGCCACCGCTTCGACCACGAGCTTTCGCACCGGGCGCTGGTCGAACTCTACGCGGCGCGCCGCAACAGCCCGGCCGAGCGTCTGGTCTACGTCGGCCAGCGCCCGGTGTCGGCCGAATTCTACGCGCGCGGCAAGGCGGTCAAGGTGGACGATGCCGCGGCGCTCGCGCCGTACCTCGGCGACGCCAACGCCGACTTCTTCGTGTTCCGGGCGAAGGACCTTCCGGCGCTGCCGGCGGCGACGCGCGCAAGGCTCGCGCCGCTGGGCGAGTTCGGCGAGTACCGGCTGTTCCGCGAACTGCCGCGCTGACCCGGCCGCGGCGCGCCGCCTAGCGCCGTGTCTGCAGCGCGGCGATCCGCTCCTCGATCGGCGGATGCGTGGCGAACAGCGCCATCACGCCGCCCTTGTCGGTGATGCCGAATCCGGACAGCGCCTTGGGCAGTTCGCCGGGCTCGAGGCCGCCCAGGCGCCGCAGCGCACTGACCATCGGGTTCGGCGTGCCGAGGTAGTCGGCCGACCCCGCGTCGGCGCGGAATTCGCGCTGCCGCGAGAACCACGCGACGATCATCGACGCGAGGACGCCGAACACGATCTGGCACACCATCACCGTGATGAAGTAGCCGGGGCCGGTGCCGCGCTCGGTGCGAAAGATGGCCTTGTCGACGATGGCGCCGACGATGCGCGCGAAGAACACGACGAAGGTGTTGACGACCCCCTGCACTAGCGTCAGCGTGACCATGTCGCCGTTGGCGACGTGCGCGAGCTCGTGCGCGAGCACCGCCTCGACCTCGTCGTGGCTCATCGACTGCAGCAGCCCCGTCGACACCGCGACCAGCGCCGAATTCCTGAACGCGCCGGTGGCGAAGGCGTTGGGCTCGCCCTCGTAGATCGCGACCTCGGGCATGGCGACGCCGGCCTTGGCCGCAAGCCGGCGGACGGTTTCGACCAGCCACGCCTCGTGCTGGTTCTGCGGCTGCACGATCACCTGTGCGCCGGTGCTCCACTTGGCCATCGGCTTGGACATCAGCAGCGAGATGATCGAGCCGGTGAAGCCCACGACGGCGGAAAACGCGAGCAGCGGGCCGACCTGGATCCCGGCCTGCGCCATGCCGGCGCCGTCGAGCCCCAGCAGCTTGAGCACCACCGACAGCACCACCAGCACGGCGACGTTGGTGGCGAGGAAGAGCACGATGCGTTTCATGGAGTTGGCCTCGAAGTGAAGGACATGGGCGACAAGCCCGGGATTCGCGTGCACCGGCCGCGCTCGCCGGCGCCCTGCGTCGACGCGCCGAACCCCGGGGTGATGCGCCGTCGGCGCGCCGGCCCCGGGCTTCGCTGCGCTCGACGCCGGGCTGGCGGCGTACCG
>CAIWHR010000010.1 GCA_903912485.1 uncultured beta proteobacterium | reverse complement strand
CGCCGGCCAGGCCCGTCGACGCGCCGCCGCCGCCGCGCAAGTCCTGACGCCCAAGCCACAGGCCCATCGTGCTGCTGCCCGAGATCTGCATCAAGCGCCCCGTCTTCGCGACGGTGCTTTCGCTCATCATCCTGCTCATCGGCCTCATCTCCTACACGCGGCTGTCGGTGCGCGAGTACCCGCGGATCGACGAGCCGGTGGTGAGCGTCTCGGTGACCTACCGCGGCGCCTCGGCCGAGGTCGTCGAGTCGCAGGTGACCAAGCCGCTGGAGGATTCGCTGGCCGGCATCGAGGGCGTCGAGGTGATGACCTCGCAGAGCCGGTCGGAGACCTCGCGCATCAACGTCCGCTTCACGCTGAAACGCGACCCGGATTCGGCGGCCGCCGACGTCCGCGACAAGGTGGCGCGCGCGCGCGGCAAGCTGCCCGATTCCATCGACGAGCCGATCATCGCCAAGGTCGAGGCCGACTCGCAGCCGGTGATCTACATCGCCGTGCAGTCGGGGTCGCTGACGCCGCTCGAGGCCTCCGACTACGTCAAGCGCTACGTGCAGCCGCGGCTGTCGGTGCTGCCGGGCGCTGCCGACGTCCGGATCTTCGGCGAGCGGCAGCTCTCGATGCGGATCAACCTCGACCGCACGCGTCTGGCCGCGTACAAGCTGACGGTGCAGGACGTCGAGGACGCCATCCGCCGCCAGAACGCCGAGATCCCCGCCGGGCGCATCGAGTCGTCGACGCGCGAGTTCACCGTCGTCGCCGAGACCGACGTCAGTCTGCCCGAGCAGTTCAACAACATCATCGTCGCCAACGCCGGCGGCTACCCGGTGCGCATCCAGGACGTCGGTGTCGCCGCCATCGGCGCGGTCAACGAGCGCACCATCTCGCGCTTCAACGGCCAGTCGTCGCTCAACATCGGCGTGATCAAGCAGGCGGTCGCCAACCCGCTCGACCTGTCGACCGCGGTGCGCACCGAGGTCGAGAAGATCAATCCGGGGCTGCCGCCGGGAATGAAGCTGATCGTCGCCTACGACACGTCGGTGTTCATCGACCGCTCGATCATGTCGGTGTTCGAGACCATCGGCGAGGCGATCCTGCTGGTGGTGATGGTCATCTACTTCTTCCTGCGCAGCCTGCGCGCGACGATCATCCCCATCGTCACCATCCCCGTGTCGCTGGTCGGCGCGTTCGGGCTGATGTACCTGTTCGGCTTCACCATCAACACGCTGACGCTGCTGGCGATCGTGCTGGCGATCGGGTTGGTCGTCGACGACGCCATCGTGATGCTGGAAAATATCCACCGCCACGTCGAGGAGGGACTGTCGCGCAAGCAGGCGGCGATCACCGGCGCGCGCGAGATCGGCTTCGCGATCGTGGCGATGACGCTGACGCTGGCGTCGGTGTTCGCGCCGCTGGCTTTCGCCACCGGCCGCACCGGGCGGCTGTTCATCGAGTTTGCGCTGACGCTGGCGGGCGCGGTGCTGGTGTCGGGCTTCATCGCGCTGACGCTGTCGCCGATGATGTGCTCGCTGCTGCTGCGCCACCAGGAGCGGCACTCGTGGATCTACAACCGGATCGAGGCGGGGATCGGCGCGCTGACGCACGGTTACCGGCGGCTGCTGACGATGGCGCTGCACGCGCGCTGGGTCGTCGTGATTCTCTGGCTGTGCGTCGCCGGCTTCGGCATCCTGTTCTTCACGCTGCTCAAGGCCGAGCTGTCGCCGACCGAAGACCGCGGCGTGGTCTTCGGGTTGGTGACTGCCCCGCAGGGGTCGACGCCGCAGTACACCGCCGACCAGATCAAGCCGATCGAGGAGTTCTACGCGCAGATTCCCGAGGCCGCGGCGTTCACGGCGATCTCGGGCTTTCCGACGGTCGTCGACGGCAACGCGGTGCTGCGGCTCAAGCCCTGGGAAGAGCGCAGCAAGAAGCAGCAGCAGATCGCCGACGAGCTGCGGCCGAAGTTCGCGTCGATCCCCGGCGCCATCGCTTTCCCGCTCAATCCGCCGTCGCTCGGGCAGTCGTTCCGCTCGACGCCGGTCGAGTTCGTCGTGATGTCGCAGGTGCCTTACGCCGAGCTGCAGCGCACCGTCGACCGCTTCCTCGAGGAAGTGCGCAAGTACCCGGGCGTGCAGAACCTGCAGATCGACCTGCGGCTCAACACGCCGGAGGTGCGCGTCAACATCAATCGCGACAAGCTGTCCGACATGGGCATCGCCGTCGACACCGTCGGCCGCACGCTCGAGACGATGCTGGGCGGCCGGCAGGTCACGCGCTTCAAGAAGGACGGCGAGCAGTACGACGTGATCGTGCAGGTGGCGCCGATCGACCGCACGACGCCGGCCGACATCAGCGACGCCTACGTGCGCGCCCGCGATGGCGGGATGGTGCAGCTGTCCAATCTGGTCGACGTGCGCGAGGGCGTCGCGCCGCAGTCGCTCAACCACTTCAACCGGCTGCGCGCGGTCAAGGTCACCGCGACGCTGGCGCCCGGCTACGCCATCGGCGAGGCGCTGAAGGCGATGAACGAGGCCGCCGCGCGCGCGCTGCCGACCACGGCGCAGACCGACCTCGACGGCCAGTCGCGCGAGTTCCGCGCATCGGGCGGAGAGATCTATTTCACGTTCGTGCTCGCGCTGATGTTCATCTACCTGGTGCTGGCGGCGCAGTTCGAGAGCTTCATCAACCCGTTCGTGATCATGCTGTCGGTGCCGCTGTCGATGACCGGCGCGCTGTTCACGCTGTGGCTCACCGGCGGCACGCTCAACATCTACAGCCAGGTGGGGCTGGTCACGCTGGTGGGGCTCATCACCAAGCACGGCATCCTGATCGTCGAGTTCTCGAACCAGCTGCGCGCCAAGGGCGAGCCGCTGTACGCGGCGGTGATCGACGCGGCGACGCTGCGGCTGCGACCGATCCTGATGACCACCGGCGCGATGGTGCTGGGCGCGCTGCCGCTGGCGCTGGCCACCGGCGCCGGCGCCGAGTCGCGCACGCAGATCGGCTGGGTGATCGTCGGCGGGATGGCGTTCGGCACGCTGCTCACGCTGTTCGTCGTGCCCACCGCGTACACGCTGCTCGCCGGGCGCGCGCACGTCGACGCGCACGGGATGCAGGCGCTGCCCGCGGTCGGCGCCGCCGGCGAGCCGATGGCGGGTCACGCCGACTGAGTCGCTCTGCCCCGGGCTTCGCTGGTCGACGCCGGAGGCTTGCGGTTGGGGGCGGTGGATGCGAAGCCCGGGCTACCATCGGGTGGCCACGATTGCCGATCGTGGCCAGGTGCCATCGGGTGGCCGCGGTTGCCGGTCGTGGCCAGGTGCCATCGGGTGGCCGCGG
>CAIWHR010000009.1 GCA_903912485.1 uncultured beta proteobacterium | reverse complement strand
GGCGCGGCTGCCCCGGGCTGCGCGCGGCTTGCGCCGGCGGCTCGCAATTGTCGTTTCGGGGCGCGCAGCCCGGGCTACGGATTCGTTACGATTGCGCCGCGGCGTTGGCGTCCCACGCGGCGGCGAACTCGCGCCAGTGCGGCGCGCCGGTCGCGTCGATCTTCTCGCGCGCCAGCGACACTTCCTTCGCGTACTCGCCGGCGGCGAGTTCGCCGCGCAGCAGCCGAAAGCGCAGGTACAGCAGATACGTGTTCATCACGTCGGTCTCGCAATAGCGGCGCACGTCGTCGAGCCGCCCCGCCTGCACCGCGGCATGGACTTCGGCGCCGTCCATGCCCAGCTTGCCCGGGAATCCGCACAGCCGCGCCATCGCATCGAGTCCGGCATTCGCGCGCGGCTGGTACATCGCCAGCACGTCCATCAGGTCGAGGTGACGCGTGTGGTAACGGCCGAGATAGCTGTTCCACTTGAACTCGCGGTCGTCGTCGCCCCAGTCCCAGAACTTCGCCGCGGTGATGCCGTGGATCATTGCGCGGTAATTGAGCACCGGCAGGTCGAAGCCGCCGCCGTTCCAGGACACGAGCTGCGGCGTCAGCTTGTCGATGAGATCGTAGAAGCGGCGGATCAGCTCGGGTTCGTCGTCGTCCACCGTACCCACCGACGCGATCTTGAAACCCGCGCCGTCGCGCCGCGCGCAGCCGATGGCGACCACCTTCTGGAAGTGCAGTTGCAGGAAGTCGCTGCCGGTCTGGACGCGACGCTGCTGCAGCGCCCACTCGAGCACGGCGGCATCGTCGAGCGACGCAGGCAGCGAATGCGCGCGCCGCAGTCCGGCGACGTCGGGGACGGTCTCGATGTCGAAGACGAGGATCGGGGTCATGGAAGGAGGCCGTTGGGAGGTGGGCGGCCGGCAGCTGCGCCGGCGCAGGAGTCTCAGGCGGGGAAGACCCCCGTCGAGAGATAGCGGTCGCCGCGGTCGCAGACGATGAACACGATGGTCGCGCCGTCGACCTCGCGCGCGATCCGCAGCGCCACCGCGCAGGCGCCGCCGGCCGAGACGCCGCAGAAGATGCCCTCGTCGCGGGCGAGGCGGCGCGTCATGTCCTCGGCGTCCGCCTGCGACACGGTCTCGATCCGGTCGATGCGCGCGCGGTCGTAGATCTTCGGCAGGTACGCGTCGGGCCACTTGCGGATCCCGGGAATCTGCGAGCCTTCCTCGGGCTGCGCGCCGACGATCGCGATCGCCGGGTTCATTTCCTTCAGGAAGCGCGAGACGCCCATGATCGTGCCGGTGGTTCCCATCGCCGACACGAAGTGCGTGACGGCGCCGCCGGTGTCGCGCCAGATCTCCGGCCCGGTGCCGCGATAGTGCGCCAGCGGATTGTCGGGGTTCGCGAACTGGTCGAGGATGATGCCGCCGCCTTCGGCGCGCATCCGCTCGGCGGTGTCGCGCGCGGTCTCCATGCCGCCGGCCTTCGGCGTGAGCACCAGTTCCGCGCCGAACGCCGCCATCGCCTGCCGTCGCTCCAGCGACTGGTGTTCCGGCATGACCAGGATCAGCCGGTAGCCTTTCATCGCCGCGACCATCGCCAGCGCGATGCCGGTGTTGCCCGACGTCGCCTCGATCAGCGTGTCGCCGGGCTTGATGTCGCCGCGCTTCTCGGCCTCGACGACCATCGACAGCGCGGGGCGGTCCTTGACCGAGCCCGCAGGATTGTTGCCCTCCAGCTTGCCCAGGACGACGCTGGTCGTGTCTCGGGCAAGCCGCTGCAGGCAGACGAGCGGCGTGTTGCCGATGGCGGATTCGAGCGTGGGGAACATGAGAAGAACCCCGCCTCGCGGCGGGGTCCCTGTCGATGCGAAAAGCGCGACCGCCGGCCGGCTACTTCTTCGCCTTGTCGGCAGCAGCCTTGTCGGCCGCGGCCTTGTCCACGGCGGCCTTGTCGGCGACTGCCTTCTCGGGCGCAGCCTTGACGGCAACTGCCTTTTCCGCCGGCGCCTTGGCCTTGGCTGCCTTGTCGGCCGCCGCCTTGTCCTTGGCTGCCTTGTCGGCCGCAGACTTGTCCGCGGCTTCCTTGGCCTTGGCCGCTTTGTCCGCCGCCGCCTTTTCCTTGGCTGCCGCCTTGTCCGCCGCTGCCTTCTCCTTGGCGGCCGCCTTGTCCGCCACCGCCTTCTCCTTGGCCGCCTTGTCGGCCGCAGCCTTGTCCTTGGCGGCGTCGGCCTTCGCCGGCGCGACGACCGGAGCGGCCGCCGCCGCAGGAGCAGCGGACTTAGCCGACTCGGCCTTGGCGGGCGCCGCAGGCTCGGCCTTCATCGCCGGCGCTGCAACAGGCGCAGCCGCTTTCGCGGGCTCGGCCTTCATCGCCGGCGCTGCAACAGGCACAGCCGCTTTCGCGGGTTCGGCCTTCATCGCCGGCGCTGCGACAGGTGCAGCCGCTTTCGGCGCTTCGGCCTTGGCCGCGGCGGCGGGCGCCGTGGTCGCACCGCTGACGGCGATCTCGCCCTTGAGCTTGGCGAACTCGCCTTCCTTGATGCCCTTGACCTTCATGATGTCGTCGACCGACTTGAACGGGCCGTTGGCGCTGCGGTAGTCGACGATCGCCTGCGCCTTCACCGGCCCGATGCCGGGCAGCGCGTCGAGTTCCTGCAACGTCGCCGTGTTGATGTTGACTGCCGCAAGCGCGAATCCCGAGAACAGCAGCGTCGCGAGCAGCATTAAGATTCGTTTCATTGGTTCTCCATGGCTGGTTTGAGCGGATGCGCCGCCCCGACGCCGACGATCTTCCTCGGCTCAGGAGCTAGAACGCGGCTCGGGGGCTAGGCGTTGACCGGTGCGTCCGCGAGCAGCGCGGCGACGTAGCGCGCGACACCCTCCCCGACGCCCTGCATCGGCGCCCGGTACCCGGCCGCCCGCAACCGGCCGAGATCGGCCTCGGTGAAGCTCTGGTACTTGCCGACGAGCGCGGGCGGAAACGGCACGTACGCGATCGCGCCGGCGGCCACCAGTTCGGGCAGCGTCAGCGCGCCCTGTCCGGCCGCGGCGCGCACCGCGTTGACGGTCGCCACCGCCACCTCGTTGAACGTCGCCGCGTGCCCGGTGCCGAGGTGGAAGATGCCGCTGCGCTGCGGATGATCGAGAAAATCGAGGTTGACGCGGACCACGTCGTCGACCGACACGAAGTCGCGCCGCTGCTCGCCCGCGGCGTAGCCGCCCGAGCCCTCGAACAGCTGCACGCTGCCCTGCGCGCGGTACTGGTTGAAGAAGTGCCAGGCGACCGACGCCATGCGCGCCTTGTGCTGCTCGCGCGGCCCGTAGACGTTGAAGTACCGGAAGCCGGCGATCTGCGCAGTGCGCTCGGCCATCAGCCGCCGCACGTACTGATCGAACAGGAATTTCGAGTAGCCGTAGATGTTGAGCGGCGCCTCGAACGCCCGCTCCTCGCGGAACACGCTGCCGCCGCCGTAGACCGACGCGCTCGACGCGTAGAGGAAAGGCACGTCGTTGTCCTGGCACCAGTCGAGGAGCGCGACCGAGTACCGGTAGTTGTTGCGCATCATGTAGCGGCCGTCGGTCTCCATGGTGTCGGAGCACGCGCCCTGGTGCAGGACCGCCGCGATCTCGTCCTCGAAGTCGCCTTCGGTCAGGCGGACCAGGAACTCCTCCTTGTCGAGGAAGTCGACGATGTCGCAGTCGACCAGATTCCTGAACTTGTCCGCGCGCGCGAGGTTGTCGACGGCCAGCACCGGCGCGCCGCTGCGCGCGTTGAGCGCCTTGACCAGATTGGAGCCGATGAATCCGGCCGCACCCGTTACGACGATGTACACAGCTTGCCTCCGAAAGCGTTCGAGCCGCTGCAGCGAAGTCTACAGCTCAAGGTCCAGCCGGCCGAGGTTCGACACGACAAAGGGCACGCGCGGCGCGACCGCGCACAGCAATTCGTAGCCTACGGTGCCGGCCATGTACGCGACGTCGTCGACCGGGAGGCCTTCGCCCCAGAGCACGACCGGGCTGCCGACCCGCGCTTCCGGCACGTCGGTGAGGTCGACCGTCAGCATGTCCATCGACACGCGCCCGGCCAGCCGCACCCGCTTGCCGCAGACGAGCACCGGCGTCCCGTTGCGCGCCTGCCGCGGGTAGCCGTCGGCGTAACCGCAGGCGACGACGCCGAGCCGGTGCGGAGCGGTCGACCGATAAGTCGCGCCGTAGCCTACGCTGTCGCCCTCGGCGAGGTCCTGAATGGCGATGATCTCGGAGCGCAGCGTCATCACCGGCTGCACGCCGATCTGCTCGGCGGAGTCGTGCGGGAACGGCGTCGCGCCGTAGAGCATGATTCCCGGCCGCACGATGTCGCCGCCGACGTCGCGAAAGCGGACGACCCCGGCAGAATTGGCAAGCGAGCGCAGATACGGCAGGCCGGCGCAGGCCGCGTCGAACGCCGCGCGCTGCTCCTGCAGGCCCTCCGGCTCCTCGGCGCGCGCGAAGTGCGTCATCAGCCGGATCGTCGCCACCGCGTCGCACTGCGTCAGGCGCTCGACCAGCCCCGCGACGTCGGCGTGGCGCACGCCGAGCCGGTTCATCCCCGAGTTGATCTTGAGGAAGATTTCCAGCGGGCGCGAGAGCTGCGCCGTTTCGAGCATCCGGACCTGGTCCTCGTGGTGGACGACCGTGGCGAGCCGCCGGCCCGCGATCTCCGGCAGTTCGGCTTCCTCGAAAAAGCCCTCGAGCAGCAGGATGCGCCGCGTGTAGTGCAGCGTGCGCAGGCGCACGGCGGCGTCGAGTTCGAGCAGCGCGAGTCCGTCGGCGTCGGCGAGCGCCGGCAGCACCCGGTCGAGTCCGTGGCCGTAGGCGTCGGCCTTGACCACCGCGAACACCTGCGTCTCGGGCGCGCGTGCCCGAACCTCGCCGAGATTCCGGCGCAGCGCGGCGAGGTTCACCTGGGCGAAGATCGGTCGGGCCATGGCGCGTCGAGGGTCGGGGGAACGGTGGGCAACGGGAAACGGGCGCCGCCGGGGCTTCGGCGCTCATCGCGATCACCGCGGACTTGGTCGCCCCCGCCAATCGTGGTATAAAGCGCGGGCCTCGGGCGACACGGGAATTATACCCAAGCCCCTGCGCAATTCCCGCCCGACGCGTCCCCGCACGCCGCGTTGCCGCCGGACGCCGGAGGACGATGAAGGCAGGTTTCTACACGATCATGGCGGCGCAGTTCTTTTCGTCGCTCGCCGACAACGCGCTGTTGATCGCGGCCATTGCGCTGCTGCGCGAACTGCACGAGCCCGCGTGGATGACGCCGTCGCTCAAGATGAGCTTCGTCGTGTCGTACGTGCTGCTCGCTCCGCTCGTCGGCGCCTTCGCCGACTCGATGCCGAAGGGGCAGGTGATGCTGCTCACCAACGGCGTCAAGGTCGTCGGCTGCCTGCTGATGCTCCTCTCGGCGCACCCGCTCGTCGCCTACGCCGTCGTCGGCTTCGGCGCCGCAGCCTACTCGCCGGCCAAGTACGGGATCCTGACCGAACTCCTGCCGCCGCAGCAACTCGTCGTCGCCAACGGCTGGATCGAGGGCACGACCGTCGGCTCGATCATCATCGGCGTGCTGATCGGCGGCATGCTGATCAGCCCGGGCATCGCGGTGACGCTGCTCGGCTACGATCTGCCGTACATCGACACCGGCGTCGACACGCCGCCCGGCGCCGCGATCGCGGTGATCATGTTCTTCTACGTCGTCGCCGCGGTGTTCAACTGGTTCATACCGGACACCGGCGTCGACCGGCGCATGGTCAACCGCAATCCGCTGTTCCTCATCCGCGAATTCCGCCATTGCAGCAAGCTCCTGTGGCGCGACAAGCTGGGCCAGATCTCGCTGGCGACGACGACGCTGTTCTGGGGCGCGGGCGCGACGCTGCAGTTCATCGTGATCGAGTGGGCGAGCAAGTCGCTGGGTTTCGACATGTCGAAGGCGTCGATGCTGCAGGGCGTGGTCGCGGTCGGCATCGCCATCGGCGCCGTCGTCGCCGCGCGCTACGTCACGCTGCGGGGATCGGTCAACGTGCTGCCGATCGGCATCGCGATGGGATTCGTGGTGATGACGATGATCTTCGTCACCCACCTGCCGCTGGTCATCTTCCTGATGATCGTCATCGGCGCCTGCGCGGGGTTCTTCGTCGTGCCGATGAACGCGCTGCTCCAGCATCGCGGCCACGTGCTGATGGGCGCCGGACACTCGATCGCGGTGCAGAACTTCAACGAGAACATCGGCATTCTGCTGATGGTCGGCCTGTACGCGCTGCAGATCCGGATGGGCGTTTCGGCCAACACCGCGATCGTGATGTTCGGGCTGTTCGTGTCGGGCACGATGGCGCTGGTGCTGGTGCGGCACCGGATGAATCAGGCGCAGGCGGATTCGCTGCACCTCATCGGCATCGACAAGACCGACGCGCACGGCGCGCCTGCGCCCAAGCCCGAGCTTTCGTAACCCGGGATCGCCGAATCGCCCGCAACTACACCCGGGCTGCGGTCAGAGGATCGCCGGACGGTCGGGCAGTTCGTTCGCCGCATCGCCCGCGCCGCGCGGAAAGTGCGTCGCCAGCAGCGCGTTGACGCGCGCGACGCCGGCCTCGGCGCCTTCCGCATAGCGGCCGTCGCGGAACGCCGCTTCCATGGTCCTGCACACGGCTTCCCACTCGGGCGCGCCGACCCTGCGGTGGATGCCGCGGTCGGCGACGATTTCGACGTCGCGGTCGGCCAGCAGCACGTAGACGAGGACGCCGGCGTTGTCCTCGGTGTCCCAGACCCGCATCAGTCCGAAGATCTCCAGCGCCCGCTCCCGCGGCGACAGCGCCTTCGCCACACGCGCGAGCGGCAGCGCGGGCTCGACGACAAATCGGACCTGCCCGCAGTGCAGCCTCTCGCCTGCGGCGATCGCCGCCTCGATCCGCTGCAGCACGGTGCCGGGGAAGGCGCGCTGCGCCGACCGGTGGTCGGTCGCGAGGTGGCGCCAGAAACGGCGGGGTCGTCGCCAGGGCATCAGGGTTTCCTTTGCACGTCGCCGGCCATCACCAGTCTCCGGAAGCGCCGCCGCCGCCGAAGCTGCCGCCGCCTCCGGAGAACCCGCCGCTGCCGCCGGAGAAACCGCCTCCGCCACCCCAGCCGCCGGACGACGTCGGTCCGCCGCCGTGGCCGGTAAATCCGCCTCCGCCTCCGAAGAAGATCATCACGATGAAGCCAACGATCGCCGCGACGATCGCGATCGCCAGCGAACTGACGACGAACCACGCCGCCGCGCCGATGATCCCGGCGCCGATCATCGCTCCCGGCAGCTTGCCGAACATCGAACGCAGCATGCCGCCGGCCACCGGCACGACGAAAAACAGGAGGATGGCCAGCGTGCCGAAATCGAAGCCGCCGCCCGCCGGTTTGGACGCGGCGCCGGATTTGCGCGGCGGCAGCGGCTTGCCGTCGGCGACGACACCGATGATGCGATCGACGCCGGCGTCGATGCCCGCGGCGAACTTGCCCTCGCGGAAAAGCGGCGCGACGTTCTCGGCGATGATCCGGCGCGACGTCACGTCGGTCAGCGTGCCCTCGAGCCCGTAGCCGACTTCGATGCGCGTCTTCCGGTCGTTCTTCGCGACCAGGAACAGCACGCCGTTGTCGTTGCCCTTGCGGCCGATCTTCCACGCTTCGGCGACCCGGATCGAATAAGTCTCGATCGGCTCGGGCTGCGTGGTGGGCAGCATCAGCACGGCCAGCTGGTTGCCGGTCCGCGCCTCCCAGTCGGCGAGCTTGGCTTCGAGCGCCTGCCGCTCGGCGGCCGACAGCGTCTGCGTGACGTCGGTGACGCGGGAGGTCAGCGGCGGGATCGGCAGCAGCCCGTGGGCTCCCGCTTCCCACTCCGCAGCCTGCGCCCGGCAGGCCATCGCGCCCAGCGCCGCCGACGCCGCCAGCAGCAGCGCGAAAGCGCGGGCGACGCCGCGCCCGATCGCGGCGCCGCGGCGCCGCTCCCCGTCACCCGTGGCGAGCGCCGTGGGCGCGGAAGACATCGCAGCTGCGGCCGGTATCGGCACGCCGGGGCGTCAGTTGCCCTTCTTCGGCGCTTCGCCCGCCGCGGCGGGGGTCGAAGCTGCAGGCGCCTTGTCGAAGTCGACCTTAGGCGGAGCGCTGATCGCGGCCTCGTTGGCGACGGTGAAGTTGGGCTTCACGTCCAATTTGAACATCATCGCGGTCAGGTTGGTCGGGAACTGCCGCACCGTGGTGTTGTACTCCTGCACCGACTTGATGTAGCGCTTGCGGGCGACGGTGATCCGGTTTTCGGTGCCTTCGAGCTGCGCGGTGAGGTCGCGGAAAAGCGCGTCGGACTTGAGCTGCGGATACGCCTCGGACACCAGCAGCAGCCGAGACAGCGCGCCCTGCAGCTGGTTCTGCGCCGCGATGAATTTCTGGAATGCGGCCGGATCGTTGATGAGCTCCGGCGTGGCCTTGATGCTGCCCACGCCGGCGCGGGCGTTGGTCACCTCGGTCAGCACGCGCTCTTCCTGCGCGGCGTAGCCCTTGACCGTGGACACGAGATTGGGGACGAGGTCCGCGCGCCGCTGGTACTGGTTCAGCACCTCGGACCACGTGGCCTTGATCTCTTCGTCCTGCCGTTGCAGGTCGTTGTAGCCGCAGCCCGCGAGCGAAAGCGTGGCGAAGACGGCGAGCAGGACGGCGAGTTTGCGAATCATGATTCCTCCTTGCGTTGGCACCCGTGCAGGCAGCACGGGCGGCGCGACATTAGATCGGGGCGCGGCGGGCGCACCGCAAGAGCTTGCCCCGGGTTTCGCGGTTTGGCGCCGGGGGTTGCAGGTCGGCGTCGGTGGCCGCGAATACCCCGGGCCCGGTTCGGCGCCGGGGGCTGCCGGTCGAAGTCGGTGGCCGCGAAGCCCGGGCTACGATGCATTGCCCGGCTCGGAGCGGTCCCGGAGCGCGGCCATCGTCCGCCGCGCCAGCAGCAGATCTTCCCACGCCTTGGCCTTGTCGGCCAGCGTGCGCAGCAGATAGGCGGGGTGGTAGGTCACGACCAGCGGCAGTTCGCGGTAGCGGTGGACGCTGCCGCGCAGGCTCGCGATCGTCGCATCGGCGTCGAGCAGCGCCGTCGCGGCGATCTTCCCCAACGCGACGACGAGGCGCGGGCGCAAGAGCTCGACCTGGCGCTCGAGGTACGGGAGGCAGGCAGCGATTTCCTGCGGCTCGGGGTTGCGGTTGTCGGGCGGGCGGCACTTGACCACGTTGGCGATGTACACGCCGCGGCCGCGCGCGAGACCCAACGCTGCGAGCATCGCGTCGAGCAGGCGCCCCGCCTGGCCGACAAAGGGCTCGCCCTTGACGTCTTCCTCGCTGCCGGGAGCCTCGCCGACGAACAGCCATTCTGCCGTCATCGAGCCCACGCCCGGCACCGTCCGGCGCCGCGTCCGGCACAGCGGGCAGGCGGTGCAGGCGGCGACGTCCGCCGCCAGGTCCGGCCACTCCAGCGCCGCGATGCGGCTGCGGCGCGCGTCGGCGGCGATGGCCGGTCGCGGCTCCGGTCGCGGCTCCGGTCGCGGCAGCATCTCGGGCGCGACGTGCGCGGCCGGCGGCACCTCAGCCGTGCCGGCGATGACGATCGACGGCGAAACCGCGGGCGACGGATCCCGCGCGCCGAGCCCGGGCCGCGAACGCACGGTCCAGCGCGGCAGCAGGTGCAACTCCCTCAGGATGTCGTCACGCGCGGCCATCGGCGACGTCCAGAATGACCCTGCGCGACGGATCGGGTTCGAGCGGACGCCGCATCACCAGCGCGTCCTCGCGCGGCGCGCCCGGGGTTCGGGGGGGGTAATAGGCCTCGCGGCGCGCGACGCGCGCGAACCCTTCCGCCTCGTAGAGCGCGATGGCGCCGGTGTTCGACAGCCGCACTTCGAGAAACAGCTGTTCGGCGCCGAGCCGGCGTGCGTCGTCGACGAAGCGGCGCAGCAGCGCGCGGCCGAGCCCCCTCCGGCGCGCGTCGGGCACCACCGAAAGGTTGAGGATCTCGGCTTCGCCCGGCGCCAGCATCAGGACGCCGTAGACCAGGACCCGGCCCTCGCTCTGGCCGAGGCAGGCCGAATGCCCCGCCGCGAGCGAATCGCGGAAGTTGGCGATCGTCCACGGCGCCGAGTGGATCTCCGCCTCCAGCGCCGCGACGTAACCGAGGTCGCCCTCGCGCAGCGGCCGCCACTCGATCTCGATGCCGCGAACCGGCTGCGACGGCGTCGCCATGCGCCGCGCTTCAAAGTCGCCCGCCGGCATCGCGCTCGGCGGTGGTCAGCGCCACGCGGTGGCGAACGTATTCGGGCAGCGCGTCCGCGGCGTCGACGCCCTTGCCGGCGGCG
>CAIWHR010000008.1 GCA_903912485.1 uncultured beta proteobacterium | reverse complement strand
TGCGGTCGCGGTTATTGGCGAGCACGTCGCGGACATGACGGTACTGGTGCGCGCCCAGCGCCAGCACGCGCTCGCAGGCGGCCTCCAGGCGAGCGCGGCCGTAACGCTTGGCCAGGCTCAGCAGTCCGAGGCAGGCGCGGTAGCCGTGCTCGGGATGGCGGTGCTCAGCCATTTGCCTGGTGACCACTTCGCCGGTCGCCACGCCGATCTGCTGTCCCCACTTGATCAGGCGCTCCGGCGTCCACTCGCGATGGGCGCGATGTGCCGCCGGCATGTGCTCGTCGAGCGTGGTGTAGCCGCCGCGGCGGGTCGAACGCGCGTGGCAGGCCACCCGCTGGCCGCGCAGCAGCGCCTCGATGCCGCGGGTGGTCAGCCGCGCCTCGAGCGTCTGCCCGACCAACGCGTGGGGCACGCTGTAGCGGTGGCCGTCGATCTCGACGTGGTAGTCAATGTGCACCTTGACCGTCTTGAAGCGGGCCAGCTCATACGGGCTGGTCGGCAGCGGCCGCAGGACCGGGGCGTCGAGTTCGGCGAACACGCTCGCCCGGCTGCCCGGCAGCTTCTGGAACGGCCGCTCGTTGAGTCCCGGCAGCAGGCCGGCGATGGCGGCGTCCACCTCGCCGACGGTGTCGAAACGCTGGTGGCGCAGCCGGGCGAGGATCCACCGGCCAACCACTTGCACCGCGCTTTCGACGGCGGCCTTGTCCTGCGGCGACCGCGGACGGGCTGGGAGCACCGAGATGCCGTAGTGCCGGGCGAAGTCGAGGACACTCTGGCCAGCCCGGGGCTCGTAACGATCGGGGTCGGCAATCAGCGAGCGCGGGTTATCCGGGACGATCAACTCGGCGGCGCCGCCGTAGAACGTCAGCGCCCGGACCAGCCCCTCGATCCAGTCCTCGAGCTTCTGGGCGCGGGTGGCGCAGGCAAAGGTGTAGCTCGATGCAGCCATCGCGGTGACGAACACTTGCGCCCGCTGACCATTGCGCAGCGGCACCGACGGCCCGGAGAAGTCCGCGAACAACTTCTCCCCGGCACGCCGGTGCTGCCGCATCGAGCGCTTGAGCCGCGACCTGAACACCTTGTAATGCGCGCAGAACTGCGTGTAGCGCCAGGTCGGACCGGCCGGATTCGCCGCGAGATATTCCTCCCACAACAGCGTCAACGTCACGCTCTTGCGGGCGAGTTCGCGATGCACCCACGCCCAGTCCGGCTCGACGAACGCCGCCGCCTTCGCCGCCCGCGGCAGCAGCCGCGCCTCAAGCCGCGACTCTTCCCAGTCCTTGACCGTCTCCCAGTCGAGCCCAGCGGCCTCGGCCAGCCCGACGTACTTCGCCACCGCCCCCTTGGAGACGCCCAAGGCAGCAGCAATCCTCTCGTGCGAGAGCTGTGCTCCCCACTTCAGTCGTATCACGTCCTTGATCATGCGTAGAGACATCCGTGCTGTCGGCACCGCCCACCTCCGGCCAAAAAGCCGGCAAGCGTACGGCACCGCGGTTGCGTTCTCTACGCAGCATCACCAGGCCCGACCATGCCGCCGCAAGGGCGGTCACGATCACCGAAACCACCGGTCACGTTCAGCCGAATTGCGCGGTCACGTTCAGCCGAAACGCGCGGTCACGATGCCGAAATCGGCGGTCACGATCGTCCGAAATACGCACGGTGACCACGGGCAGCATCTCCTCGACACGGGAGCGGTGGCCGATATGGCCGGGATTACCGCATGCGATGGCCTGCACAAGGTCACGGTCAACGACGTAGTCAGGATTCTTCCGTCACACCGCTGGATCACCGATTGCCACCGGTTCATTTCCTCACCTTACCGTTGCTTGTTCATGACCGCCTTACTCGCATCGAAGAGGAGAAGCATCCCGGCGCCGAGCGCGGCGGCCAGCAACCAATGCTGCACCGGCGGCGACCGAAAGGCGAACGCCGCAGCGATACCCGGCACGGTCGTGACGACCGTGAGCCCCAACAGCGTTGCGCCAAGCACCGCGACGCCGACCGACGAAAGCCCGGTGAACATCTTGCGCCAGCCCGGGTGCGGCGAACGGGAGGGAAGAATCAACACTGCATTCGCCGTCACGAGGACGACGAATGCCAGCGCCCGTGCTTCTTCGGCCAAGGTGCCGCTTGCCGAGAGCCACCAATAGTACGCGCCGACAACCAGCGTCACGAGCGCTCCCTGTATGAGGCTCAATGCGAGCTGGGGGACGGCGACCAGATGTTCGGCCGGCGAGCGTGGCGGCTGCTCCATCAGTCTGGAACTCCCTTTCTCGGCCTCGAAGGCGATGGAGCAGGCCGGGTCGATCACAAGTTCGAGAAATGCGATGTGAATGGGCGCCAGAATCAGCGGCAGGCCGAACATCAGGGGCAGAACGGACAGCCCGACGAGCGGAACGTGGACAGCCAGCGTATAGACCATGGCCTGGCGCAAATTGGCGAAAATGCGTCGGCCCATCCGGATCGCCGCGACAATGGCGGTGAAGTCGTCTTCCAGCAATACGAGCGAGGCGGCCTCGCGCGCCACGTCCGTGCCACGCTTGCCCATGGCGATGCCGATGTGGGCAGACTTCAGTGCCGGCGCATCGTTGACCCCGTCGCCCGTCATGGCGACGACTTCTCCGTTGGCTTTCAGCGCCTCGACAATGGCGAGTTTCTGCTCCGGGGCAACGCGGGCGAAGACACTCACCGAGCGGATGCGCTCTGCCAGAGTCCTGGCATCCATTCCGGCCAGGTCGGAGCCGGTGAGCGCATGGTGGCTGTCGATCCCGGCGCTGGCGGCGATGGCCAGCGCGGTGCGCGGGTGATCGCCGGTGATCATGACCACGCGAATGCCGGCGCGGCGGCACTCGGTGACGGCGCCGGGGACTTCGGCGCGCAACGGATCGGCGAGTCCGACCAGTCCGACGAACTCGAAGTCGAAAGCGTGTTGGTTGTCGGGCCACTGCTCGCGTACGCTGTGCTTGGCCTTGGCCACGCCCAGCACACGCAATCCCTGGTCGGCCATCGCTGCCGCCTGTTCGCGCACCCGGCCGCGCGCATCCTCCGAAAGCGGGCACAGATCGGCGATGGCTTCCGGCGCCCCCTTCGTGGCCACGACATCATGTTTGCCGCAGTCGTTTCGCCATAGGTGAGACATGGCGAGCAGGCCCGCTGAAATTTCGTACTCTTTCGCCAGTCCCCACTCGGGATGCAGATGCTCGGTGTCGGCGAGATACTCACCCGCAAAGCGATGAAAGGCGATTTCCATCGGATCGTGGGGGTCGATCTCGCTTGCCAGAACCGCGTACTCGAGAAGTTCGTGAAAGGGCTCGGTCAAACCGCCCGGCGCAAGGCGATGGGTCTCAAGCAGATGATCGCCGACCCAAAGTGCGGCAACGGCCATGCGGTTTTCGGTGAGCGTCCCGGTCTTGTCTACGCACAGCACCGTGGTTTCACCCAGCGTTTCGATGGCGTTGAGGCGTCGCGTCAGAACCCGCTGAGCGGCGATGCGCCGTGCACCCAGAGCGAGAAAGACGATCATGATGACCGGGAATTCTTGCGGCAGGATGCCCATCGCCAAGGTGATCCCCGCGAGCATCGCGTCGAGCCAACCGCCGCGCAGCGCCCAGTACAGGGCTGCCAGCGCCAGGCACAGCCCGACGCCGATCACCGCCAGACGCCGCGTCAACCGGCCAATCTCCTCGCGCAGCGGCGAGGCCTCGACGGCGATGCCCTGCAAAGACTTCCCGATGCGCCCCAACTCGGTCCCGCTGCCGATGGCGGTCACACGAACCACCCCTTGTCCGCGAACGACCAGCGCGCCGGCGAAAACCTGGCTGTGGTCCGGAAATTTGTCGACCGCCTCCGATTCGCCTGTGAGCAACGACTCGTCGGCGGCCAGTTCATGCGCCTCCAGCACTACGCCATCGGCAGGAACGCGGTCGCCTTCGGTCAGGATCAGGATGTCGCCTCGCACCACGTCACGCCCGGCGATGCGCGTCGCTGCGCCATCGCGGATGACCAGGGCCCGCGGGCTGGAGAGATCGCGCAAGGCTTCCAGGGCATTCTCCGTGCGCCGCTCCTGGAGGATGGTGACGGCCATGATGATGACCACGAAGCCCAGCAGGATCAGCGCCTCATGGGGG
The DNA here is from genome assembly GCA_903912485.1 of uncultured beta proteobacterium. GTDB lineage: Bacteria > Pseudomonadota > Gammaproteobacteria > Burkholderiales > Casimicrobiaceae > CAIWHR01. The sequence continues at coordinate 2,502 of CAIWHR010000008.1, read as the reverse complement.
TCGCCCATGGCCAGGTAGATGGCCCCGGCGCCGAGCAGCAGCAGAAACATCGGCTCGCGCGCGACCTCGCCGGCGATGGCGAGCAACGTGCGCCGCTGATCGGTGTCGAGTTCGTTAGGACCCTCAGCCGCCAGACGTTCAGCGGCGGCGCTCTGAGTCAGCCCTGGCAGCGAACTGTTGGCCATGGGAGCCTATGCGAGTGGGCGGTGGTGATGCCGTGGCCGACCGTGACCAGATCGGGCCGAACGCCTTGTGGAGGCGGCGCCTACTTCACCAGTGTCACTGGCGTGGGCGCAAGGTGCACGACCTTGGTTGCGACCGATCCAAGAAGCAGGCCAGCGATCGTCCCCATGCCTCGCGTTCCCATGACGATCAGATCACAGCGGAGCTTTCGAGCAAGCTTGACGATCGCCGTCGCGGGATCTCCGATAACCAGATGGCATTCGCAGGCAACCTTGCTCCCCGCGAACATTTCAAGTGCAGCGGCCGTCTCGCTCTCGCCGCCCTCTAGGTACCAGCGCTTGACCAGCGGCTTCTTCTTTGCGGGAAACAGATCCGCGTACCGTACCGGGGATTGCACATTGATGATGTGAACGTCCGACCCTTCCTGCTCTGCGATCAGTCCGATCACAAACTGCGTTGCGCGCAGCGCGCATCGCGATCCATCAACCGCCAGAGCAATCTTCAAGGTGGCACCCGGTAGGAAGGGCTTTGTCGGTGCGGGTGTTCGTGTACATTGGCAAATGGAGGCTGTGATCTCCCTCGCGACGCACGAACTCAGGAATTATCAGCCCTGCCTTGGCCGAGACCTTGACCTACTTCAAGTCCGCTGCAGAATCCCGCCAGCCATGACCCGCTCCCACAACGACGTTCACCGGATCGAACTGCGCTTGGATGAGCTTTCGCAACTTTTCAACTCGATGGACCCGACGCCATTCCATCACAAGGCCCTTGACCACGACGCCGAGAAGTTCATCGAAAGCTGGGCCTTGGAGTTTCCGCAGGCGAGCCGATTCCACATCACCATTCACCTGACGCAGCTTCCCTCCGAAGACCCGACCGAACTGGTCACCGAGGCAATCCACAATTACTTCACCTACAAGGCGGACCTGTCCCGACGCATGGTCACGATACTGCTGCGGGAAGGTCGGACAAGCCTGCTCATAGGCATCGCATTCCTGAGTTCATGCCTGCTTGTCGCGGATCTGCTTACGCTGCTTGCCGGCGGGGCGTTCCTCAAGATCCTGCGCGAAGGCCTGACTATCGGCGGTTGGGTCGCTATGTGGCGGCCCATGCAGATCTTTCTCTACGAATGGTGGCCGCTCATGCGACGCCACCGGATCTTTCACAACCTCGGACTTGCCCAGGTCCGCGTGCTGTCAAGCGAGACCGGCCCGGCGAAGCGACCGCACAGTTGATGACCAACATCGACCGCCGCGCCAGGTGAATGGCGTTCCCCCTCTCCACTGTACTACGCTGCCTGTCAGACCGAACGCGTCGAATTCGGTTGTCGCGACCTCACCAATTGTTCAACCTCCGCGCACCATGGACATGATCTGACCGGCATCGAGGCCGCTGGCCCTTTGCTGGATTTGCGGCAAATACCTGGCCTGCATCTCCTTGGCCGGGCCCATCAGATCCTGGAAGCTATGCTGCAGGAGCGCGGTGCTCATCTGTCGCCCGCCGGCATAGTAGTTCTTGGCGACCTGGCCCAAGGCATAGGTTGTCGCGAAGGAAAAGGCCACGCCGGTTGCGGCTGCGCCAAGCTGTTTGCCCAGGCCGCCGGCAAGCTGGCCCAAGAGTCCACCCAGCAGCTTTCGACCGAATTGCTCGAGGTATTGCGACGTCAACCCGACTCCCAGAGTCGCCAGGAATTCGCGGATGTGCCCCTGATCCAACTCGTAGCCATGGCTCTTGCCGATGCCGTAAACCATCTTGATCTGCAGGGGGACGATGGCCATTGCCGCCCAGCTCTGCGGCAGCAATTCGAGTGCTCCGTTCAGGATGGCGTAGTTGAGGATGCTGCGGTCGATTTCGGCGTCCGAACTGGAGGGTATCGTCTCGGCATTTGGGCTGCCGCCCGCTGTGGAAGCGGGTACTGCAACCGACACGGGAACGGCGGCGCCGATCGACCCGGCGATGGCTGCCGCCTGCTGATCAGCGCGCTCGGTGTCGTGCGTATCGAGCTTCAGGGCCTGCGCCAGGGCGGCCAGAAATTGGCGCTCCGGTTCGGTAGCGAGTCCGTCGGCATCGCAGACACACACGGCCATTTCGTAGGCCAAGTGCTGTTGATCGGGTTCCGTCAGAGCCGCGGCAGCATCCTCCAGGCGCACGCGTTTGAGCAAGACTTGCTGATATAGCGCCGGCAGATCGGGGGCGCCCGGCACCCCGCCAAGCGATTCTGCGATGCGACGAATCTGCTCGCGCTCGCGAGGCTCGTGATCGCCATCGGCGAATGCCGCAAGGAGTGCAACGGTGAGGATGGCTTGCTGCTGTTCCGTA
>CAIWHR010000007.1 GCA_903912485.1 uncultured beta proteobacterium | reverse complement strand
GCGATGCCGCCGGCCAGCGTGCCGATCGCCTCCATCTTCTGCGCCTCGCGCAGCTGCCCTTCCAGCAGCGCGCGGGCGGCTTCGGCCCGCTTGCGCTCGATCAGATCGGCCTGCACCCGGCCGTAGAGCATCGCGTTCTGCTCGGCCGAGGCGATGTGCAACGCCAGCGCGTCCAGCAGCTGCAACTGGGTTTCGGTGTAGGCGTTGCGTCGATAGCTCAACACCTGGATCACGCCGTTGACCGCGCCGCCGATCTTGAGCGGGGCGATCAGCGCCGAACGCGTGACGTCTTCGCCCGACGGCACCTCGTCGACGAATTCGGTGGTCCTGTCGTTGACGTAATAGGCCGTCGCCGGCGTCTTCAACTGCGCCTGCCAGTCGTTGATCAGCAGGGGTTGGCCCGTGCGGATGACGATGCTCTGCGTGCCCCGGCCTTCTTCTTCGAGCGGAATGGGAGGAAAGTCGCCGACGTCCAGCCATCTGTCTTCCGTCAGGAAGGCGCGACAGGTGATCAACTGCGTCTCCGGGTCGTAGGCGGAAATGATCAGGCTGTCGACGGGCGCGACGCCGGCCATGAAGTCGCGAATCTCCCGGTAGATCTCCTTGAGGTCGAGCGTCTGGTTCAGTCGCTGGCTGGCTTCGTACAGCAGCCGGAGCTGTTCGCTCTGCCGGCGTGATTTCTCCTCCGCCTGCGTGCGCTCGGTGACGTCGATCCACGAGCCGATCAGCTCGGCGGGTTCGCCGGCGGCGTCGCGCATGACCCTTGCCTCGTCGCGCATCCAGCGATAGCTGCCGTCCCGATGGCGAAACCGGTATTCCTGTGCAAAGAGGTCCTGCGCGATCACGGGCGCCACGCCGGACATCACCCTCGCCGCGTCGGCGGGGTGGACGCGGTTTGCCCAGAAGACCGGGTCGGTGACGAACTCGTCCGGCCGATAGCCGAGCACCTGCAGCACGTTCTCCGAGACAAAGGTGGTGTCGAAGTCGCCGTAGGCGCGGCAGGTGTAGATCACCACCGGGGTGGCCGTGAGCAGGAAGCTGAGCCGCAGCTCCCGCTGCAGCAGCGTTGCCTCCGCCGTCTTGCGCTCGGTGATGTCGCGATGGAAGGACTGGATCAGCGGTTCGCCGTCGGAGACGATCAGGCTCGACGACACCTCAAGCGGGAAGACGTGCCCGTCCCGGTGAACGTGCTCCACCTCGAAGGTCGTGGCTTCACCGGCAAGGACGCGCTGCATTCTCGCCGGCACCCGTCGAAACGTTTCGGGCGCGTCCAGTTCCCTGAGGCTCAGCGTCCGCAATTCCTCCGCGGCATAGCCGTGCATCCGGGCGAACGACTCGTTGGCCGCGACCAGCTTGCCGTCGGGCGACATGATCATGATGCCATCGCTGGCGCGGTCGAACAGCGTCCGGAAGCGGTCCTCGCGCGCGCGCAGCGCCAGTTCCGTCCGCCGCCGCTCGTCGTCCCGTTCGGCCGCGGCGCGCTCGAACGCACGCGCGCGCCGCTGCTGGAAAAACAGGCTCGTCGCCGCGGTCAGCGCCAGCACGCCGAACATCCCGCCGCGTTCCCAGGCGTCGCTGCGCCACGGCGCGAACACCGTCGGCAGGTCGCGGCTCACGGCCACCACCAGCGGCCGGTCCAGCGACGGGGCAGCCGGCCGAACGGTGCGCAGCGCGATCACGCGTTCGTCGCCGGTGGCGAAGACGGTCCCCGCGAACAGGCTCGACGTTTGACCGCTCTCGCGGTGCCGGGTGAAGAAAGTGCCCGGCTGGGCGAGATTCATGCCGTCCACTCCCGGCAGCGGCGGCGAGTTCAGGAAGACGGCGCCGTCGCCGTGAACGATGGATGCCCGCACGTCGGCAGCGTAGAGCACGGAGTCGAGGAGCATCGCGAAATGCTCCGGCTCCAGCGTCGCGGCGATGACCCCGGTGCATTCCCCTCGCTCGTCGAGCAGCGCCTTCGACAGCGAAACGGCGAAGACCCCGGACAAGGTCCTGTAGGGCGGCGAGACGTGGAGCAGGTCCCGGTCGCGACTCCGGCGGGCGCTCCGGAAGTACTCCCGCTCGCGGAAGTTGTTCCCGACGAGCCGGCGCTGATTGCTGGCGGTCACCGTGCCCTCGGCGTCGAGGATCAGGAAGCTGCGAACCCCGGGCATGGCGTCGCTCATCGACTGCAGGCGGCGATCGACCGCCGCCTGGGCGTCGTCCTGCTTCTTCAGGAAGGGCAGGTCGCCTCGAATCGAGTCCAGCGCGAGGCTCGTCGCAAGAAGCTGCTGGCCGAGGTTCTGGTCCAGCATGCCGACCTGTGCCGCCAGCCGCTCCCGCTCCCGGGCGTCGATGGCGCCCCTTTCGGAGTGGAGGCTCCAGCCCAGAGCGCTGCCGAGGACCAGCAAGGCCGCTGCCAGCAGCAGCCATTGACCGGGCCGGGAACTCCCCTTCGGTCGCCGGGGAGCGTGCACGTCAGCGCCCGCCCGGCCGGCCGAAGCGTGCCGGCCGGTCTTGCCGGCGGCACGCGGCCTCCGCGGGGAGCGGCGGGGGCGGCGAGCTTGGGGGTCGTTTCATCCGTGCCAGGTGCGTCGAAGATTCGCCGGGAATGCCGGTGCGTCGGTCAGAGCGACCAGCCAGAGCCGCTCTGCGCCTGAAAGGACCATTCTCTGCGCCTGCAGCGTCCGGTCGGTGACGACGTTCTAACGGCAACGACGGGACTTTCTTGACCCCACGGAGCCGGCGGGTCGGGAGCCTCGATGGCCGCAGCGCGGCCGGCCGGCGGCCGCTTCCGTCGCCGTTGCGCGTCGTTCACGTCGCGATTTCGCCGCTTCGTCGCCTGCCCGTTGAGCGCGTCGGGGGCCCCGCCTACGATGGCTGCTGACGGGATGCACCCGCCGGCCGCAGCAGCAAGAAGATGAATCCGGACGGCCGGTTGGGCGCATCCAATCACCGAGCACTCACGACGAACCAGGAGCCAGACCATGAACCGCTACCAGACCTCGACCCCCCGCCGCGCCATCGTCGCCATCGTCGCCGCCGCGCTGACCGCGGCGACGCTAGGCGTGGCCGTCATCGTGCCGGCGACGATCGCCGGCAGCAGTGCCGACATGGGGGCCCTGGCCGCGACCAGCGCGGTCGCGCCCGCTCCGATCGAAGCGACGATCGTTCCCGCCCGGATCGAGGTGATCGGCGTCCGCGACTCGGCCTTTGCCGCGACGCAGGACCGCGAATTCCAGGGCGGTCGCGACCGCAGGGGCTGATCCGCCGCGGGCGATGCGCGTCAGGCTCCGCGCGTCGCCCGCTCCTTCTGCCACAGCACGTCGCTGCGGCCGGCGTCGTGGTTCAACCGGCGCGCCAGCACGAACAGGAGATCCGAGAGCCGGTTGAGGTAGTGCCGCGCGGGGTCGCTCACCGGCGCCTCGGCGGCGAGCCGGACCAGCGCCCGCTCGGCGCGCCGGCACACCGTCCGGCCGACATGCGCATACGCCGCGGCGCTGCAGCCCCCGGGCAGGACGAATTCCTTCAGCGGCGCGAGACCGGCATTGAAGCGCTCGACGTCGGCTTCGAGGCGCGCGACGTGAGCGTCGGTGACCGCGGCGTACCCGGGGATCGAAAGTTCTCCGCCCAGGTCGAAGAGGTCGTGCTGGACGCTGGTGAGGCAATCGCGAATCGGTGCCGGCAGCTTCCCGGCGAGCAGGACGCCCAGCGCCGAGTTCAGTTCGTCGACCTCGCCGATGGCGGCAATCCGCGTCGAGTCCTTGCTCACCCGCGAGCCGTCGCCGAGCCCGGTGGTGCCGGCGTCGCCGGTCTTGGTCACAATCTTGCTGAGTCGATGGCCCATGTCGGTCGCCTGAACGGTCTGCGGGGCAGCATACGAGATGCCGCAGGGCGGGGCAAGCGCCGGTCCGGCGCCGGCCCGATGCGCCGGGCGCAGCGCAGTATGATGTCGGCGTTGCCCGCCTCCTGCCGCCGGGAGCGCGGACCAACCCGGGTCACCGACCCGCGCCATCCAACGGGAGGAGATCTGACCATGAACGCACCCCTCGGGACTTCCGAGCAACCGCTGGTCCTGCGCGAGGACGCAGGCGGCGTCGCCACGCTGACGCTCAACCGCCCGGCGCAGTTCAACGCGATCAACGGCGCGCTGCTCGACGCGCTTCAGGCGGCGCTCGACGACGTCGCCGCCGATGCGTCGGCAAGGGTCGTCGTGCTCGCCGGCGCCGGACGCGCGTTCTGCCCCGGCCACGACCTGAAGGAGATGCTCGCCCATTCGAACGAGGCGTTCATCGGCGATCTCTTCCGCCGCTGTTGCGGCGTGATGCTGACGATCGAGAGGCTGCCGCAGCCGGTGATCGCCAGGGTGCACGGGATCGCGACCGCCGCCGGATGCCAGCTGGTCGCCGCCTGCGATCTGGCCGTCGCGGCCGCCGATGCGCGCTTCGCGACCTCGGGCATCAACTTCGGGCTCTTCTGCGCGACACCGGGCGTGCCGGTCTCGCGCAATGTGTCGCGCAAGCGTGCGTTCGAGATGCTGATGACCGGCGAGTTCATCGACGCGCCGACCGCGCTCGCGTGGGGGCTCGTCAACCGCGTCGCTGCGCCGGATGCTCTCGATGCGGCGACGCTGACGCTGGCGCAGTCGCTGGTCGCGAAGCCGCGCGCGGTGGTCGCCGCCGGCAAGCGCTTCTTCTACGATCAGCTGGAGCGGCCGACGCAGGCGGCGTACGCGATGGCAAGCGAATCGATCACGCGCAACATGCTCGGCCCCGACGGCCAGGAGGGCGTGGCCGCGTTCGTCGCGAAGCGCGCGCCGCGCTGGAACGACTGACGCGCGATCGTGCCGCAGGCGTGGCGTTGCCGGCGACGGTCGCGGCGATCTTCGCGTCGCATTCCGGGCCATTGCGGCGGGTACGAGGTTGCTGCGTCGCAGCATCGGAATAAGTTGACGCGCATCGGCGGAGACGCCAAAGTAGCGCTCGGCAACACAGCCGACTCGTCCCGGGTGCAGACCGACTGATCGGTCGCGTCGGGGAGTGCTGGATCTCGTCGCGTCACTAGGAGGGGGAATATGGTTGATACAAGCCAGGTGGACTGGAAGGCCATCGACAGCAGGCCGGAGTTCCAGGAACTGCACCGCAGGAAGATGGGATTCCTTTGGGGGTTGATGGTCTTTTCGATGTTCTACTATTTCCTGCTGCCGATCGGCGCCGCCTACTTCCAGGATCTGTACAAGATCAAGGTGTGGGGGCCGGTCAATGTCGGAATCCTGTTCGCGCTGTCCGAGTTCGTCGTCGCCTGGGCGCTTGCGTTCTGGTACGCGAAGCGGGCCAACGCCGAGTTCGATCCGATGGCGGCGGAGATCGTCCGCGACGCCGAGAAATACATGGGAGGCAAGAAATGATTTCGCGTCGCTACGCACTGATTGCGGGCGCGCTTGCGCTCGTGGCGATCGCCACCCCCGCGCTGGCGCAGGGCGCCGTCGCCGCCCAGTACCGCTGGCTGACGTTCGCGGTGTTCGGCGTGATCATCTCGATCACGATGTACGTGACCTATCTCGCGGCCAAGCGCGTCAAGAACGTCGCCGATTTCTATGCGGCGGGCGGCGGCGTGTCCGGGCTGCAGAACGGCTGGGCGATCGCCGGCGACTACCTGTCGGCGGCGTCGTTCCTCGGCATCGCCGGGCTGATCTCGCTGTACGGCTACGACGGGTTCATGTACTCGGTCGGCTGGCTGGTCGCGTACATCACCGTGCTGCTGGTGATCGCCGAGCCCTGCCGCAACATCGGCAAGTACACGCTGTCCGACATCCTCGCCTACCGCAACAACCCGCGGGCGGCGCGGATCGTCGGCGCGCTGTCGACGATCACCGTGTCGACGTTCTACCTGACCGCGCAGATGGTCGGCGGCGGCGTGCTGGTCAAGACGCTGATCGGCATCGACTATGAAATCTCGGTGATGGTCGTCGGCGTGCTGATGCTGGCCTACGTGCTGTTCGGCGGCATGGTCGCGACTACCTGGGTGCAGATCATCAAGGCGATCCTTCTGGTCACCGCGTCGATCATGCTGGTCATCCTGGTGTGGACGCCGTACGGCTTCAGCCTGCCCGCATTCCTGACCGCGGTGATCGGCGATGCCGACGTGCAGGCGCAGGTCGCGCTGCTGCTCGGCGACGCGGGGAAGAACATGTCGCCGACCGAACTGGGTCAGCGCTTCCTCGAGCCGGGCCTGCTGTTCAAGGCGCCGATCGACCAGATCTCGCTGGGCATGGCGCTGGTGTTCGGCACCGCCGGGATGCCGCACATCCTGATGCGCTTCTTCACCGTGCCGACGGCGCAGGACGCGCGCAAGTCGGTGATCTGGGCGATGGCGATCATCGGCGGCTTCTACGTGCTGACGCTGTTCCTCGGCATGGGCTCGGCGATGCACGTCGGCGCCGTCAAGATCAAGTCGATCGACGCCGGCGGCAACATGGCCGGCCCGCTGCTCGCGCAGTACCTCGGCGGCGGCCCCGAGTCGATGCTCGGCAACCTGTTCCTGGCGTTCGTCGCCGCGGTCGCCTTCGCGACCATCGTCGCGGTGGTGGCGGGGCTGGTGCTCGCCGCGGCTTCGGCGATGGCGCACGACCTCTACGTCGGCGTGATCCGCGAGGACCACGTGACGCAGGAAGAGCAGGTGCGCGCGGCGCGGATCGCGACGGTGATCGTCGGCGCGATGGCGATCACCATCGGCATCCTGTCCAAGGGGCAGAACGTCGCCCACCTGGTGGCGCTGGCGTTCGCGGTCGCTTCGTCGGCCAACTTCCCTTGCGTGCTGCTGACGCTGTTCTGGAAGCGCTGCAACACCGGCGGCATCGTCCTCGGGATGATCGTCGGCACGCTGACGGCGATCGGGCTGGTGCTGGTGTCGCCGAATCTGACCTACCCGCTGGCGGTCAAGGCGGCGCAGGAGAAGATCGTAGCGGCCGAGTCGGCGAAGCTGACCAAGTTCCAGGGCGATCTGACCGCCGCCGTCGAAGCGCCGGCGCAGGACAAGCTCAAGGCCGACATCGCCAAGTCCGAGAAGGCCAAGGCGGCTGCCGAAGCGAAGATCAAGGAAATCGGCAGCGACCGCACGTCGATCGTCGGGCTGGAGAAGCCGGCGTTCGACCTGCGCAATCCGGGGCTGATCTCGATTCCGCTCGGCTTCCTCGCCGTGATCCTGGGCTCGCTGCTGTACCGCGACAAGCGTTCCGAGGACATGTGGGACGAACTGTACGTCCGCCAGAACACCGGGCTACTGCTGGCGAAGCCCACCGCGCACTGACGTTCGCTGCACGGCGCACCGCAAAGACCCCCGCCTTGAGCGGGGGTTTTTGTTGCTGCGCGAATCCCGGCAGCCGACCGGCGCGTTACACTTGCCTGGGCCGGGCGGAACGATACGCAGACCGGCGAACGCTGACGCGGCACAACCGACAACCATGACCCAGGCCAACCCTACGGCCGTCGCGACGGCGCAGGCCGTCGACGCGGTCTGCGATTTCCTGCGGCGGCACGCGCCGTTCAACCGGATGCGCGAGGAGACGCTGCGCGCGTTCGCGCCGCGGCTCGAGCTCGTCGATTTCGCCAGGGACGCGACGATCCTGTCCACGCAGAGCGGACCGATCGCCTGCCTGCACATCATCCGGCGCGGGCTCGTCGGCAGCCGTCCGAACAACACGCAGGCCAACCCCGACCGGACGCTCGGCCCCGGCGAGCTGTTCCCCGTCGGCGCGCTGTCGGCCGGCGGCACCACGACCAAGGTCTTCTACGCGCTGCAGGACAGCTCCTGCTATCGGCTCGCGCGCGCGGATTTTCTCGAATTGCGGCAGGCGTCGCCCGAGTTCGAGCGCTACTGCACGCAGGCGATCACCGAAACGCTGAAGCAGTCGCTCGAAAGCCTGCACGGCCAGTACGCGCAGCGCGTGGCCGAGCAGCAGTCGCTCACGCGCACGCTCGCCGAACTCATCCGCCATGCACCGGTCGCCTGCGCCGCGACGGCGACGCTGCGCGAGGCCGCGCAGACGATGGCCGACGCCAACGTGCGCACCGTCGTCGCGCTCGATTCCGAAGGCGCGCCGGTCGGCATGTTCACGCTGGTCGACCTGCTCCGCCGCGTCGTGCTGCCGGGGCTGGCACTGGAGACGCCGCTGTCGGCGGCGATGTCGACGCAGCTGGTCACGCTGCCGGGATCGGCGACGGCTTACGAAGCGATGCACGTGATGGCCGAGCGCGGCGTCCGGCAGATCGCCGTCGTCGAGCACGGCCGGCTCATCGGCATGGTCAGCGAGCGCGACCTGTTCGCGCTGCAGCGCGTGTCGATGCGTCAGGTCAACGAGGGCCTGCACAGCGCGGACAGCCTCGACCAGTTGAAACGCGCCGGCGACGACATCCGGCTGCTGACGCAGAACCTGCTGGCGCAGGGCGTGGGCGCCGAGCCGCTGACGCGGACGATCGCTGCGCTCAACGACGCGCTGTCGCGGCGGGTCATCGACCTGGTGCTGGAGCGCCACGACCTCGGCGATTTCAGCTGGTGCTGGCTGGCGCTGGGCAGCGAAGGGCGCGGCGAGCAGACGTTCGCGACCGACCAGGACAACGCGCTGCTGTTCGCCGCCGCGGACGCCGCGGAGGCCGCGCTGCGGCGCGAGCGGATGATCGCTTTTGCGCGCGACGTCAACGCGGCGCTCGACACGCTGGGCTTCCCGCTGTGCACGGGCAACGTGATGGCGAGCAACCCGGAGCTGTGCCTGTCGACCGAGGAGTGGAAGGCCAAGTTCCTGGCGTGGATCCGCGCGCCGACGCCGCAGGCGCTGCTCAACGCCAACATCGTCTTCGACTTCCGCGCGCTCTACGGCGACACCGGGCTGGCCGACGCTCTGCGCCGGT
>CAIWHR010000006.1 GCA_903912485.1 uncultured beta proteobacterium | reverse complement strand
GCTGGCGCTGGGCGACCTCGCGCTGGCCGAGCGCGTGGCGCACACGCTGAAGGGGGTTGCCGCCAACGTCGGCGCGGCCCGGTGCAGCGAGCTGTGCGCCGGACTCGAGAGCGCGCTCAGGGAGAACGCGGCGCCGGCAGCGCTGGAAACGCTGCGGCTGCCGCTGGAGCAGCATCTCGCCGAGCTGGCGGCCAACCTTCGCCGGGCCTTGCCGCCGACGCAGGAAACGACCGTAGCCGTCGACCCCGAACAGCTGCGCGCCGTCTGCCGCTCGCTGGGCGGCCTGCTGATCGCCAGCGACGGCGGCGCCGAGGCGCTGGTGCGGGAGCACGCCACGCTGCTGCGCCGGGGCCTGGCGGACGGGTTCCTGCCGCTGCAGCGTCACGTCCAGGACTTCGACTACGCGTCGGCGCTGGTCGTGCTCGGCGAGGCGGCCGCGGCGGCACGGATTCCGCTCAACTGAGGGCCCCACGATGGACTTGTTCCTGCCGGTCAAGCGGATGGTGCTGATCGTCGACGACTCGCCGGCCAACCTGACGCTGCTGACCAACCTGCTGCGCGAGCACTACGCGATCAAGGTGGCCATCCGCGGCGAGAAGGCGCTCGAGATCGCGCGCGGCGAGCCACCGGACCTCATCCTGCTCGACATCACGATGCCCGGCCTCGACGGCTACGAGATCTGCCGTCGGCTGAAGGGGGACCCGCGCACACGGCAGATTCCGGTGATCTTTCTGACCAGCAGGACCGAGGTCGAGGACGAGCAGCGCGGCATGAATCTTGGCGCGGTCGACTACATCACCCGCCCGATCAGCCCGCCCATCCTGCTGTCGCGCGTAGGGGCGCACCTTGCGGGTGCCGCCAGCGCCGGAACCATGCGCATCAACAATGCGTATCTCGAATTCGAGGTCGGCAAGCGCACCGAAGAGCTGGCGGCGCTGCAGGACGTGACCATTCTTGCGCTGGCGTCGCTGGCCGAGACGCGCGACACCGACACCGGCAACCACCTCAAGCGCACGCAGCACTACATCCGGGCGCTGGGAAACCACCTCAGGACCTGGCCGCGGTTCGCCCACTTCCTGACGGCGAACATGGTGGACAGCCTGTTCAACTGTGCGCCGCTCCACGACATCGGCAAGGTGGGCATCCCCGACCGGATCCTGCTCAAGACCGGGCGCTACGAGCCGGAAGAGTTCGAGATCATGAAGACGCACCCGGCGCTGGGCCGCGACGCCCTCGCCAACGCGCAGAAGACCGTCAGGCAGAGAATCGAGTTTCTCGAAGTCGCCAAGGAACTCGTCTATTCACACCACGAAAAGTGGGACGGTTCGGGTTACCCGGAGGGTCTCGCCGGCGACGCCATCCCGATCTCGGCGCGGCTGATGGCGCTGGCGGACGTGTACGACGCGCTCATCAGCCCCCGCGTCTACAAGGCGGGCATGTCGCACGCGCGGGCGGCGCAGATCATCACCGAGGGAAGGGGCAAACATTTCGACCCCGACGTGGTCGACGCCTTCCTGGCGCTGAGCGACACCTTCGAGGACATCGCCGCGCGCTTTGCCGACGCCGACAGCGGCAACGCCGCACCGATGCGGGCCGTCGCCGGAAAACGCTGAAGTCGGGTGTGCCGCGCCGCCGAGGTTCCCCCGCCGGCCCGATCAGGCGGCGCTTGCGACCGCCGTCAAAGCGACCGCAGGCGGCGGCGCGTCGAGCAGCGGCAGCCAGAGGACGACCTGCGTGCCGGCGCCGGGCTCGCTGTGAACCTCGACGCTGCCGTGATGGTAGCCCAGCGTCTCCTTCACCAGCGACATGCCGAGCCCGGTGCCCGGCACGTGCCCGCTCTTGTCCGCGCGCCAGAAGCGCTCGAACAGGTGCGCGAGCTGGTCCGCGGTCATGCCGATGCCTTCGTCGGCCACCCGGATGCCGACCTCGCTCCCCCGCCCGACGTCGCGCCGCACCAGCCGCAGCGTGACGGCGCCCTCGCCGAACGAGTACTTGAACGCGTTGCTGAGGACGTTGGTGATCGCGTGCTTCAGCCGGTCCTTGTCGGCCAGCACCCGGAACGCGTGGTCGCCGAGGTCGGCGTCGACGCGACGGGTGTCGCCGCGCAGGCGCAGTTCGGCGATCGCCGGCCGGATCACGTCGGCCAGTTCGAGTTCGGCGAATTCGAACGCGCGCCCGGCACGCGCCTCGATGCGCGCGAGGTCGAGCAGCTCGTTGAGCAGCAGCACCAGGCTCTCCGCCTGCGCGTGTATCGTCGCCCCGAACTCGCGCGCCTGCTCACGGTCGAAATCCATCGTCGCGAGGATCTCGGAGAAGCCGTAGATGCTGGTCATCGGCGTGCGCAGCTCGTGCGCCGCGGTGGCGAGGAACTCGCTCTTGATCCTGTCCACCTCGACCTGCGCGGTGACGTCGCGGAAGTACTCGATGGCGGAGAGGTTGGGCGAAGCGAGCATCACCCGCGTGCGCTGCAGCACGCGATGACGCGGATGGACGATCTCCACGCGGCAGGACGCGCACCTTCGCGCCGGCTCGCCCGCGCGCGCCGGCGGCAGCGCGGCCCGCGCCCGCGCCCCCGCGCAGGACAGGCAGCCGCGGTCGTCGTCGGCACGGACGCTGCACTGCGCGAGCAGCGCCTCGAACTCCGCCTGCGGCAGACCGACGACGGCGCTCGCCTCGGCGCCGATCGCCTCGAGAAACGCGGGGTTCGCCGACCTGACGGTGTCGTCGGCGGCGAAGGCGACGGCGCCTTCGGGCGACGCCGTGACGATGGCGTCGAGCTCGCTTTCGTGCGCGCGCGCGACCTCCGTCAGCGTCATCCGCGCCTCGATGTCGGTGTTGGTCCCGATCACGCGCCGCGCGGCGCCGTCCGCGTCGCGCTCGACGATCGCGCCGCGCCCGGACATCCAGCGGTAGTTGCCGTCGGCGCAGCGCAGGCGGAAATCGATGGCGCTGTGCGGATCGCGGCCGGCGACGAACTCCCGCAGCGCGCCGATGGTGCGCGGCGCGTCGTCGGGATGCAGCAGCCCCTGGAATTGCGCGACGGTCGGTTCGAGCGCTTCGGCGGCGTACCCCAGCATCGTGGCGTAGCGCGGCGAGAAGTAGGCGGTGCCGGTGGCGATGTTCAGGTCCCAGACGCCGTCGCCCACGCCCTCCAGCGCGAGCTGCCACCGCTGCTCGGTGATGCGCAGCGCTGCCGCTGCCCTCTTCAGCTCGGATTCGACCCGGCGGCGCGAGCTTTCGAGCCATGCGAGGAAGATTCCGACGACGGCCACCGCGGCGAGCAGCGCCGCGGCCGCCGCCGTCCACGCCCGGTTGGCGGGCGTCTCCGCCATGCGGGACAGGTCGCCCGTGAGGTCCACCCGGAACCGGCGTCCGCCGAATTCGATTTCCTCGCTGCGCACCACGGTCCGCGCGGCGGGAGCGAGCGGCGCAGCGCCGTCCTCGGCCAGGGCAAGGATCGGGGTGGCGGCATCCTGCGCGAGGTCGACGACCTCGATCGCCAGACCCCCTCCGTGCTGCGCGTCCATCGCATGGCGCGCTTCCGCGGTGAAGTTGACGATGCCGGCGGCGAAGCCCAGCACGCCGGAACACGGCACGCGCGGGTCGGGAGCCGCCGGCGACGAGCGGACCGGGCGGACCAGGACGTACTGCCCGGCGGCGGGCGCGTCGGGCGACCCGCGGATCAGCGACGGCTTGCCGCTGGCGCAGGAGCGCCGCAGCGCGTCCTGCCATTGCGGATCGCCGGCGAGGTCGGAGCCGATGGTGATGCCGGCCAGCCCGTTGGGCGCGCGCGACTCGACGGCGGCGACGATGAAGCTCGCGTCGGCGGCGGCACCTGCGGCGGTCGACTCCGGCGCCCAGACGATCGGCGAATCCGCCACGCGGAAGCGCAGGCGCGTCGCGCGCAGGAACGTGGTCAGGCCTTCCTGCCTGGTGTCCGGATGGATCGAATACAGCCCCGCGACGGCGTCGAGGACGATGATGTTCTCGTTGAGGTGTTCGCGCACCTCGCGCACGACGTTCGAGGCGCGAACTTCCGCGTCGACAGAGCGCAACCGCCGGTCGGCGTCCCGGCCGGCAGCCAGCGCCGCCAACGCGACGGCGACACCGGCCACGAGAACAATGACGACGATCGACAGCGCCGACTCGCGCAGCCGTTGCGCCAGCGACCGCGCGGCGGGCAGCGGTCGCGCGGCGGCGGACGGCGGCAGCTTCGCTTCCAATCAGGCCGCTGCTTCGGCGCCCTGCGCGGACACCGGGCGATGACGGCCCTCGATCAGCTCGATCAGCGAGGAGAGGCGGCACGGCTTGGTCACGTAGGCGTCGGCGCCCGCCGCCAGCGCCGCCC
The DNA here is from genome assembly GCA_903912485.1 of uncultured beta proteobacterium. Taxonomy (GTDB): domain Bacteria; phylum Pseudomonadota; class Gammaproteobacteria; order Burkholderiales; family Casimicrobiaceae; genus CAIWHR01. The sequence goes on along the minus strand of CAIWHR010000006.1, from coordinate 4,972 downwards.
TGCGATCTTCGGACGTCCCGCGGGCGCTGAGGATGACCACGAACGCCGCCGAGAGCTTGGGGTCGGCCTTGATTTCCCGGCACACGGCAAGACCGTCGATGCCGCCCGGCATCATCACGTCCAGCACCACCACCTCGGGGTGGACTTCGGCCGCCTTGCACAGCGCGCCGAATCCGTCCTTGGCTTCGAACAGCAGGTAGGGGCGTCCCGAGAAAGCCACCTGCAGCATCCGGCGCACCTCGGGCTGGTCGTCGACGATCAGCAATCCCTCGTAGGTCATGGCGTGACTCCTTGTGAATGGGCGGCCGCGAGCACCGACTCGAGATGACGGATCAACGCGAGCGGACTGAACGGCTTGACGAAATAGGCGTCGGCGCCGACCTCCGCCCCGCGCGCGCGGTCGGACTCCTGGCCGCGGGCGGTCACCAGCGCGACGTGGATTCCCTCCAGCGACGGGTCACGCTTGAGCTTCGCGCACAGCTGGTAGCCGTCCATGCCGCCGGGCATCATCACGTCGAGGATGACCGCGTCCGGACGGTCGCGCCGGATGGCCTCGAGCGCCTCGTCGGCGTTGACCGCTTCGGAGATCTGGAAGTTGGCGGGCATCGTCAGCCGCAGCAGGCGGCGGATGTCGCTTTGGTCGTCGACGATCAGCACTTTCTTCATCGCTTTTCCTTCCTCAGTCGCGCGTCGAGCGTGGTCAGCATCATCCCGATGTCGCGGGCGAACATCTCGGCCTGACGCTGAACCGAGCAGTCGGCACGGTGCATGCACGTCGATTGGCGGTCCGGGGGCGTGGCCGGGAGCGTCAACGCGAAGTCCAGAACGACGCCCGCGGGGTCGGTGCGCAGCTCGAGCACGCCCCCGTGCAGTTCGACGATGCGGTGCATCAGCGCCGGGTTCAGTTGCGCGGTCCGGTCCGCGGCGGACGGGTCGGATTCGCGGTCAAAGGCGATCTCCTGCCCCCGCGGCAAGCCGCCGGGGGAGGCGGTTCCGGTGAGAACCCGGTGCGCACCCGACGTGCTCAGCGTGAACACGACCGGCGCGTCGGCCGGAGCTTCGGCGGCCAGCAGCTGCAGGAGCTTCGCGACCGCCGCTTCCAGCCAGCGCCGGCTGCCGTGGACGACGGGTGACTCGTCGCTCCGGACGTCGATGAAGACGCCGTGCCGCCGCGGCGCGTCGCGCGGCCCCGTGCGGCGCGCCACGTCGCGAACGAGGTCGTCGAGCTTGATGTGATCGTCCAGCGCCAGCTGCTCGCCGGGAAACAGCCCGGCCAGCTCGACCAGGCTGCGGGCGGCTTCCGCGCCGTGGCGGGCGAGCAGCGCGGCCTCGCGCCACGAAGCCTCGCGCCGGTTGACGTCGCCCAGCGTCCGGTCGAGCGAGCGCGAGGTGAGGCTGTCGTCGACGAGGTCGGCGAAGCGGATCAGCGTCCCGGCGAGTTCGCCCTCGATCATCGACATCAGGTTGCCGACGACGCCGCGATCGGCCGCTGGTGCCGACCCGGCGGGCGCGTGGGATGCTTTCACGACGGGAACCGATTCATGTGCCTGCCTGCTGCCGGGGTGACGGTGGGTGCTCTCGCGCGCAGCGCCCGACGGAGGTCGGGAGGGATTCGGCGCAACGAGCATCTATTCATATTGTTTCATATTTGTTCATAGACGTACAGCATCTTGCGATAATTCTGTCGCGGCTGCGGCCTTTCCCTGACCGCCGCCAGGCGCCCTTCCCCGGCGGCTATCGGGCGAGCTTCTCGGCGATCGGCTGGACTTCGCGCCGGAACCAGGCGCGGAACTCGTATTCCGACGGGAAACTGAAATTTCTGCCGTCGAATTCGACCCTGCAGGCTTCGCCCGGCTTGGCCCGCGCCGACGGGACGGCGTCGGCGTCGTAGGCGAAGCTCCCTCCGAGTTCCCTCAGCATCTGCGTGAACAGGCTGGTCGGCGCGGTGGTGACCCGGGTCGCCGGGATCAGCGACGAGATCTTTTCCTTGTCCACGGCCAGATGCCCGACGCTGAAATCGCGCGCGATCTGGGTGATGACCCGGCCCGGTTCGGCATGGCTGCCCAGCACCCGCACCGCCTCGTTGAGCGCCAGCGCGGCCTTGCGCTCCCTGGCGACGATGAGCCTGCGCGCGAAGTCGATGTTCCTGGCGTTGTCGCCGAAATACGCGTGCAGGAAATGGCTTTCCATCGCGACCGCCAGCGACTCGCGCGGCTCGAACTGCCGGGTCTCCAGCAGGCAGGCGCGATAGGTATTGGCGAGCTTCCACGAAAACTGCAGCAGTCGCTGCTCGAGCGCCGCCAGATCGGGGTAGTACTTCAGCGCGATGCGCCAGTCCTTCTCCAGCGGGTCCTCGCCCTGCGGCGCCTTTTCCTCGATGTCGCTGAACTGGCTGCCGCCGGACTGCGCCTTGGCGCCGCGCAACTGGTCGTAGGCCTTGCGCTGTTCGGCGTCCGACAGGACCGCGTAGGCCTCGTTCAGCTCCGACATGCGCACGTGCGCCTTTTCCTGCGACCCGCCGAAGTGGTCGGGATGGTACCGCTGCGCCAGCGCCCGGTAGGCGGCCCGGATCACGATGTCCTCGGCGTCCGGAAGCACGCCGAGCACCGAGTAGTAGTCCTTATCCCGGTTCATTCGACGGGATCCGCAGCGCGGGAAGCGGGACGCGGCCTAGCCCGCGGGCGAGCCGCCGCATCGCGCCCTCTACGCGCCCGCGGACGTCCAGCGCCGGCCGTCGGCGTAGACCGCGACGTCCGCGCCGTTGAAGACCAGCGCAAACGTCGCCGCGCCCGAGGTGTCGGAGACGGCGGCGTACTGGGCGATGGCGTTGCGCATTCCCGCCGCGTTGCCGGCGCGCGAGCCGGGAATCAGGGCGAAGTCCGGGGCGTCGGCCGGGGCGCCGAAGCGCGCCGCGAAATCGGCGACGACCGAGTCGATCTGCGCCGCGCTGCTCGTCCAGCGGCCGGCCTGGCGCGAATCCGCAGCCTGCTCCGCCGCGACGACGTGCCGGCTGAGGACGGCGATGGCGTCGATCTGGCGCGCGATCGCCGGCCGGCTGTCGATCAGCGCGGCGATCGCCGGCGCGTCGGGCCGGTTGGGCGTGACGCTGACTCTCCCCGTCGGCGAATCGACCTCGAAGCCGACGCCGCGCCGGGCGTCGACGCCGTTCTGGCGGAAGAGGTCCCTGAGGTCGGTGGCGAGCGCGGCGGAGAGTTTGCGCAGCTTGTCCGGCGTCGTCGGCGCGAGATCCTCCAGCCGCGACATCATCCTGCCCCGGTCCGACAGGCGGACGGTGTCGGTCTCGGCCGCACCCCCGCCCCGCGCCGCGGGCGCGCCCTCGCCGCCCGCACGCGCCACCCTGGATGGCGTCTGCAGGCCGCTCGACGGCTGTACTGAATTCAGACTCATGCCCCTGCACCCATTGGGCAACGACCTCGCTCGGAGTGGACGATGGAACCTCGCGCCAACCGCCCACGCGCCACTCATTTTGCCCAACGCCCGCTGCCTGCAAACCGTCAAACAGCATGGCAATTGCCATGTTACTCCGCAGCCGGTCTTGCGCGCACTTCAGGGCCGCGGCATCGCGTACCATGGGCGCCCCCCCGATTCGACGATCCAGGATGCTGCTCGAAACCCTCCGCTGCCGGCTGCGCGCGCTCGGCTGCAAACCCTGCCACGAGCGGGCGCTGCTGCGCGCGTGGACGCAGTCGCTGCCGCTCGAGCGCGGCACGCGCCCGGCCGAGGACTTTCTTCCCCGTGCGCTTCGCGCCGCGCTGCCCGCGCTGGCCGCCGAACTGGGCGGGCTCGCCCGGCTGCGGTCGCTGCACCAGGGCGGCGACGGCTCGGCGCGCCTCCTGGTCGACCTGGCCGACGGCGAGACGGTCGAGTCGGTGCTGCTGCCGCGCGACGGGCTGTGCGTGTCGACGCAGGTCGGCTGCGCGGTCGGCTGCGTCTTCTGCATGACCGGGCGCGACGGCCTCATCCGCCAGCTCGGCAGCGCCGAAATCGTCGCGCAGGTGGCGCTCGCCCGCTCGCTGCGCGTGGTCGGGAAGGTCGTGTTCATGGGCATGGGCGAGCCGGCGCACAACCTCGACAACGTCGTCGACGCCATCGACCTGCTCGGCAGCGAGGGCGCGATCGGATACAAGAACCTCGTCTTCTCGACCGTCGGCGACCGGCGCGTGTTCGAGCGACTGCCGCGGCAGCGGGTCGCCCCGGCGCTGGCGCTGTCGCTGCATTCGACCTTCGCCGCCAGGCGCGCCGCGCTGCTGCCGCGCGCGCCGCGCATCGACCCCGCCGAACTCGTCGAACTGGGCGAGCGCTACGCGCGCGCGACGCACTACCCGATCCAGTACCAGTGGACGCTGCTCGACGGCGTCAACGACGGCGACGACGAGGCCGACGGCATCGTCCGGCTGCTCGCCGGGAAGTACGCGGTCATGAACCTCATCGCCTACAACCCGGTGGCCGGGCTGGCGTTCCGCCGTCCCCCGCCCGAGCGCGTGCTGGCGATGGCGCGCGAACTCAACGGGCGGGGCGTGCTGACCAAGCTGCGCGACTCGGCGGGCCAGGACATCGACGGCGCCTGCGGCCAGCTGCGGGCGCGCCGGCGCCCTGCCGCCGAGTGAATCAGCCGCCTGCCCGGACGGCCGGCTCGCGCAGCCAGCGCAGCACCGCCGCGTGGAGCGCCTCGGGCGCCACCGGCTTGCCGATGTGGTCGTTCATGCCGGCGGCGAGGCAGCGGTCGCGATCCTCTCTGAAGACGTTGGCGGTCATCGCGAGGATGGGCGTGCGCCCGCGGCCCGGCAGCGCGCGGATCGCGCGCGTCGCCTGCAGGCCGTCCATCTCCGGCATCTGCACGTCCATCAGGATCAGCGCGTAGTCGACGTCCGCCGCCATGCGCACCGCCGCGCGGCCGTCGGCGGCCAGATCGGCGGCGAGGCCGGCCGCGCGCAGCACCACGAGCGGCATC
>CAIWHR010000005.1 GCA_903912485.1 uncultured beta proteobacterium | reverse complement strand
CGCGCGGCTTCACCATCCTGCTGGTCGAGCAGAATTTCCGCTTCGCCGCGACGGTCGCCGACCGCCACTACGTGATGGACCACGGGCGCGTCGTCGACATGATCCCCGCGGCGGAGCTCGGCGCGAGCATGGACAAGCTCAACCGTTATCTCGGCGTCTAGCGGCCGCGGACCGGTTACGATACGCGCCATGCTCGTCTTCATCATCCGCCGCAGCCTGCAAAGCGTCGTCGTGCTGTTCGCGATGTCGCTGCTGGTGTTCGTCGGCGTCTACGCGATCGGCAATCCGATCGACATCCTGATCAATCCGCAGGCCGACCAGATCGACCGCGAGCGGGCGATCGCCGCACTCGGGCTCGACAAGCCGCTGTGGTCGCAGTACCTGACCTTCCTCACCGGCGCGCTGTCGGGCAACCTCGGGCGCTCGTTCGTGCACAGCACGCCGGCGCTGGGGCTCATCCTCGAGCGGATGCCGGCGACGATGGAGCTCGCGCTGACCGCGATGCTGTTCGCGATCGTCCTGGGCATCCCGCTCGGCCTCTGGGCGGGCCTGAAGCCCAACGGCATCGCCGGCCGCATGATCATGACCGGATCGATCCTCGGCTTTTCGCTGCCGACGTTCTGGGTCGGCCTGATGCTGATCATGGTCTTCTCGGTGGAGCTGGGCTGGCTGCCGTCGAACGGGCGCGGGCCGACGGTGCTGCTGTTCGGCCTCGTTCCGGTGTCGTTCCTGTCGGTCGAGGGCTGGCGGCACCTGCTGATGCCGGCGACCAACCTCGCGCTGTTCAACGTGGCGCTGCTGATACGGCTCACGCGCTCGGGCGCGCACGAGGCGCTGCTGCAGGACTACGTGAAATTCGCCCGCGCCAAGGGGCTGACCAACGCGCGCATCATCGGCGTCCACGTGCTGCGCAACATCCTGATTCCCGTCGTCACCGTGATCGGACTGCAGTTCGGCGCGCTGATCGCGTTCGCGATCGTCACCGAGAGCGTGTTCGCGTGGCCCGGGATGGGCAAGCTCCTGATCGACTCGATCGGCGTGCTCGACCGGCCGGTGATCGTCGCCTACCTCCTGGTGATCGTCACCATCTTCATCGTCATCAACCTGATCGTCGACGTGCTGTACTCGGCGCTCGATCCGCGCGTGCGGTTGACCGAGCTCAAGGGATGACGGCGAAGGTGACGGTGACGGCGACGGCGATCCGGGTCGAGACGCCGTTGCGGCGGATCGTTTCCGACTTCTGCGGGAACCCGGTCGCCGTGGTCGGCCTCGTGCTGCTGGGCGTGATCCTGCTGCTCGCGCTGTTCGCGCCGTGGCTGTCGCCGCAGAACCCGTACGACCTCGCGCAGCTCGACGTGATGGACAGCCGGCTGGCGCCGGGGTCGAAGTCGCCGTCGGGCGGGACGTTCTGGCTCGGCACCGATGACCAGGGTCGCGACATGCTGTCGGCGATCCTCTACGGGCTGCGCATCAGCCTCGGCGTCGGCATCGCCGCAACGGTGCTGGCGCTGGTGATCGGGCTGGCGACCGGCCTGCCGGCGGCGTATCTGGGCGGGCGCACCGAGACGCTGGTGATGCGGATCGTCGACATCCAGCTGTCGTTCCCGGCGATCCTGATCGCGCTGATCCTGATCGCGGTGCTGGGGCAGGGCACCGGCAAGGTCATCGCCGCGCTGGTCACCGTGCAGTGGGCGTATTACGCGCGCACCGTCCGCGGCGCGGCACTGGTCGAGCGGCGCAAGGAGTACATCGAGGCGGCGCACTGCCTCGCGCTGGCGCCGGCGCGGATCGTGTTCCGGCACCTCTTGCCCAACTGCCTGCCGCCGATGATCGTCGTCGCCACCGTGCAGGTGGCCGCGGCGATCACGCTGGAGGCGACGCTCTCGTTCCTCGGGCTCGGGCTGCCGATCACCGAGCCCTCGCTCGGGCTGCTGATCGCCAACGGCTACCAGTACCTGCTGTCGGGCAAGTACTGGATCAGCTTCTTCCCCGGCATCGCGCTGCTGCTGACGATCGTCAGCATCAACCTCGTCGCCGACCAGCTGCGCGACGTGCTCAACCCGAGGCTGCAGCGATGAGCGTCCCTCTGCTCGCCGTCGACGGCCTCTGCACGCACTTCTTCACCAAGGCCGGCGTGGTGAAGGCGGTCGACGGCGTGTCGTTCACCGTCGCCCGCGGCGAGGTGCTGGGCCTGGTCGGCGAGTCGGGCTCGGGCAAGTCGATGACCGGGTACTCGATCATGGGGCTCGTCGATCCGCCGGGAAGGATCGTTTCCGGGGTGGTCGAGTTGAACGGCCGCGACCTGTCGGCGCTGTCCGCCGAGGACATGCGGCAGCTGCGCGGCAACCGGATCGCGATGATCTTCCAGGACCCGATGATGACGCTGAACCCGGTCCTGCGCATCGACGTGCAGATGGTCGAGACGATACGCGCGCACCAGAGGGTCGGCCGCGCCGCGGCGCTCGAGCGCTCGCGCGCCGCGCTGGTGCAGGTCGGCATCCCTTCGCCCGACGAGCGGCTGCAGGCGTACCCGCACCAGTTTTCCGGCGGGATGCGCCAGCGCGTCGCGATCGCCATCGCGCTGCTCAACAATCCCGACCTCATCATCGCCGACGAGCCGACCACCGCGCTCGACGTGACCATCCAGGGCCAGATCCTGTTCGAGATGCAGAAGCTGACACGGGAAACCGGCGCGGCGATGATCTGGATCACGCACGACCTGTCGGTGGTCGCCGGGCTCGCCGACCGCGTCTGCGTCATGTACGCCGGCAGGATCGTCGAGGAAGGCACGACGTTCGACGTCCTCACGCACCCGTGGCACCCGTACACGCAGGGGCTGCTCGACTCGGTGCCGGCGCGCGGCGCGCGGGGAACGCGGCTGTCGCAGATTCCGGGGATGACGCCGTCGGTGCAGGACCTTCCGCCCGGCTGCGCGTTTCGCGAGCGCTGCGGCTACGCGACCGACGAATGCACGGTCAACCCCGCCATGCGCGACCGCGGCGTCGACGGTCGCGGCGTGCGCTGCTTCCACCCGCTGCGCGCCGGGACGGCGGCGTAGGCCATGTCCGAAACGGCTCCCGCGCCGCGCGCCCCGCTGGTCGAACTGCGCGGCATCTCCAAGCGCTTCGTCAAGGGCCTCGACACCGCCGCCCGGATCGGCAACCTGTTCGGCGCCGGCGTCGCCGAGGAGGTCGTGCACGCGGTCGATCGCGTCGACCTCGCGGTGTCCGCCGGCGAAGTGGTCGGCCTCGTCGGCGAATCCGGCTGCGGCAAGTCGACGCTCGGCCGGCTCGCCGTCGGCCTGCTGGCGCCGACCGAGGGCGGGCGCTACTGGAACGGTGCGCCGCTGGCGGGGCTGGCGCCGGCGGCCGCGCGGCTGCAGCAGCTCAAGATGCAGATGATCTTCCAGGATCCCTACGCGTCGCTGAACCCGCGGATGCGCGTGGAGGACATCGTCGGCGAGGCACCGGTCGTCCACGGGATCGTCCCGCGCGCGCAGCAGCACGAGTACGTGCGCGAGCAGTTGAACCGCGTCGGCCTCGACCCGGCGCTGATGCGCCGCTTTCCGCACCAGTTCTCGGGCGGCCAGCGCGCGCGGATCGGCATCGCCCGCGCGCTCGCGGTGCGGCCCGAGTTCCTCGTCTGCGACGAGTCGGTGGCGGCGCTCGACGTGTCGATCCAGGCGCAGGTCCTCAACCTGTTCATCGACCTCCGCGAGGCGCTGAACCTCACCTACCTCTTCATCAGCCACGACCTCGGCGTGGTCCGCCACGTCAGCGACCGCGTCGTCATCATGTACCTCGGACGCGTCGTCGAAAGCGGGCCGACCGACGACATTTTCGCGGCCCCGCGCCACCCGTACACGCGGGCGCTGCTGGCCGAGGCGGGCACCGTCGAACCGATAAAGCGCACGTTCATCCCCATCAGCGGCGAGATCCCGTCGCCGCTCGATCCGCCGCCCGGCTGCCACTTCCACCCGCGCTGCGGGCAGGCGATGCCGAGGTGCCGCGAGTCGGCGCCGGCGTTGACGGAGATCGCTCCCGGGCGTCTCTCGGCGTGCTTCCTCGACGGCGCGCACGCGTGACCGCGCGGCGCCCGGCCCGCCGCGCCGGCGGAATTGGTCAGACCACTTGACCGCTTTGGCGGGCGCTGTCAGACTCCGCGGCTACCGTCGGACAGTTCGCCGCACGTCCCGACGGAGCCAGCCACAGTCCCGCGGCCGTCAGGAGGAATCATGTCGAAATTCTCGCGCGCGCTCGCCGGCGCCGTCGTGCTGGGCGCGCTCACTTTCTCGGCCGCTGCCCAGGCCGCGTATCCGGAGCGTCCGATCACCCTCATCGTGCCCTGGGCCGCCGGCGGCGGCACCGACGCGACGGCGCGGATCATCGGTTCGCTGCTTGAAAAGGATCTCGGGCAGCCGATCAACGTCGTCAATCGCACCGGGGGCAGCGGCGTGGTCGGTCATTCGGCCATCGCGTCGGCGGCGCCGGACGGCTACACCATCGGCCTGCTCACCGTCGAAATCGGCATGATGCACTGGCAGGGCCTGACCGAACTGACCGGCGCGTCGTACACGCCGATCGGCCTCGTCAACGTCGATCCGGCCGGCCTGTCGGTCGCTGCCGACGCGCCGTACAAGACCGCCGCCGACCTGGTCGCCGCGATCAAGGCGAACCCCGGCAAGCTCAAGGCTTCGGGCACCGGGCAGGGCGGCATCTGGCACCTCGCGCTCGCGGGAATGCTGCGCGACATGAAGATCGACCCGGCCAGCGTGCCGTGGGTGCCGTCGAACGGCGCAGCCCCCGGACTGCAGGATCTGGTCGCCGGCGGCGTCCAGATCGCACCGGTGTCGCTGCCCGAGGCGCGGTCGCTGATCGACGCCAACAAGGTGCGGCCGCTGGCGGTGATGGCCGACAAGCACGTCGCGCTGTATCCGAACGTGCCGACGCTGAAGGAAGCGACGGGCAGCGGCTGGACGCTCGCCGTGTGGCGCGGCATCGGCGCGCCGAAGGGCGTCTCGGCCGAAGTGCGCGACAAGCTCGCCGCCGCGGTCAAGAAGGTCGTCGAGAGCAAGGAATACACCGAGTTCATGGCCAAGCAGGGCTACGGCGTCGCGTACGCCGGTCCGGAAGACTTCGCCAAGACGATGGCGAAGTCGGACGCCGACCTCGGCGCCACGATGAAGGCCGTCGGCCTCGCCAAGTAAGTGACGCCCGGGTGCGCG
>CAIWHR010000004.1 GCA_903912485.1 uncultured beta proteobacterium | reverse complement strand
TGTCGCGGCCGTCGAGGAAGGCGTGCAGGTGCACGCGCGGCGCGCCGCCGGCCGCCGCCAGCTCGACCATCGCCGCGATCTGCCGCTCGTGGCTGTGGACGCCGCCGGGGGAAACGAGGCCGAACACGTGCAGCGTGCCGCCGTTCGCGCTGGCCGTGGCGACGGCGTCGGCGAGCACCGCGTTGCCGGCGAATTCGCCGGTGGCGATCGCGTGGTCGATGCGCGTGAAGTCCTGGTAGACGACGCGGCCCGCGCCGATGTTGAGATGGCCGACTTCGGAGTTGCCCATCTGCCCCTCGGGCAGGCCGACCTTCAGTTCCGAGGCGTCGATCCGCGTCTGCGGGCAGGATGCGACCAGCGCGTCCCAGTGCGGCTTCCTGGCGCGGGCGACCGCGTTGTCGGGGTGCGCGTCGCGGCAGCCGACGCCGTCGAGGATCAGCAGCACGACGGGGCGGACGCCCGGACGCGCAGCGGCGGCCCCGGCGGACGGGGGCGCGGAAGGATGGATTGGCATGGGCGGGACCGGTTTCGGGAGCGTAGTCTCGAGGCGCCGCGAAGGGCGCGAGGCGGGGCAAAATGCCGAGTACGCTATCATTTTACCTTTCCGCCAACGGGGCCTCTGAATTCGATGTCGTTCATTCAAACCAACTGGATGCTGATTCTCGTGCTGCTGATGTCGGGGGGCATGCTGCTGTGGCCGCTCGTGCAGCGGCGCATGTCGCCGATGAAGGACGTCGGCAATCTCGGCGCGACGCAGCTCGTCAACACGCAGAACGCGGTGCTGCTCGACGTGCGCGAGCCCGCCGAATACGGCGCGGGCCGGCTGCCCAAGGCGCTCAACGTGCCGCTGTCGCAGATCGCCGGCCGCGCGCAGGAGCTGGGCAAGCTCTCCGGCCGGCCGTTCGTCGTCTATTGCGAGCGCGGAGGCAGGAGCCGCAGCGCCGGCGGCGCGCTGGCCAAGATCGGCATCAACGATGTCTACAACCTCACCGGGGGCTTTCGCGCCTGGAAGGACGCCGGCCTTCCCGTCGAGTCGTGACATGGCTGCTCCGATCACGATGTACGCCACCGCGGTCTGCCCTTACTGCACGCAGGCCGAGCGCCTGCTGCGCGCCAAGGGAGTCGCCGACATCGTCAAGCTGCGCGTCGACCTCGATCCCGCGCTGAGGCAGGCGATGGTGGAAAGGACCGGGCGGCGCACGGTGCCGCAGATCTACATCGGCGAGACGCACGTCGGCGGCTACGACGACCTGGTCGCGCTGGATCGCCAGGGGCGTCTCGACGACCTGCTCGCCGCGTGAAATCGCGGCGGTCCGGCCGGCTGCGCCCCGGTGTCCCCCGGTGGAGTAAAATGACCGGCTTTATCTCAACCGAAGGATAAGCAAGATGGCTGACACCGACCAGGCCGACGCGCAGGCGCCGGGCAATGCCTCGTTCTCGATCGAGAAGATCTACGTGAAGGATCTCTCGCTCGAGAATCCGGGCGCGCCGCAGTCGTTCAAACTGCAGGAGGCCCCGCAGATCGAGATCGGCATGCGCACCAGCGGCGAACCGATCGAGCCCGACGTCTACGAATCGGTGCTGACGATCACGCTGACCGCCAGGGCCGGCGACAAGACGCTGTTCCTGGTCGAGGCGGCGCAGGCGGGAATCTTCACCATCCGGGGCATTCCGCCGGACCAGATGCCAAGCGTGCTCGCCGTCCATTGCCCGAACGTGATCTTCCCGTACCTGCGCGAGACGCTCGCCGACGCCGTCACTCGCGCCGGCTTCCCGCCGGTGCACCTCGCCCCGATCAACTTCGAGGCGCTCTACGCGCAACAACTCGCGCAGCAACAGCCGCAGACGGCCGCGCTCGCCAACTGACGGCGTCGACCCTGATGGCGCACCGCGCGTTCGCGCTCCTGCGGCGCCCGCTCGTCGGCGCGATCGCCGCGCTGCTGCTGGCGGCGATGCCGTGGCGCCTCGCCGCGGCCGCCGAGTTCCGCGCCACCGCCGACGCGGCGAGCATTCTCTACGACGCCCCGTCGGCGAAGGCGAAGCCGACGTTCGTCATCGGCCGGGACACGCCGCTCGAGGTCGTCGTTCCGCTCCAGGGCTGGGTCAAGGTGCGCGATTCGGCCGGCACCATCGGCTGGATCGAGCAGAAGGCGCTGACCGACCGCCGCTCGGTGGTCGTGCGCTCGTCGGTGGCCGAGGTGCTGGTTGGTCCGGATCCCGCGGCAGCGATGGTCTTCCGGGCGGAACACGGCGTCCTGCTCGAGCTCGCCGAGCCGGTCACCACGGCGGCCGCGACGGCCTCGCCCGGATGGGTCAAGGTCAGGCACCGCGACGGACAGACGGGCTTCGTCCGGATCGCGCAGATCTTCGGCCTCTAGCACCGCGACCCGCAGGCTTCGGATGAAGGCGACCGCAGCCGTTCTCGGTGCCGGTGCCTGGGGCACCGCCGTCGCGGCGCACCTCGCGCGCCGCGACGACCTC
>CAIWHR010000003.1 GCA_903912485.1 uncultured beta proteobacterium | reverse complement strand
GCTGCAGCGCACGCCGGCGGGCAGGTCCTGGTCGAAGTCGTAGACCCAGTTCTTCATGTCGGCCCAGCGCCCGCGGCCCTTGGCCGGGCAGTCGATGACGAAGGGGTCGAGCTCGCGCGGGTCGCCGAAGGGGACCATCGGCATCGCGAAGCGAGCGCTCGCTTGCCGCACGCCCTTGACGGCGCCTTGCGGCGAAAAGAGATCCACCGGCTGCGCCGCGAGGCTGGCCGCGGCGCCGCCGAGCAGCATGGCGAAGGCGCGCAGCGCGCACCGGACAGGCGTTGACTTGGCAGGCGGCATGCGGGCCTCCGGGATAGGGAAGTTCTGCGTCAGTGGGCGAGGAAGCGGCGCAGCCGGTCGATGCCGTCGGCCAGCCGCGCCTCGCCGGCGGCGAAGCACCAGCGCACGAAGCCGTCGCCTTCGGGCCCGAACGCGCTGCCGGGGGCGAGGCCGAGCTTCGCCTCGCGGACCAGCTGCTTGCAGAACGCGAGGCTGTCGGTCACGCCCTCGACGCGAAAGAACGCGTACATCGCGCCGGGCGGCGGCGCCGCGACGACCCGCGGCAGCGCGTTCAGCTCGCGCAGCAGCAGGTCGCGCGCCTGCCGGTATCGCGCCAGCGTGTGCGCGATCGTCGGCTCGCCGTCGCGCAGCGCGACGATGCCGGCGCGCTGCACGAACGCCGGCGAGCACGAGGTGTTGTACTCGATCAGCTTGCCGAGGTCGGGCATCAGCGCCGGCGGCGCGACGATCCAGCCCAGGCGAAAGCCCGTCATCAGCCACGACTTGGAGAAGCTGTTGGTGCTGACGACGCGGTCGTCGGGGGCGGCAAGATCGAGGAAAGACGGTGCGCAGGCCAGCGCCGGACCGCTGTCGCCGTAGGACAGCCGCTCGTAGACGTCGTCGGCGACGATCCAGATGCCGTGCTGCCGGCAGTGCGCGAGGATCGCGCGCTGCTGCGCGGCATCGAGCGTCCAGCCGGTGGGGTTGTTCGGCGAGTTGACGATGAGCGCGCGCGTGCCCGGGGTGAGCGCGTCGCGCAGCCGGTCGAGATCGAGCGTCCAGCCGGCCGCGCCGAAAGCGAGCGGAACGCGCACGACCTCGCCGCCGAGGATCTTGGGGATCTCGGTCAGGTTCGGCCACACCGGCGTCACCACGACGACGCGATCGCCGGGATCGACCAGCGCTTCGACCGTCAGCATCAGCGCCGACATGCCCGACGCGGTCACCGCGACCTCGTCCGCCGCCGTCGGGCGGTGCAGCCCCGACAGGTAGCCGGCGATGGTTTCGCGCAGCTCGGGCAGGCCGAAATTCCCGGTGTAGAACGTCTCGCCGCGGGCGAGCGCCGCGACGGCGGCGTCGCGGATGAACGGCGGCGTCACCTCGTCGGGCTCGCCGAACCAGAACGGGAGGATCGCGGGATCGTTCATCCCGGCGTTGGCGACCTCGCGAATCTGCGAGGCGACGAGCCGTTGGACGGCCCCGCGCGCGGTCAGTGCAGCCATGGCGGGCAGATGGGTCATCGTCGAAGACGGAGCGGGCAAGAGGGAGCGCCGCGGCGGGCGCCTGGACAACGCCTGTTATACGTCGCCGGCGCCCCGCTCGGCAAGCGTCGGCGTGCGCGTCCGGCGGCGGCGCGAATGCGACGCTCGCGCTGACAAGCGGCGGTGCAGGCACTATGCTGTGCGCCATGCCTCCCCGCACACCGCCCCGCACACCGCCCCGCGGCCGCGCCGCCGGGCACCCGGGGTGAAGGGCGCACCGGCGCTGTTCGCGATCGCCACGCTGATCTGGGGATCGACGTGGCTGGCGATCACCTTCCAGCTCGGCGTCGTCGCCTCCGAATATTCGGTCGCGTACCGGTTCGCGCTCGCCGCGCTGCTGCTCGCGCTCTGGTGCCGGGCGAGCGGGCGCTCGCTGTCCTTCTCCCGCCGCGATCACGCGTTCCTTGCGCTGCAGGGCGTGCTGATGTTCGGCGTCAACTACATCGCGATCTACGAGGCCGAGCGCTACCTGACCTCCGGCCTGGTCGCGGTCCTGTTCTCGACCGCGGTGTTCATGAACCCCATCGGGATGAAGCTCGCGTTCGGCGCTGCGCTCGGGTCGCGCACCATGCTGGCCGCGACGCTGGGTGTCGCCGGCGTGGTGCTGCTGTTCCTGCCCGAGCTTGCGACCGTCCGGCAGAGCGCGACGGTGGGGCTCGGAATCGCCTTCGGCCTCGCCGGCACCGCGCTGTCGACGGGCGGCAGCCTGATCGCCGTGCGCAACCACCGCGCCAACGTCGGCGTGCTCGCGGGGACCGCGTGGGGAATGGCCTGGGGCGCGCTGACCGCGGTGCTGGTCGCGGTGGCGACCGGCGTGCCCTGGTCGTTCGACGCGCGGCCCGCGTACTGGCTGTCGCTCGCCTACCTTGCGCTGTTCGGCAGCGTCGTCGCGTTCGCCGCCTATTTCACGCTGATCCGCAAGGCGGGCGTCGCGGTCGCCGGGTACACCGGAGTCGCCACGCCGGTGATCGCGGTGCTGCTGTCGACGCTGTTCGAGGGCTTCGCCTGGACCCCCACGGCGGCGCTCGGCGTCGCGCTGGCCATCGCCGGCAACGCGATCGCGTTGAAGCCGGGCCGATGATCCCGCCGCCGCCGCCGCCGCGCGCCCGAGACGCCGCGGCTGCGCGCCCGGGATCGCGCCCCCCGGCGGCGCGATTGAACGGGCGCCGCGGATGGCGGTAACATCGTCGCTCCGATGAGCGATCCTCCCGCCCCCGCACCGCTGCCTCCCTCCATGCGCTCCGATCCCTTCGCCGACGTCCGCGCCGTTGCCTGGTGGCTGGGTCCGCTGGCGGCGTTCGCCTTGCTGATCGGCTGGGAGATCGACTGGGGCGCGGGCGTGCATCGGCGGGCGTCGCCCGTCGCGCCGCTGGCCGCGACGCCGGTCGCGATCGCGGTGCTGCCGACGTACGCGATCGACGGCGGACTGCCGGCGCGGGCGCAGACGGTGAGTCGGACGCTGTTCAATCCGACGCGCCGGGCGGCGCCGGCGGCCGTGGCCGAGGCGCCCAGGCCGCGGATGCCGCGAGGCCTCTACGCACTGATCGGAACCACCGTCGAGGGCAACCGGAACGCCGCCTTCCTGAAGGAGCAGAACGGGGGCAAGTCCAGAACGGTCCGGCAGGGCGACCTGCTGGGCGCGGTGCTGGTGGCGGAGGTCGGGCCCGACCGCGTGAAGCTCACGCTGGGCGACGAGACCGAGGAGCTGCTGCTGAGGGTGGCGACCAATTCGCGATCGACACCGCAGCCGGCGACGCCCGCCCCGGCGCCGCCCGTGCCCGGACAGTCCGGCGGGGCG
>CAIWHR010000002.1 GCA_903912485.1 uncultured beta proteobacterium | reverse complement strand
TTGGCGGAGTGGACGGGACTCGAACCCGCGACCCCCGGCGTGACAGGCCGGTATTCTAACCAACTGAACTACCACTCCTCGACCATCGATCCGCGCGTCCCGAATGGTGGGTGCTGAGAGGCTCGAACTCCCGACATTCGCCTTGTAAGGGCGACGCTCTACCAACTGAGCTAAGCACCCTGCCGGCACCGGGATCGCGGACCTTCCCGCATTTCCCCGCGAGCGTCCACCGCAAGCAACAGACACGCAGACAAACAAGCAAGCTAGTTTACTGCATCCTTCAACGCTTTGCCAGCACGAAACTTGGGAACCTTGGCGGCGCGGATCTTGATGGCGTCGCCGGTGCGCGGATTGCGGCCCTGGCGCGCGGTGCGCTTGCCGACGAAGAACGAGCCGAACCCGACCAGAGTCACCACGTCGCCTTCTTTCAGCGACGCCGTGATCGAATTCACCGCCGCGTCGAGCGCGCGGCCGGCTGCGGCCTTGGATATGTCCGCGTGCTTGGCGATCGCATCGATCAGTCCGGCTTTGTTCACGTGCCCGCCCCCCTGGTGAAGTGCCTGCGTTCGTTGAGTGTCTGCGTCGAAACGGTCCCACCGCTTCCGGTCCGCCCGGCGCACGCCTATGGTAACCGCGTTTCGGGCGCGTCGATCCGGCGGCGCGCGCCGAATGCGGCGCGCGCGCAGGACGATCGCGCGTCAGTGCTTGATCACGGCGAGCCCTTCGGCCGGCACCTCGGGTGCGGCAACCGCCGCGGTCACGCTCGCCCCCTCGGGCGCGGCGTCGGGCAGCGGCGCGGGCAACCGCTCGAGCGCGGCGTCGAGCACCTGCTCGATCCAGCGCACCGGGCGGATTTCGAGCCGGTTCTTGATCTCGTCGGGAATCTCGACGAGGTCCTTGACGTTTTCCTCGGGGATCAGGACGACCTTGATGCCGCCGCGGCCCGCGGCCAGCAGCTTCTCCTTGAGGCCGCCGATCGGGAGCACCTCGCCGCGCAGCGTGATCTCGCCGGTCATTGCGACGTCGGCGCGCACCGGCACGCCGGTCAGGACCGACACCATCGCGGTGGCGATCGCCACCCCCGCCGACGGGCCGTCCTTCGGCGTCGCGCCCTCGGGCAGGTGGATGTGCAGATCGGTCTTCTGGTAGAAGTCCGGCGCGATGCCGAGCGTGGCCGAACGGTGCCGCACCACCGACAGCGCCGCGGCGATCGACTCGTTCATCACCTCGCCGAGCTTGCCGGTGGTCGTCGTCTTGCCCTTGCCGGGCAGCGCGACGGCCTCGATCGTCAGGAGGTCGCCGCCGACCTCGGTCCACGCGAGCCCCGTCACCTGTCCCACCTGGTTCTTCTTTTCCGCCATGCCGTAGGTGTAGCGGCGCACGCCCAGGTACTTGTCGAGGTTCTTCGCGGTGATCTCGACCGGCCCCTTGGCCTTGCGCGCCTTGCCCTCGCTCTCCTTCAGCAACAGGCCCTTCACCACCTTGCGGCAGATCTTGCTGATCTCGCGCTCGAAGGCGCGCACGCCGGCTTCGCGCGTATAGAAGCGGGCGATGTCGCGCAGCGCCGACTCGGCGACGTGCAGTTCGACCGGCTTCAGCCCGTTGTTCTTCATCTGCTTGGGCAGCAGGTACTGGCGGGCGATCGCGACCTTCTCGTCCTCGGTGTAACCGGCCAGCCGGATGACCTCCATCCGGTCGAGCAGCGGCGCCGGGATGTTCAGCGTGTTGGCGGTGGCGACGAACATCACGTCGGACAGGTCGAACTCGACCTCGACGTAGTGGTCGACGAAGGTGTTGTTCTGCTCGGGATCGAGCACCTCGAGCAGCGCCGACGACGGATCGCCGCGGAAGTCCTGCCCCATCTTGTCGACCTCGTCGAGCAGGAACAGCGGATTGCGCACGCCGACCTTCGACATGTTCTGCAGGATCTTGCCGGGCATCGAGCCGATGTACGTGCGGCGGTGGCCGCGGATCTCGGCCTCGTCGCGCACGCCGCCCAGGCTCATGCGGACGAACTTGCGGTTGGTCGCCTTGGCGATCGACTGGCCGAGCGACGTCTTGCCCACGCCGGGAGGGCCGACGAGGCACAGGATCGGCCCCTTCAGCTTGTCGACGCGCTGCTGCACCGCGAGGTACTCGACGATGCGCTCCTTGACCTTCTCGAGGCCGTAGTGGTCGGCGTCGAGCACCTTCACCGCGGCCGCGAGGTCGCGGCTCATCTTGCTCTTCTTCTTCCAGGGCAGCGCGACCAGCGTGTCGATGAAGTTGCGCACGACGGTCGCCTCGGCCGACATCGGCGACATCATCTTGAGCTTCTTCAGCTCGGCGATCGCCTTGGTCTCCGCCTCCTTCGACATCCGCGTCGACTTGATCTTCTTCTCGACCTCGTCCAGGTCGGCGTTCTCGTCGCCTTCGCCCAGTTCCTTCTGGATCGCCTTCACCTGCTCGTTGAGGTAGTACTCGCGCTGGCTCTTCTCCATCTGCCGCTTGACGCGGCCGCGGATGCGCTTCTCGACCTGCAGGATGTCGACCTCGCCCTCGAGCAGCCCGAGCAGGTGCTCGAGCCGTTTGGCGACGTCGCCCATTTCCAGGATTTCCTGCTTCTGCTCGAGCTTGAGCGGGAGGTGCGCGGCGATCGCGTCGGCGAGGCGGCCGCCGTCGTCGATCCCCGACATCGAGGTGAGAATCTCGGGCGGGATCTTCTTGTTCAGCTTGACGTACTGGTCGAACTGCGCGAGCAGCGCCCGGCGCATCGCCTCGACCTCGTGCGCGGGCCCCGGCTCGCCGACCAGCGTCGTCGCTTCGGCCGACAGGTGCTCGCCTTCGTCGTCGATGCGCACGATCTGCGCGCGCTGCGTGCCCTCGACCAGCACCTTCACCGTGCCGTCGGGCAGCTTCAGCATCTGCAGCACCGTCGCGATGCTGCCGATCGGGTAGAGATCCTCGGCCGCCGGGTCGTCCTTCGCCGCCGATTTCTGGGCGACGAGCAGGATGTTCTTGCCGGTGTCCATCGCCACGTCGAGCGCCTTGATCGACTTCGGCCGGCCGACGAACAGCGGGATGACCATGTGCGGAAAGACGACGACGTCGCGCAGCGGCAGCAGCGGCAGCGACGAGGTTTCGACGACGAGCGGAGTATCAGTGGCCATGAGGCAGCCCTTTGCGGAATGGATTGATGGAGTACATGAGGCCGCGCCGCGGCGAAATCAAGCAGCCCTGGCCGGCGGCGAAGCGCCGGCGCCCCGGCCGGCGGTCAGGAATGCGCCGACGCCACCTTCGGGGCGTCCGCGAACACGAGCAGCGGCTTGCCGTCGTTGGTGATCGTGGCTTCGTCGACCACGACGCGGGCGAGGTCATGGTGCGAAGGAAGGTCGTACATCACGTCGAGCAGGACCTGCTCGAGGATCGAGCGCAGACCGCGGGCGCCGGTCTTCCGGGCGAGCGCCTTGCTGGCGATCGCACGCAGCGCCGGCTCGCGGATCTCGAGCTCGACGCCCTCCATCCGGAACATCTTCTGGTACTGCTTCAACAGCGCGTTCTTCGGCTCGACCAGGATCTCGATCAGCGCGATCTCGTCCAGCTCTTCCAGCGTGGCGACCACCGGCAGCCGGCCGACGAATTCGGGGATCAGCCCGAACTTGATCAGGTCCTCGGGCTCGGCCTCGCGCAGCAGCGCGCTCACGTTCTTGCGGTCGTCGGGGGAAAGGACCTCGGCGCCGAAACCGATGCCGGTCTTCGCGGTGCGCTGGCGGATGATCTTCTCGAGGCCGTCGAACGCGCCGCCGCAGACGAACAGGATGTTGGTCGTGTCGACCTGCACGAACTCCTGGTTCGGATGCTTGCGCCCGCCCTGCGGCGGCACCGAAGCGATCGTGCCCTCGATCAGCTTGAGCAGCGCCTGCTCCAGAATCGAACGAAGGCCACGCGCGCCAGTCTTGCGTGCCAGCGCCT
>CAIWHR010000001.1 GCA_903912485.1 uncultured beta proteobacterium | reverse complement strand
GCCGCGGCGCCGCCGCGGCGCACGTAGTCCTCCGACGTGCGGATGCCGCGGCTGCCGCCGGTGGTCATCTCGCCCCAGGCGCGGTTGCGCGCGAGGCTTTCGCCCGGCGTCGGGAATTCGGTGCTCACCTTCTTCCAGTCGCACTCCAGTTCCTCGGCGACGAGCTGGGCGAGGCCGGTCTGCGTACCCTGCCCCATTTCCGAGCGCGCGATGCGGATGACGCAGCTGTCGTCGGGCCTGACGACGACCCAGACGTTGACCGCGGGCGCACCCGCCGACGCGCCCGCCGCAGCCGCGGCGCCGAAGGCCTCGCCGATGCCGAAAGGCAGCTGCAGGCCGAGCGCCAGGCCGCCGCCGGCGACGGCCGCATCGACGATGAACCTGCGCCGGGCAGCGCTGGGCACGGAATCGGGGGAGTGCTTGCTCATGGCGGGCCGCTCCGAGGTCAGGCCTTGCCGCCCGGCTTGCGCCCGGCGGGCGCGGCGTCGATGGCGTCGGCGGCGAGGTGGACCGCCGCCCGGATGCGCTGATACGTGCCGCAGCGACAGATGCCGGTCATCGCCTCGTCGATCTGCGGGTCGGTCGGGTGCGGATGCTGCGCGAGCAGCGCCGCCGCCGCCATGATCTGCCCGGAATGGCAGTACCCGCATTGCGGTACGTCGAGCGCGGCCCAGGCCTTCTGCACCGGGTGCGACGACGTCGGCGACAGTCCCTCGATGGTGACGATCCGGTCGGTGGCCTTGAGGCTGCCGACGGGAATCGCGCAGGAGCGCTGGACCTCGCCGTTGATGTGGACCGCGCAGGCGCCGCACTCCGCGACGCCGCAGCCGTACTTGGTGCCGGTGAGGCCGACCTGCTCGCGGATGACCCACAGCAACGGGGTGTCATCCTCGACCGGCACGACCCGGACCCTGCCGTTGATGTTGAGCTTCGCCATGGGATTTCCGGCTTCGACTGCCAAAATTCGATTCTAACCTCGAAGCCGCGGCGATCGCCAGCCGCCGACGACGTCCGCCGCCCCGGATCAGAGACGCCGTCCCGACGCCCTTCCCCGCGAATCCGCGCCGGACTCCTTTGTTGCGATCGCTTGATCTCAATCTATACGCGCGCGAAAAAAAAGGCGTCCAATACACTTGGCCGCTGCGGAATGCAGCCGTCGAGCGTTATCCCGGCTGTCCGATCCCGTCCGTCGCGGTCGATCCACGACCGAGGGGGATGACATGGACAAGATCTGGCTGAAGCACTACCCGGCCGGTGTCCCGCACGAGGTGGACACGCTGGCCTACCGTTCGCTCACCGACGTCTTCCTGCAGAGCTGCGCGCGCTTTCGCGACCGGCCCGCGTTCAGCAGCATGGGGACCGCGCTCACCTACGGCGACATCGAGCGCTCGACGCGCGACTTCGCGGCTTACCTGCAGCAGCAGTGCCGGCTCGAGCCGGGCGACCGGCTGGCGATCATGATGCCGAACGTGCTGCAGTACCCGGTCGCGCTGTTCGGCGCGTTTCGCGCCGGCCTGGTCGTCGTCAACTGCAACCCGCTCTACACGCCGCGCGAACTCGAGCACCAGCTCATCGATTCCGGCGCCAAGGCGATCGTCGTGCTCGAGAACTTCGCGCACACCGTCCAGGAAGTCGCGGGCAGGACGCCGGTACGGACCGTCATCACCACCGAGATCGGCGACCTCTTCCCGCCGGTCAAGGCGCTGCTGACCAACCTCGTCGTCAAGTACGCGAAGAGGATGGTTCCCGACTGGGACATCGACGGCGCCGTCGCCATCAGGACCGCGCTCGCCGCCGGCCGCAAGCTGCCGCTGCTGCCGGTCGACGTCGGCCCCGACGACATCGCCTTCCTGCAGTACACCGGCGGCACCACCGGCGTGCCTAAGGGCGCGATGCTGACGCACCGGAACATGATCGCCAACCTGCAGCAGGTCTCGGCGTGGATGGGCAGCAACTTCGTCGAAGGCGAGGAGTTGATGGTGACGCCGCTGCCGCTCTATCACATCTTCGCGCTGACGGTGAACCTGCTGACGATGCTGAAGTGGGGCGGGCACAACCTGCTGATCGCCAATCCGCGCGACCTGCCGAACCTGCTCAAGGAGCTCAAGGAAGTGCCGTTCACGATGATCACCGGCGTCAACACGCTGTTCAACGCCATGGTCAACGCGCCCGGCTTCGCCGAGATCGACACCAGCGCGCTCAAGGTCGCCATCGCCAGCGGCATGGCGGTCCAGCGCGTTGTCGCCGAGAAATGGCAGACGATGACCGCGAAGCCGCTGATCGAGGGCTACGGCCTCACCGAGACCGCGCCCATCGTCACCGCCAATCCGGTCGAGGGCGGCGGCTACACGGGGTTCATCGGGCTGCCGGTGCCGTCCACCGAGGTCAGCATCCGCGACGACGCGGGCGCCGAGCTTTCGCTGGGCGAGACGGGCGAACTGTGCGTGCGCGGCCCGCAGGTGATGAAAGGATACTGGCAGCGGCCGGATGAAACGGCCAAGGTCTTCACCGGGGACGGCTGGCTGCGCACCGGCGACATGGGCCACATGGATCCGCGGGGCTACATCAAGATCACCGACCGCAAGAAGGACATGATCGTCGTGTCGGGCTTCAAGGTCTTCCCCAACGAGGTCGAGGAAGTGGTGATGAGCCATCCGGGCGTGCTCGAGGCCGCCTGCATCGGCACGAAGGACGAGCGGACCGGCCACGCGGTGAAGGTCGTCGTCGTGCGCAGGGACCCCGCGCTCACGACGGACGAGTTGATCGCCCATTGCCGCAAGCACCTCACCGCCTACAAGGTTCCCAAGCAGGTTCAGTGGCGCGAGGAGCCGCTGCCCAAGACGCCGGTCGGCAAGATCCTGCGCCGGATGGTGCGCGACGAGGCCGAGGATACCGCGGTCGCCGCATGACGCGGAGACGACCTGCCCAACCCGTTTTGTTGCGCTGCGCCAACGGGTTGCGGCGTCATCAGCCAAACTGATCTCGACTATCGGAAACGACTATTTGACGATTCCCGGTGCCGGCCCTATCTTTCCGTTGTGCGCTGCACCAATACTCGGTTGGCGGCGCCAACAAAGCCCGAACGGCACTGGGAGTCAGCAATGGAAGTCAACAAGGTCCCCGTCAACGATTTCAACGGCGCGCTGCCTGCAAGACGCGGCGACGACGCATCGGCGAAGGGTTCCGCCACCAACGTGATGCGCCTGATGACCGAAGCCTACGGTCGCGACAGCTTCCTCGTCAGCCGCCCGCTGTACACGCGCTATGCGCCCGGCCTCACCAACGAGGCGGGCCGTGCGATCACCCGGAGCGGCATGTGGTCCGGCGTAGGCTTCGTCGGCGCCAGCGTCGCCGCCGCAGGACTGCTGATCCTGGTCAACGGCGGCGCGACTGCCGGCGTCGCGCTGGCAGCGCTCCTCGCGGGCGGCGCCATGGCGACCTACGGCTGGCGCAGCGCCTGGCGGGCGCTCGACAGCATCGATCGTCTGTCGGCCGCCGCGCCGGCAGGCACGACGGTTGCCGGCAACGGCCCCGCCGCCGCGCTGAGGATCGTTCCGGCGCACCCGGGCAGCGCGCTCGCCGCGCACTGATCCGGCAATCCCCGCGGGCGCGGCGGTTGCGCGCGCCCGGTCAGTCCTCCGCAGCGCCCGCGCCGACCACCGCCAGCGCCGTCAGGTTGACCAGCCGGCGCACCGTCGCCGACGGCGTCGCGATCAGCACCGTCTTGCACGCCCCCAGCAGGATCGGACCGACGGTGACGCCTTCACCGCCGGTGATCTTGAGCAGGTTGAACGAGATGTTGGCGGCATCGAGGTTCGGCATGATCAGCAGGTTCGCCTCGCCCTTCAGCGTCGAGTCGGGGTGCACGCGCGAACGGATCGCCTCCGACAGCGCCGCGTCGCCGTGCATCTCGCCGTCGATCTCCAGCCCGGGCACGCGCTCCATCACCAGCCGCCGGACTTCGCGCATCTTGCGCGCCGAGTCCGAGTCGTCGCTGCCGAAATTGGAATGCGACAGCAGCGCGACCTTGGGCACCAGCCCGAAGCGGCGGACCGCCTCCGCCGCCAGCATCGTGATCTCCGCCAGCTGTTCGGCGGAAGGGTCGCGGTTGACGTAGGTGTCGCCGACGAACAGCGTGCGGTTGGGCAGCAGCAGGCCGTTCATCGCCGCGAACACCGGCGCGTCGGGCCGCCGTCCGATGACGTCGCCCACGTGCCGCAGGTGCGCGTGGTACTTGCCGACGGTGCCGCACACCAGCGCGTCGCACTCCCCCATCCGCAGCAGCAGCATCCCGATCAGCGACGGCTTGCGCAGCACCGCCTCCTTCGCATCCTCGGGCGAGATGCCCTGCCGTCCCATCAGCTGGTAGTACAACTGCCAGCAGGCCTTGTAGCGCGCGTCGCTGTTGATGTTGACGAGGTCGAAATCCTGGCCGGCCTTGATCCGCAGCCCGAAGCGCTCGACCCGCGCCGCGATGACCTCGGGGCGGCCGATCAGCACCGGCCGCGCGAGCCCCTCGTCGACGACGACCTGCACCGCGCGCAGGACGCGCTCCTCTTCGCCTTCGGAGTAGGCGACGCGCTTGGGCGCGCGCTTGGCGCCGGCGAACACCGGCTTCATGATCAGGCCGGAGTGGTAGATGAACTGCGACAGCCTCTCGCGATACGCGTCGAAGTCGGCGATCGGGCGCGTCGCGACGCCGCTGTCCATCGCCGCCTTCGCCACCGCCGGCGGCACCATCACCATCAGCCGCGGGTCGAAGGGCTTCGGGATCAGGTATTCGGGGCCGAACGACAGGTCCTCGCCGGCGTACGCCTGCGCGACGACGTCGGACTGCTCGGCGTGCGCGAGCTCGGCGATCGCGCGCATGCAGGCGAGCTTCATCGCCTCGTTGATCGTCGTCGCGCCGACGTCGAGCGCGCCGCGGAAGATGAACGGAAAGCACAGCACGTTGTTGACCTGGTTCGGGTAGTCCGAACGGCCGGTGGCGATGATGGCGTCGGGCCGCACCGCCTTGGCCAGCTCGGGCAGGATCTCCGGCTCGGGATTGGCCAGCGCCAGGATCAGCGGCGTTCCCGCCATCCCCTTGACCATGTCCTGCGTGAGCACCCTCGCGCCCGACAGCCCGAGAAAGATGTCGGCGCCGACAATGGCGTCGGCCAGCGTGCGCGCCTGGGTGTCGCGGGCGTAGCGCGCCTTGTTCTCCTCCATCGGCGTCTCGCGGCCCTGGTAGATCACGCCCTTGCTGTCGCAGACCATGATGTTTTCGCGCTTCAGGCCGACGCCGACCATCAGGTCGAGGCAGGCGATCGCCGCGGCGCCCGCGCCCGAGCACACCAGCCTGACCTTGGCGATGTCCTTGGCCACGACCTTAAGGCCGTTGAGCATGAACGCGCCGGCGACGATCGCGGTGCCGTGCTGGTCGTCGTGGAACACCGGGATCTTCATCTTCTCGCGCAGCTTGCGCTCGATGTAGAAGCAGTCCGGCGCCTTGATGTCCTCGAGGTTGATGCCGCCGAACGTCGGCTCGAGCCGGGCGATCGTCTTCACCAGCTCTTCGGGATCGTTCTCGGCGAGCTCGATGTCGAACACGTCGATGCCGGCGAATTTCTTGAACAGGCAGGCCTTGCCCTCCATCACCGGCTTGCCGGCGAGCGGTCCGATGTTGCCCAGGCCCAGCACCGCGGTGCCGTTGGTGACCACCGCGACCAGGTTGCCGCGCGACGTCAGCGTCTGCGCCTCGCGCGGATCGGCGGCGATGGCGTCGCAGGCGGCGGCCACCCCCGGCGAGTAGGCGAGCGCCAGGTCGCGCTGGTTGATGAGCCCCTTGGTGGGTGCGATCGAGATCTTTCCCGGCCGCGGCAGGCGGTGGTATTCCAGTGCAGCGATGCGCAGTTGCTCGTCCATGTCGTTCCCCCGGTCTCGTTTGAGCGTCGTTTCCTGAGCGTTGTCAGCGAAGCCGATCTTACTCTTGGCGCCGATCGGCGTCCGGCCGCGGCCGGACCGCCTCGCGGTCGGCGCTCAACTGCTCGCGCCGCGCGCGGTGATCGGCCACAGCGCCTCCACCCGGCCGCGGCGGACCGCGACGTACCAGTCGTGCAGGTTGACCGTCGGGTCGCAGTGGCCCGGGATCAGCATCACCTTGTCGCCCAGCCGCAGCCTCCGGGCGCGCTCGCCCAGCTGCAGCCGGCCGTGCTCGTCCGAGACGCCGACGACCGCGACGTCGTGCCGCCCGTGGACCCAGGGCGCGCCCTTTTCGCCGCTGTACGACTTCAGCCCGGCGTCGACGATCGCGCGATCGGCGGCCGGCACGCTCATCACCGTCGCCAGCACGAACAGGCTGTGCTCGAACTCGGTGTAGAGGCCGCCGTCCCTGCCGCCGATCTGCGCGTACTCGGTGTCCATGAAGACGTAGGAGCCGGCCTGCAGCTCGTTCCACAGGCCGCTCCTGCCCTCGAGCCGGAACGTGCCCGTCCCCGCGCCGCTGACGACGGCGCAGGGCAGGCCGGCGCGACCGAGCGCGTCGAGAGTGACCCGCACCGCGTCGGCCGCAGCCTCGATCGCCCGCTCGCGCTCGCAGGCGCCGTGCAGGTGCTGCGCGCCGCCGTGATACGCCTGCAGGCCGCGAAATTCCAGGCCTGGCGCCTCGCTTATCCGCCGGGCGAGGTCGCGCGCGGGCGGCCCGGGCGCCACGCCGCAGCGCTGCATGCCGACGTCGATCTCGACCAGGCCGCCGAGCGTCACGCCGGCCTCGACCGCCGCGTGCGATGCGGCGTCGACCTGCTCCGGCGCGTCGAAACACAGCGCGATCGCCGCCTCGGTCGCCAGCGCGGCGAGCCGGCGCAGCTTCTGCACGCCGACGACTTCGTTGCTGACCAGAACGTCGCGCACGCCGCCGCGGACCAGCGCCTCGGCCTCGCCGACCTTCTGGCAGCACTGCCCGACGGCGCCGGCAGCGATCTGCCGCAGCGCAATCGACGGACACTTGTGCGTCTTCGCGTGCGGGCGCAGCCGCACGCCGGCCGACCGCGCGTAATCGGCCATCCGGTGCACGTTGCGGTCGAGGGCGTCGAGGTCGACGAGCAGCGCCGGCGTGTCGATGTCGTCGATCGCTGCGCCGACCGCTGCGGGAATGATGTTCATCGCGGGTCCTTCGCGCGTCGGCGCGGCCTAGGCCGCCGCCGGACCGGCGACCGACGCCG
The DNA here is from genome assembly GCA_903912485.1 of uncultured beta proteobacterium. Lineage (GTDB taxonomy): Bacteria > Pseudomonadota > Gammaproteobacteria > Burkholderiales > Casimicrobiaceae > CAIWHR01. The sequence goes on along the minus strand of CAIWHR010000001.1, from coordinate 3,664 downwards.
CGGCGCGGTCGCCGGCGCCGAGGCCGAACGCGCCGGCCAGCAGTTCGTACGAGCGGCGGCGCGCCTCCGGATCGTGCGTCCAGGTGACGACGACGAGCTCGTCGAGGTCCAGCCGGTCGGCCAGCGCCGTCAGGCGCGAGCGGACGTCGGCGCCGGTGCCGACGAAAGCGCTGCGGCGCAGCTTCTCGATGCTGTCCCTTTCGGCGTCGGTGTACCGGTGCGCCGCCGCGTCCTCCGGCGTCACCAGCGGCATCCGAAGCCCCTGCTCGAACCCGATGCGCCAGTACTCGCGCGTCATCAAGAGCCGCCGCGCTTCGGCGTCGGTGTCGGCGGCCAGCGCCCAGACGCAGATCGTCGCCTGCGGCCGCGGATGGCGCGCGCTGGGACGGTATTGGCTGCGGTAGAGGTGCAGCGCCTCCTCGACGCCGCGGCCGTCGCTGAAGAAGTACGCGAACGCATACGGCAGACCGAAGTGCGCCGCGAGCCTCGCGCCGTAGTCGGAACTGCCGAGGATCCACAGCTCGGGCGACGTCGGCCCCTGCGGCTGCGCCTTCACCGCGCGGAAGCGGTGATCGCCGGGCAGCGGCGCGCCCGAGACCCACGCCTGGAGGTCGCGGACCTGCTGCGGGAACTCGTCGGCCGCGTTGCTGTACGGATTGAGCGCCAGCGCCGTCAACCGGTCCGATCCCGGCGCGCGCCCGACGCCGAGGTCGATGCGGCCCGGCGCGATGCCCTCCAGCACCCGGAACTGCTCGGCCACCTTCAGCGCCGAATAGTGCGGCAGCATCACGCCGGCGCTGCCGACGCGGATGCGCGCCGTCGTCGCCGCGATCGCCGCCATCAGGACTTCGGGCGCGGAGCCGACGATGCTGTCGCTGTTGTGGTGCTCGGAGACCCAGTAGCGGTGGTAGCCGAGCGCGTCGCAGTGGCGCGCCAGCGCCAGCGTCTCGGGAATCGCGGCGGCGGGGTCGCGACCCTGCGCGGCCGTGGACTGATCGAGCACCGATAGCTTCACGTGTCGTTTCCCGTGTCGTTGCGCGCGGCCCGCGGCCGCTTGACGCAGATCATGGCCGCCATTCTGCGCCTCGGGCAAGCTCCGCGGCATGATCGACGCCAACGCATCCCGTCCCGTCGCGCCGCCGGCGACGCGCCGCGCGCACGACCGCGGCCGCTATCCGCGCCTCGCGCGCGAACTCGCCACGCTGTCGGCGATGGTGGACATCTACTGCCGCGGCCACCACGCCGCGCAGCGATCCCCGCGGGTTGACCTTTGCGGCGAGTGCCGGGAGCTGATGGCGTACGCCACCCGCCGCCTCGACCGCTGCGTCTTCGGCGACGACAAGCCGACCTGCGCGAGCTGCAAGGTGCATTGCTACAACGCCGCCATGCGCGAGCGGGTTCGCGTCGTGATGCGCCATGCCGGGCCGCGAATGCTGTGGCGGCATCCGATCCTCGCACTCGCCCACCTCGTCGACGGCCGCGGCAAGGCCCCCGACCTGCCGCTCCCTCCCCGGGGTCCCTGACGCGGGGACCCGCAATGGCGGCGACCGGCGTCAGCGCTCCGGTCGGGCCTGCGCTCGCCGGTACTCGGCGATCAGGAACTCCTCGTCCGCGGGGCCGAGGTCGAAGCGCCGGCAGGCTTCCTCGACCAGCTGCGGCGAGGCCGCGCCCTGCTCGGCGAGCCAGACGACGGCCCGCCGCAGCCCTTCGTGCCTGGGAACGACCGGGTCGACGGACATCGCCGGTGCGCGCGGAGGCGCGGCTTCAGGCGCGCGGACCCGGGACGGACTTCCCCCGTTGGCCGCGGGAAGCCGCGGTCACTTCACGCCCTTGCCCTGCATGAACGGGACGTACTTCTTGTCGACGGTGAGGATGTGCTTCTGGATCCACTCCTCGAGGTAGGTCATGATCGAGTAGCTGAGGCCCAGCCGCCCGCGCTCGAGGCCGGCCTTGAACTCGGCGACCTTGTCGATGAAGGCCTTGTGCTCCAGCTTGTGCGCCGCCGACTCGGCGTAGCCGTGCTGCGCGAACAGCTTTTCCTCGCGCCCGAAATGCATGACCGTGTAGCTCGACAGCCTGTCGACGGCGCCCCCGACCACCTGATTGCCCTTGCCGCTCTTGATCGCGGCGTCGAGCTCGTTGATGAGCACGACCAGTTGCTGGTGCTCGCGATCGACCGACTCGATCCCCAAGGCCAGCTTGGGGGACCAGATCATAGCCATGATGCCTCTCCTCGTCGTTGAATGGAACGCAGCCGCACCGGTTGGGATATTCTCTCATTTCCCCGTCATCGCACCGGACCCGGAAGGGGTTCGGCGGCGCTCGGCGCGATTGGCTTGACGTGGGTCTGGACGCCGCGCGGCTCGGCAGGCGAAGCCGGCTCGACGCCGCAGGCCTGGTGGCGCCCGCGCGTCTTGGCCAGGTAGAGCTGCGCATCGGCCTCGCGCAACAGCGCCGCGGCGCTGCCCGAGTCGCCGCTGCGCCTGCTGCACACGCCCAGGCTCACGGTGACCACCGCTGCCGCCGACGAGTCGGCGTGCTCGATCCGGCGCGCGAACACCTCCTGCCCCAGGCGTTGCGCGAGGCTCATCGCACCGGTCAGGTCGGTGTCGGGCAGCAGGCAGACGAACTCCTCGCCGCCGTAGCGCGCGACGAGATCGGCGGACCGCCGCAGGCCGCTCTTCAGGACGGCGGCGATCTGGCGCAGGCAGTCGTCGCCCGCCTGATGGCCGTAGCGGTCGTTGTAGCGCTTGAAGAAATCCACGTCGAGCATGATCACGGACAGCGCCGTCCCGCCGCGCACGGCGCGGCCCCATTCGGCTTCGAGGCGCTCGTCGAAGTGGCGCCGGTTGAAGACGCCGGTGAGGCCGTCGATGTAGACCCATTGGCGCAGCAGGTCCGACTGCGCCTTCAGCGTCAGGTGCGTCTTGACGCGGGCACGCACGATCTTCGGATTGATCGGCTTGGAGATGAAATCCACCGCGCCCAATTCCAGCCCCAGCGTCTCGGCCGCTTCGTCGGTGTGCGCAGTGACGAAGATGACCGGGATGTCGCGGGTCGCCCGGTCGGACTTGAGCCGACGGCACACCTCGTAGCCGTCCATGCCCGGCATCATCACGTCCAGCAGCACCAGGTCGGGCTGCTGGCTGACGCACAGCGCGAGCGCCTGCTCGCCGCCGGTGGCCATCAGCACCTGGTGGTCGGCGGCGAACGCCTGGTAGAGCGCCTGGATGTTGAGCGGCTGGTCGTCCACGGCGAGCAGCCGCGGCCGGCGCGAAGGCTCGCCCGGCAGCGCGGCGATCAGGCCGGCTTCGACGGCTGGCATGTCATTCCCGCGGGTTGACGCCGGTCGAGCTCGCCGATGAGCTCGCCGCACAGGCGCAGCGCGTGCTCGAAGTCGAGCGTGCCGATCGCCTCGTCCATCGGCTGCAGACGCGGGCCGAGGCTGCCGCCGAACTGCCGTCGCAGCGCGCTCATCGCGTCGGTCGCCGCCATGTCGGCGTTGCGCAGCTGCTCGGTCATCGCGCGCAGCGCCGCCAGCGCGGCAGCCGGGTCGAGCGGCGTCGCCGGGGCGGCCGAAGGCTCCGCCGCACGCAGCGCCTCCACCAGCGCCGACAGGCCGGGGCCGGCGGCGGCGATCACCGCGCCCACCCGCCCGGCGGTC